>NZ_JACGWV010000002.1:946783-1262377 GCF_014137995.1 Promicromonospora sukumoe
CATCGCCTCCAGCAGGCGGCGCGACGTCGAGGTGCGCCAGGTCGGCACGGGCGCGATGTCGAGCAGGAGCCCGCCCAGGCCGAGCGTGTCGAGCCGGGCGGCCAGCGCGTCCGCGGCCCGGCGGTGCCCCGGCACGTACAGCACGGACCGGCCGCTGGCGTTCGCCTCGGCGACGACGGCGGAGAGCGTGCCCGCGACGTCGGACCCGACCGGGGCGTCGACGAACAGGTGGCTGCCCGTCGCGAGCGCGTCCACGACGTGCCGCTGGTGCGGGTCGAGGTCGCCGACGCCGCGCTCGTGCGCCGGGTCGGCGTCGCCCACGCGCGGCTCGGGGAGCTCCACCTGCCCGAGCTTCGTCACCGACGCGTCGACGCCGCCGAGCGCGGCGACCACCTCGTGGTCCCGCAGGCCGGAGCCGAGCTCGTCTAGGTCGTCGACCAGCACCTGGCCGGGGTGCACGAACGTGCCCACCAGCATCCGCCGGTCCAGCCGGAACTCGCTCAGCACGGCGGACCCGAGGCTCGCGACCCGGTCCAGCACGTCCGCCGGGTTGAAGCCCGCCAGCGTGAACGTCGCCTTCGCCAGCGCGACCGGGTCGAGCAGCGCGCCGTGGGCGCGCAGCGTGCGCGCCACCACGGGGTTGAGCTCGGCCGTGGGGTCGAGCGTGATGTCGTAGTCGCCCTCGCCGTCGCTGCGGGGCGTGAGCATGACGGGTCGCAGCAGCACGGGCGCGCGCACCACGCGCGGCTCCTGGTCGTCCTCGTCCGACGCCGCGGCGCCGCCCGCGGGCATCGCCAGCGTCACGATCGGCACGGACCCGGTCAGCGCGGGCGCGTCGGCGGGGCTGTCGACGGAGTCGCCGCCTGTCTCGGGGGCGGACTGCGCGGAGGCGGACTGCGCGTAGCGCACCGACGCCGGGCCGAGCACGCGGGTCAGCGCCTCCATGTCGTCCGAGTCGTTGTCCGCGCGGCCGCCGGGCCGCTCGGTCCAGGTCGCGACGCCGATCGCCAGGTAGGTGGGCGACACCCCGTAACGCTGTGCGTGCTCCGCGGAGCGCGCGGCGACGGCCCGTGCCCGACGGCGGGCGGTCGGCAGCGCGCCGGACTCGCGCACCAGGCTGGACAAGCGGGTGGGCCGGCCCGCGAAGAGCTGGGCGACCCCCGACGGGTGGGCGGCGGACAGATCGATCACGGCCTCGCCGAGCAGTCCGACGTCGGCCAGGGAGGAACCCCCGGCGAGGTGCACCAGCCCGGCGCGCCACTGCGCGACCGACTCGGCCATGGGGTCCCGGACGGCGTCCGGTGTGGACCCCGGGGCCTCCGACGCGGCCAGCTCAGCGGCTGGGTCCACGTTCTCGTCCTTCAGCGCGGCCGAGAGCTCCTCGGACAGGTCGACCGAGATCTCGGGAGCGGCTGCGGTCTGGCGGCGTGCAGCGTTCACCCCAGCAAACTAACCGCGCGGTGTCCACAAGGTCCGGACGCCACGCCGCGCGACACACCGCACCCCGGGCGAGGTCCGGGGCGCGCGCATCGGAAGTCACCCGGGTGATGTGCGCCCGGAAGGAGTCCGGAGCGGGTGAATCAGGACTCCGACGGGCGCGCCTCGGACGTGGGGCGGGGTGATCCCGGGACGCCCCGCGAAACGGCTCACGGCATGCAAAAGCCCCTCCGGCAGGGGGTCCGAAGGGGCTCAGCAGGTGGACCGAGGTCCACCGGGGAAATGACGGTGCGCACCGCGCAGGGGGCGGGCGATGCGCACCGTCTTGTGAGAGTGTGCACCTGTTCCAGGCGGACGTCAACACCAACTCGGACGGTCGTCCAGGTCGCGGAAAACAGGTCACAAGAACGTCGTCGAGGTGCAAGTTTTCGCCTCGCCGGAGGCCCTCGGAACCCCGACATTCCGCCGTTCCTGGGTACCCCCGCGCCGTCCTGGAAAAAAGCCTGGACGACGGCTCCTAGACTCGAACGTTTGTGAGCGCACTCGTCGAGGCAGTCTTCCCGCGCCGGCTCGGCCGGCCGTTCCGCTGGCTCGTCGCGGGGTCCTGGACGAGCAACATCGGCGACGGGATCGCGCTCGCCGCAGGCCCCCTGCTCGTCGCGTCGCAGACCGACAGCGCGTTCCTCGTCGCCCTCGCCGCGATGCTCCAGCGGCTGCCGTGGCTGATGTTCGGACTCTGGGCCGGAGCGCTTGCCGACCGGCTGGACCGGCGCCTCGTCGTCATCGTCGCCAACGCGATCCGGGCCGTGGTCATCGCCGTCCTGTGCGTCTTCATCGGGACCGGCACGGTCAGCATCTCCATGGTGCTCGCCGCGATGTTCCTCTACGGCACCGCCGAGGTCTTCGCCGACACCACCCAGCAGACCCTCCTGCCCACGCTCGTGGCCCCCGCCGACCTCGGCGCCGGCAACCAGCGCATGCAGGCCGGGTTCCTCGCGGCGAACCAGCTCGTCGGCCCGCCGGTCGGCGCGTTCCTCTTCGCCGCCGGCATGGTGTGGCCGTTCGTGATCCAGGTGGTCTGCGTGGCGCTGGCGATCGTGCTCGTCTCGCGCATCACCGCCCCGCCCGGCACCTCGTTCGTCACCGTGCGCGACGCCGACTCCCACGTCCGCAAGGACATCGCCGAGGGCCTGCGCTGGGTGTGGCACCACCCGCCCGTGCGCACGCTCTGCATCGTCATCCTGGTCTTCAACGTGACCTGGGCCGCGCCGTGGGGCGTGCTCGTCAAGTACTCCCTGGACCACCTGCACATGAGCGAGGTCGGCTACGGCCTGCTCACCACGGCGAGCGCGGTGGGCGGCATCGTCGGCATCCTGGTCTACGGGTGGCTGGAACGACACGTGAACCTGGCGACGCTGATCCGCGTCTGCCTCACCCTCGAGGTGCTCACGCACGCGGCGTTCGCGCTGACGACGACCGGCTGGGTCGCGATCCTCATCATGTTCGAGTTCGGCGTCTACGCGTTCGTCTGGGGCACCCTGTCGACGACGGTGCGGCAGCGCGCGGTGCCCAAGGCGTTCCAGGGCCGGGTCGCTTCGATCAACATGATCTGCGTGTTCGGCGGGCTCGTCGTCGGGCAGGGAATCGGCGGTGTGATCGCCGAGCACTGGGGCCTCGTGGCGCCGTGGTGGTTCGCGTGCGCCGGTGCGGGCATCACGCTGGTGCTGGTCTGGCGCTCCCTGGGCCACATCGCCCACGCCCGCGCGACGGACTAGCCGCCGCCGTCCGGCCGACGGACCCACCAGCGCCGCGACGGACCAGCCGACAACGCGCCGCCGTCCGATGTCCGCTGTCCGCCGATCCCCTGAGGGACCTAAGTCGATCTCCTTTGAGACCTAAGTTTCTTCGCTTTGGACTGGTCCAAAGCGAAGAAACTTAGGTCTCAAAGGAGAGAGCTTCCCGGGCAGTCGACCGAGCTCGCGTCGCGGGCCCGGCGGAGTCGCGGGCCGCGCGGCGCGCGCCGCCGAGCCGTCAGCCGTCAGCCGTCAGCCGTCAGCCGTCAGCCGTCAGCCGGGGGGTCAGCGCGCCTTGACGATCGGGATCGGGCCCGTCGCCTCGTACTCGCGCAGGCGCTTGCGTACGGTCGACTCGCTGACGCCGACCTCCTTCGCGATCTCCCGGACCGGACGGCCCTCGGCCCGCAGGTCGAGCATCTGGTCGGCCTCGCGCGTGCCCAGCCCGATGTTCCGGCGGGGCGGACGGCGGGCGGGCATCGCCTCCCGGACGTTCGCCGTGGCACGGTCCGCTGCCTGGACCGGGTCGACGACCTCGTCCGGGATCGTGTCGGGTTCCGGCGCGCGCTCGGTCACGCCCTGGCGGCCCATGTCGAGGGCCGCGGTCCGGCGCCCGGCGGTGCGCTCCGGGTCCGGGTCCGGCTCGCCGGAGCCGTCGCCACGCGCGCCGACGCCGACGGGCTGCGCCCCGCCGTCCAGCCCCGCCCCGACGCCGTCCAACCGCGCACCCGCACCGTCCGGCCCGACGCCGGCGCCGACGAACCGCCCACCGTCACCCGGCCTGCCGTCGAACCGGTCCCCGAACTCGGCGGCCACCGCGTCCGCGGCCCAGCGCTCGTAGTCGAGCGCCCCCACCTCGGTCCGCGAGTCGCCACTACGGCCGTCCATCGGCTCGTCGACCAGGATGCCGGTGAGCCGCTGCCGGTCGGCCAGGTGCAGCCGGGCGACGTCGGCGGTCCCGTCGCCCACCGCAGCGAGCGCCTCGCACCAGGCCGCGACCTGGGCACGCATCTCGGTGGGTGGCACGGTGCGCAGGGCCACGGAGCGGGCCCGACGGCGGCCGGCCTCGGCGCGGGTGAGCCGACGGCGCGCGGTCCGCGACCCGTCGTTGAGGCTCTGCGCCCGGAACAGGTCCTCGGTGCTGAGGAACAGGGCGTGCATGCGCGCGGACTGCCGCAGCGCGGACCAGGACGTGCCGGTGGCGAGGTGCCGGTCGCCGATGAGGGCGAGGTGCCACATGAGCGCGGCGAGCAGCGGCACGATGAACCGGAACAGCACGGCGCCGACGGGGTGCCCGATGTACGCCTCGTGCCAGGCGGCGAACACGCCGGAGGCCGACGAGAGCGCCCAGGTCAGGGCGAGCAGCGTGCCGCCGGGCCGGTTGTCGCGCGCGGCCTCGCGGGCCAGCAGGGCGACGGTCACCAGGGACAGCTCGAAGACGCCGGCGGTCGCGTACGCGGTGCCCTGGCTCATGGCGAGGACGTCGATGCCGAACTGGACCATCGCCAGGTACGCGGACCCGGTCGAGATGAGGGCGACGGATATCGCGCCCGTGAGTACCAGGTTGCGGGAACGGCGCGTCGGGACGGTCGTGACGGGGAACGTCCGGTCGGCGGGGGCCACGGTGATCTCTCCTTCGTCGGGGGCCTGACGGTCAACTGCCCCGCGCCGGAACCGAACAACAGTTCGGATCGTCATACGGGCGGGCACGAAGATATCGGACAACTGTGACAAGCCGGTATCTTCAGTGGCTCGGCTGCGCGCGTCACCGGCGCGCGGGGCACGATGGGAACGCCGTCGGACCAGGCAGGCAGTGGACGCAGGGGGAGAACACGCATGTCGCAGAGGCTTCGGGCCTGGATCTGGGTTGCCGGTGTCGTGGCGGTCGCACTCGTCGGTACGGCGGTGTGGTTCGGGCTGCGGGGCGGGCCCGATGCGGCCGAGGCGGCGCCGTCGGCAAGCCCGTCGCCGTCCGCCAGCCCGACGCCGGCCAAGGCCGAGCCGCAGGCCGCCGGGTACTCGCTCGCGGCCCTGTCCACGCCCGACATCGACGGGATGCTCCCCCGCGAGCTCCCCCTGACCAAGCTCGACACGCTCGACGGTCTGCCCGGCAAGGCCGCGCAGCCGACGAAGGGCCGCATCCCCGTGTGGGCGGAGCCCGACCTGACGAAGCCGCCCGTGCTCGCCCTGGAGTCCGACTACTACGACGCCGACGCTCGCTGGCTGGTGCTGGAGCAGAACGAGGACTGGGTCGAGGTGCTCATCCCCTACGGCCGCGGGGCGCTGCCGTCGGACGACCCCGCGAAGGTCAACGGGGTGTCCGGCTGGGTGGCCGCCGACCAGGTCGTGGTCGAGGACGAGAAGCGCTCGCTCGTGATCGACCTCTCGGACCGCACCGTGACCGTCACCCGTGGCGACGGCACGACGGACGAGCTCCCGATCGCGATCGGCGCGCCCGAGACGCCGACGCCGCTCGGGGTCACCCAGGTCTTCACGGTCACGGAGGCGGTGAACACCGGGATGTCGGTGTTCCTGTCGTTGCAGAGCGAGTCCCTCGACGGCTTCTACGGCACGGACTACGCCGCGACGGCGCTGCACGTCGGCGAGGGCCAGGGCCAGGCGGTCAGCAACGGCTGCCTCCGCCTGACCCCGTCCGACTTCGAGCGCCTCACCGGCCTCGACCCGGGCGTGCCGGTCCTGATCAAGGAGTAAGCGCCCCCGGTCAGGGACCGAGTCACGCCCCCGCCGGGCACTCCTCCTCGGCCGCCTTGCGGAAGCACCCCACGAAGTGGCCGGGCGCGTGTTCGACCAGCCCGACGTCGTCGGGCACCCCGCCCGCCGGACCGCCGTCGGCCTCCTCGCCCAGCGCACGCCCCTGGGCCGCGAGCGCCTCGTGGTACAGGCACCGCCCCGCGAGCCGCGCGGACCGCTGCGACTCCTCGGCCTCGACCTCGTCCCAGGTGCGGTCGAGGTGCGGCACGGAGGCGAGCAGGTCGCGGGTGTACGGGTGCAGCGGGTCGTCGAAGACGGCGCTGGTGACGCCCTGTTCCACGATGCGCCCCTTGTAGAGGATGACGACGCGGTCGGAGACGTAGTTGCCGAGCGAGAGGTCGTGCGTGACGAACAGGATGCCGAGGCCGCGCGACTTGAGCTCGCCGAGCAGGTTGAGCACGTCGATGCGGGTGGAGGCGTCGAGCATGGAGATGATCTCGTCGGCGACCAGCAGCTCGATGTCGAGCAGCAGGGCGCGCGCGATGAGCAGGCGCTGGAGCTGCCCGCCGGAGAGCTGGTGCGGGAACTTGCCGAGGATGTCGCCGGGTTCGAGGCTGACCGCCCCGAGCGCCTCCTCCAGCCGGCCACGCCAGTCGGACTGGGACACCCGCGGGAAGTAGGTGCGCCGCAGCGTCTCGAACGTCCGGTCCACCTTGAAGATGGGGTTGAACGAGCTGAACGGGTCCTGGAACACGCCCTGGACCTTGCGGTAGTAGTCCCGCCGGGCCCGGAACCCCAGCCGCGTCACGTCCTGCCCGTCGAACGTGATGGTGCCGCCCGTGGAGTCGAGCAGGTGGAGCACCATCTTGCCGATGGTCGACTTGCCGCTGCCGGACTCCCCGATGAGGGAGACCACCTCGCCACGCTGCACGTCGAGGCTGACGTGTCGCACGGCGTGCAGGTCGGAGGTGCCGAACGTGCCCGTCTTGTAGACCTTGTCGAGGGCGCTGAGGGTCAGCATCAGCTCACCGCCCAGCACGCGACCTGGTGACCCTCGGCGACCTCGCGGAACGGCGGCGCCTCGGCACACTTGTCGTGGGACAGGGGGCAGCGGTCGCGGAACCGGCAGCCCGCGGGCGGGTTCAGCAGCGACGGCGGTCGCCCCTCGATGCCGTCGAGCTGCTGCTCCTCGTACCGGTCGCCCACCTTGGGCAGCGCCCCGATGAGCATCTTCGTGTAGGGGTGCAGGGGCTCCTCGATGATGGTCCGGGCCGGCGCCTTCTCGGCGAGGTGCCCGGCGTACATGACCAGGATCGTGTCGGCCACCTGGAACAGCACGGAGATGTCGTGCGTGATGACGATCATCGAGCGCACGAACCCGTGGTCGCGGAACTCGACGAGCGCGCGGGCCACGGCCTTCTGCGAGGACACGTCGAGCGCGGACGTCACCTCGTCGCCGATCAGCAGCGACGGGTTGAGCAGCGTGGAGAGCACCAGCACGACGCGCTGCTTCATGCCCCCGGACAGCTCGATCGGGTAGCGCTTCAGCACCTCGGCGTCGAGGCCGACCAGGTCCAGACGCCGTTCGAGCTCGGGCAGCACCTCCGTGTACCGCACGTTGTGCGCGGCCAGCAGGTCGCGGATCATCCGGCCGATCTTGCGGGTCGGGTTCATCGCAGACATCGCGTACTGCGGGATGAGGGACACCTCGCGGTAGCGGTGGCGGCGCATGGCGCCGTCGTCGGCGATGGGGAGCTTCTCCCCGTCGAGGGCGACGGTGCCGCCCACGTGCTCCATGCGGGTGTCGAGGCGGATCAGGGCCTTGCCGAGGGTCGTCTTGCCGCAGCCCGACTCCCCGGCGATGCCCATGATCTCGCCGTCGGCCACCTCGAAGCTGACGCCGTCGAGCGCCTTCACGGGGCCGCGCAGGGTGCGGTAGTGGACCCTCAGGTCGGTCACGGAAAGGGTCATCACATCTCCCGCAGCTTGGGGTTGAAGACCTCGTCGAGGCCCACGTTCATGATGTAGAGCGAGCCCACGATGAGCGTGATCCCCAGCCCCGGTGGGACGAACCACCACCACAGCCCGAGATGGAGCGCGCTCCACTGCACGGCCTGGTTCATCATCAGGCCGAGCGACATCGCGTTGGTGGGTCCCAGCCCGATGAAGTCGAGCGACGCCGCCGTCAGGATGGACCCGCCGAACAGCAGCACGAACGTCATGAAGAGGTAGGAGTACATGTTGGGCGCGACCTCGCGCCGCAGGATCGTGCCCACCCCGGCGCCCGACAGCCGCGCCAGGTCGATGAAGTCCCGCGAGCGCAGCGACAGTGTCTGGGCGCGCACCGCGCGCGCCACCCACGGCCAGGAGAAGACGCCGATGTAGAGCGCCTGCATGGGCACGCTGCGCACGCCCAGGTAGGCGTTGATGATGATGAGCACCACGAAGCCCGGGATGACCAGCACCACGTTGGTGAGCATGTTGAGCAGCTCGTCGATCAGGCCGCCGCAGTACCCCGCGACGAACCCGATGGTCATGCCGATGACGGCGGCCACGCCGCCGCCCAGCAGGCCCACGAGGAACGTGGACCGCAGGCCGGCGACGAACTGCGCGAAGACGTCCTGCCCGAACGTCGTCGTGCCGAACGGGAAGTCCGCCGACGGCGGCGCCATGGGCGGCCCCGCGTAGTCCATCGGCGCGAACTTCAGGAACAGCGGCCCGAGCAGCCCCAGCAGCAGGAACGCGAGCACCACCACCGAGCCGATCACCACCTTGGGGTTGCGCAGCGCGAAGTACAGCGTCTCGCGCGCGTCTCCCCCGGGTTTCCGGGCGGTGGCCGACGACGACGGGGCCGCCCCGGGCGGTTCGGCCGCCTCGGTCCCCGGTGCCGCGGCAGGTTGTGTCGCCGTCATGAGGTGGCCCCCGTCAGTCCGGTCCGCGTGCGGGGGTCCACCAGCACGTAGACGATGTCGATCACGAAGTTGGCCAGGAGCACGCCGATCACCACGAAGAGCAGGGTGCCCTGCAGCAGGAAGAAGTCCTGGTTCTGGATGGCGGACAGCACGAGCTTGCCCAGGCCCGGGTACGCGAACACGATCTCGGTCACCAGGGCGCCGCCCAGGATGGTGCCGAGCTGCAGCGCCAGGCCCGTGATCTGCGGCAGCATCGCGTTGCGGAACGCGTACCTCCGCACGAGCCGCCTGGGCGCGCCGAGCGCGGACAGGTAGTTCGCGTAGTCGGACTCGAGCTCGTAGATGATCAGGTTGCGCATGCCGATCGCCCAGCCGCCCAGCGACACGAGGAACAGCGACAGGAACGGCAGCACCCAGTGCTGCAGCAGGTCGCCGGCGAACGCCCACGACCACTGCGGCACCATCCCGAAGTCGTACCCGCCCGCCACGGGGAACCAGCCGAGCGCGACGCCGAGACCCCACGCGAGCAGGATCGCGAGCCACATGTACGGCATGGCCGTGATCAGGTACCCGACGGGCAGGGCCACGTTGTCGAGCCAGCCGCTGCGCGCCGCCATGGCCCCCACGCTGTTGCCGATCACGAAGCTCAGCAGGATCGCGGGGATCATGATGCCGAGCGTGTACGGCACGGCGTCGAGCACGACCTGGGCCACGGGCGCGGGGAACAGCCACACGCTCGTGCCCAGGTCGCCGCGGAACAGCGCGGCCCAGTAGTTCAGGTACTGCTGCCAGAGCGGCAGGTCGAGCCCGAACGTCCGCTCGTAGTACGCGGTCATGGCCGCGATCGTCTCGGGGTGCTGGACGGCGGCGCGCGCCACCATCCGCTGGACCGGGTCCCCCGGCATGAGCCGGGGGATCAGCCAGTTCAGCGTGACCGCGACGACGAACGTCAGCCCGTAGATGACGGTCTTACGAGCGAGATAGCCGCGCATACGTCAGGAGGCCGGCTCGAGGGCGAGCAGCGTGTTGATGCCACCCATCTGCACGTACCCGTTCCACATGATCGGGAAGTACGCGTCCTCGCGGCCCTCCTTGGGCCAGTTGGTCCACTGCGACTCGTTGTACTGCGCCCACGCGCCGTTGTACCAGAGCGGGATGGCCGGCAGGTCGGTCATGAACTTCTCCTGGACCTGCGAAAGCGTCTCGGAGAACTCCGGCGTGCCGCTCTCGGTGCGCGAGAGCTGCTCGACGAGGTCCCAGGCCTCGTCGTCCTCGTAGCGCCCGAAGTTGCCCGCCAGCATCTGCTCCTGGATCGGCTGGTAGAACGCGTAGTTGTAGTAGGTCCACGGGGTGTTGCTCACGCCCGCGTTGCCGTTGATCACCAGGTCGAAGTCGCCGGTGGCCCGCGCGTCGTCGACGGCGCCCGCGTCGGGGAAGTCGGCCGTGACCTTGATGCCGACGGCGGAGGCGTCCTCGGCGATCACGCGCGCGGCCTCCATCCAGTCGGTCCAGCCCGCCGGGACGATGAGCTTCAGGTCGATCGCCTCGCCGTCGGGCGACTCGACGAACCCGTCGCCGTCCGAGTCCTCGTAGCCGGCGTCGGCCAGGATCGACTTGGCCTCGTCCGCGTCGAAGGTGAAGCCGTGCTCGGCGACGACGTCCTCGTCGTAGTACTCCTCGAACGCCGGGACCAGGCCCGACGGGTGCGCCTTCGCCACGAGGCCGCCGTACGCGTTCGTCACGATCTTGTCGACGTCGATCGACCGCGCGAGCGCCTGCCGGAAGTCGACGTCGTCCATCGGGGGCCGCGTCTGGTTCGGGATCAGGTTCGCCGACGCCGCCGCCAGCATGTACGGCTCGCCGTCGTAGTAGGTGCTCACCTGACCGGAGTCGGCGAGCTGGTTGACGCCGGGCAGGAAGTTGTTGCTCAGGTCGAGGCCGCCGGACAGCATCATGCCGAGCGCCACCTCGTTCGAGGTGTTCACGACGTCGACGATGTACTTCATCGGCATCTCGAGGCCCAGCTCGCTGCGGGCCCACCAGTCGTCGTTGCGCTCCCAGACCATGCGGTCCTGGCCGACGGCGGAGAACTTGAACGCGCCGGAGCCGACCGGGTCCTCGTTCGGGTTGGACAGGAGCTCCTCGTCCGACCAGTCCCCCATGATGTGCTCGGGCACGACCATGGTGCTGTAGAGCCAGTTGTCCCACTCCTGGTAGCGGGGGTCGGAGAACGTGAACTCGACGGTCGTCGCGTCGGTCGCCTCGACCTTGTCGAGCCAGGTCCACAGGTTGCTGTACGGCACGGCGTCGACCTTGCCGAGCTCGGTGGAGAAGACGACGTCGTCGGCGTCGAGCGTCTCGCCGTCCTGCCAGGTCAGACCCTCGCGGAGCGTGAGCTCGTACGTGTCGTCGCCGGTCCACTCGCCGCCCTCGGCGAGCCAGGGCGTCAGCTCGAGGGTGATCGGGTCGAACTGGAACAGCGGCTCGTACACCAGGCCGCGCGCGCCCGTGGCGTGCCCGGAGCTGGGGATCGGGTTCCACGACGTGGGCGGGCCCCACTGGGTGCCGCTCGTGAAGAGCGTCTCCTCGCGCGGGTACTCGGCCACGAGCTCGTTGGCCGAGTCCATGCCTTCCGCCGAGGCGTACGGGTTGGACGTCGTGGGTGCGCTCCCACCGCCGCCGGAGCAGCCGGCGAGCAGCGCGCCCGCCGCGGTGGCCGCCGCCAGGGCCAGCACGCCCCGGGACCTGGTCTGTCGAAGGAACATCATCGATCCTCTCCGCCCGCACGGCCGTCGTGCGGACCAGGCGCCTCGTCGCGCCGGGTTGCTGAGCATCGTTGTGGTTCGGAGAGGGATTGGTCAAGGTTTGTCAGCTATGTTGCGCAATTGACACCTACGCCCGACCCGGGCGCTTAGCGCGCCGGGCCGGGCGGCCGGTAGGCTGTGTGGCGCGGTCCGGGCTTCACCCGGCCGCCGCGCGCGGATCTCCTCCCGGAGAGACGCGGGCGCCTGTAGCTCAGTGGATAGAGCACCGCTCTCCTAAAGCGGGTGTCGGCAGTTCGAGTCTGCCCAGGCGCACCGAATCAGTCGCTTTCCTTCATTCTCTACAACAGGGTGGCGAGGTCCCGTCGAAGACCCTCGATAGCGCACAGTCCTCCGAGGGGTCTTCGCGTTGTCTTCGTCACCGCTTAGTTGCGAAAACTCAACCGAAAGACTCCCTCACGCGTGCTGGTCGACCCCTGCTTCTCGACGAAAGAGCGGATGCCCTAGCCACAGTCCACGAACGATGCACTGCCAGGGGTGATCTTTTTGCTCGGTCTGGTCATGCGCCCCGTGGCCCCATACAGTTACTGCCCTCTCGGCGGTGCACTACTCCCGGCCGCCGGTGATCTACAGGGCGAGTGATTGGTATGGGACTACCCACGCCCCAGGGGCGGCAGCACTACGTCGTGTACATGCCCCCAAGAGGCCACCATGTGATCCTCGGTACGGCAGGCACAGGCAAGACGGTCATGGCCGTGCACCGCGCCTTCTATCTGGCGCAACCTGGAACTGAGAACGCCGGTCCGGTCCTTCTGCTGACCTACAACAAGTCGCTGGTCACCTACATCCAGCACCTGGCATCGGACCACCCCGGTGATGTCACGATCGAGACCTACGGCCGGTTCGGACGGGGCTACCTGGCATCACAGGGCCTGATGGGCTACGGGCAGATTGCCGGCTCAGACCAGCGTGAAGCACTCGTCGAAGGCGCGGTCAGGGATGTCGCGGCCGGCTACCGGCCAGGAGCCCGGTTCTTCACCCGCCCGACCGACTTCTTTCTTGACGAGCTGGCGTGGATCGAGGGCAACGGGCTGTCTACCGACGCCGAGTACTTCGACGCGGAGCGAGTTGGTCGCCAGGAACCGCTGCAGCGCCGCCAGCGCGAGGCGGTCTGGGCAATCAGGGAGACATATGTGGCAGCCCGCAAGGCCGCGGGCCTGCACTACGACTGGGCGTCACTGCCGTCGGCCGTCAAGGCGCAGCTCCATGTGGACTCGTCGAAACGTCGTTACAAGCACATCGTCGTCGACGAAGCCCAGGATCTGACACCCGAGGCCATCCGGTCGCTGGCAGCCGCGATTCCGCCTGACGGAAGCCTCACGCTGTTCGCGGACTACGCCCAGCAGATCTACGGCCAGCGCGTGTCGTGGCGGTCGTGTGGGCTCGCGGTTGGCAAGGTCGAGACGTTCATCGACAACTACCGCAACTCCCCAGAGATTGCACGGCTCGCGATCGCCCTGGCGAACATGCCGCACTTCAAGGACTCCGCGGACTTGGTCGAACCGCGTGCGCCGATCCGCGCCGCCGGTGCCAAGCCGACTCTCATCGCGTGCGGGTCCAGCGATGACGAAGCTCTCGTCGTCCGGGACGCCGTCCAGTCGGCCGGTCGCACCGCACGCGTGGGAATCCTGACCCGGACCCGAGCAGAGGCTCGCGCCGCGATCGCTGAGGTGCGTCGGACTACTCGGGTGACGATGCTGCACGAGAACAACTCGATCGCGACCTGGCAAGCGCCTAGCGGCGTCTACGCCGGCACCTATCACTCCGGCAAGGGCCTGGAGTTCGACGTAGTTGTGCTGCCGTACTGCAGCGATGGTCGACGGCCCCACGCCGATACCATCGCTGCGTTCGGGCCTGACGAGGCTGCCAGCCGCGAGAGCCGCCTCCTCTATGTTGGCGTTACCCGCGCACGCGACGAGCTGATCATCTCCCATACCGGGGCTCTCACGACGCTGCTGCCTCCAGCGACGCCAGATTTGTACGACCTGTACGAGGTGACCACGTCATGACCGTTGACGCCTGGGTTGCTGATGCACTTGCCGTTCGCGGCGTGACCCGACTCGCTCACGTCACGCCCGCCCGAAACTTGCCCAACATCCTGATCGACCAAGCGATCCGATCGGTGAAGGACATGGGCGACGACGCCCGCGCCATCTACGCGGCGAACGATCTGCAGCGCCTCGACAACCATCCCGACAAGGTCAGCTGCTCCTTGGAGTACCCGAACGTGTTCTACCTGAACAAGGTCAGGCACAGGCCCGACGCCCACAACTTCCCGGACTGGGTATGCATTCTCTTGGACCGTGACGTTGCAGCCACTCCCGACGCGCTGTTTTGCCCACGCAACGCAGGCGCTTACGGAGCGTCCAAGGAGGCAGGCGTCGCCGGCCTCGACGCGTGCTACACCGAAGCGGTCTCTGGCTCCTACGGCAAGACCTACAGCCGTGGGACAAATCATGACCCGCGGTGCCCGACAGACGTCCAGGCCGAAATCCTCGTTCCTGCACCAATACCTCTGACGTCTGCCTATGGCATCGTGTTCCCGTCAGAACAGGCCGCCAGTAACGAGTTCGTACGACTGGAGCAACTCTCCGTGGCTATCCCGAACCACCTTCAGTGGATCGTCTCTCCCGGCCTGTTCGACGCCGCCAGCGTTACCAACGCCGTCCGAATGTCGCGCGGAATACTTGAGCAGCCATGGGTAGGCGAGGGGAGGGGTTCTTGGTGAGCGCCCTGACACAAGTGGATGTCGAGCGGGCCGTGGGCTCGCTACTCGGTGCGGCGGTTGGCGACGCTCTGGGCTGGCCGCAGGAGGTGCGCGGGGGTCTCGTCGGCGGTCAGAAAGCACGCGACCGGTGTGAGCCCAAGCCCGAGTTCGTCGCATGGACTCGGAGCGCCGGTCACTACTCCCGACGCTACTCCGACCGTGTTGAAGCTGGGGAATACAGCGACGACACCCAGCTGCTCCTAGCCGTAGCTCGGTCTTGTTTAGTAGGACACGATTGGTACGAACACCTAGTCGCCGCTGAGCTCCCGACCTGGCCCTTGTATCAGCGGGGTGGGGGCGGTGCCGTGCTGGCAGCAACCAACTCATGGGCTGATGCCGTGCCGCCGTGGACACATGACTCCGCACGTCGCGCAAAGGTAGCCGACCGATACGCAGGCGCCGGCGCCAACGGCGTCGCCATGCGTATTGCGCCCCACGCGATTCGAGCCCGCGCAGACGGCGAGCTATTCCACCGAGTACTCCAGGACGGCCTAACCACACACGGTCACCCGCGAGCCCTCGTGGGCGCCCTGGTCTACGCTTCCGCACTCCGCGCCGCTTTCCAAGCGTCGGGACCGCTCTCGTTCGGGGAGCTCCTTGATGCGGCACGGGCCGGCCTCATCCCTCCTGATGCAGCCCTGGACGCGATCCCCCCGCAGTGGCTGGGTGAGCTCGCAATGAAGCAGTTTGCGGACACTTGGGAGCAAACGAACCAAGAGACCGAAGAGCTCCTAACGATTGCCGATGCATCAATTCGCCGTGGTGCGATGAGCAACGCCGAGGCAACGCTTGAATCCCTCGGCTGCACCGATCCCAAAATCAATGGAGCGGGCACCGTCAGCGCGGTCGGCGCGTTGTACCTCGCAAGCCGTTTTGCAGCACGGCCCATGGACGGACTACTTACTGCCGCATTCCTCCGCAGGGGCGATACCGACACACTAGCTTCAATGACCGGTGCACTCCTGGGCGCTGTCCATGGCAAGGACTGGCTGGGAGCACTCGCACCTGCCGTTCAGGACTCCGACTACATCACCGCAATTGCCACCGCTCTTGTTGAGTATCCGGATAGGAGTGCGGGGGACTCACCCGTAGGCGACGGCAGCGAGTTCAGGAGACACCGTGAACAGTGGCGGCAGGACGCACCAGAGATCCGGGTCGGGAGCCGGGGTGTCTTTCCTGACGGTCGGCGCTACCACGCGACGGGCGTTGACATGCGGACCGATGTCGACATCAAACGAATCCGCCTACGTCTGGAAGATGGCCAGACTGTTCTGTCAGATATCCGCGAAGTCAGATCGACTCCTCAAGAGCCCGCTGATCGAGACATCAACTTGGTGACGCGCTTTCCAGACACCTCCTATCAGGTAAAGGATTTTTCTCCACCCTCAGGGGAATCAGGTGTCGTCACTGCGTTAACAAACAGCCTCCGTGAAACAACTGCCTTCTATGCCAGGTTGCTCGGAAGGGAAATTCCTATACATGGCAATGAAGCGGTTGTCACTGAGTGGCTCCATCTACGGCAAGCGGCGCGTGAGCTCCGCCCCGGTGAAGCATCCTCAGTTGCAGTAACACTGCATGTGATGACGCCACCATCCGCGAGAAAAGATATTGTCGTGGAGGGGTACGATCGAGAAACGGGCACGATGACCGTACGCGATCCAGACGGACGGAGCGTTCGCATTCGACCTGGTTCAGTCGTCGGTGAGCAGTCTCAATCACGGCCCACTGCCAGCGATCGCCCCATAGCCACCTCAAAGGAATCGGAGATTCCATTACACATATTCGGGGACTTGACGGACGAGTTCTATGCTGGTGTTGGACGAGCGGGGACACTATCCTCGATGCTCGAAGACAGGATGCGCGCGCTAATTCAAGCAATGGAAGATGAGCCCCAGACATCACACGCTGGACAAGGCGCATCCGCACTCGTGACGATGGCCCGGAAGCGTGCACCCAGCCTTGGCGATGCCTGGAGAGAGTTCGACGAATTCGCTACGAGGGCCGATTCTGTGCTGCGACTCCGGAACGACCTGGTGCACAATCTCTGGCAGCCCAAGTCAGGCGGCTACTTCTTTGGCCACCGCATCGACCAGCGGACCGGTGAACGTCGCTCGACAACCCTATCGATCGACGATGTCCGTCATGAAGTGGCCGAACTTCTTTCGCTCAACGAGGAGTGGAACCACTGGTACATGCTCGCCGGATCTTCGCAGGTTGACGCCGAACCCCCCGCGCACAAATGACATTTTCGGCAGTTCTGCGCGAGTTTCGGTAGGAGTACGGTGACGATGAAGTTTAATTTATATGACTCACGACAACTCGGTAGAGCCCGCCGGGCTCACTCTGCGCCGCCTTTTCACTGATGTCACTCAGCTCGCCGCCTCGCTGATCAAGGGCTGGGCTGACCAAATAGGCCTTGAAGACGTTATTCGCTCGTTCGACGGCCTTCGTGAAACCCCCCGGCATCGCGTCTACGTCATCCGATCTACAGATGGCAAACCCACCGCTGAGCCAGTGAATGCCCATCTTTCGGCATTCGTCCTCGAAGAAGTAGACCCAACTCTCGGGTGGCCTACGGTCGATCCATGGCGTTACCTGGATCTCCGCGCTGAATCGAGCTGACTTTTGGTGGTCAGCCTCCACAAACGTTAACGGCACGAACTCGGGCTCGGTAGTCATGTAGCCATGATATTCCTGCACTCTGGCCAGCGCGCAGCGTCGGGACGCCCTTAGAAGTGGTTTTTCACCATCCGAACACTCCTACTTTCCAGCTGCCCTCTCGGCGACGCTGCCGTGTACAATCGCAATCGCTTGCAAACTCTGCGCAAAATGTCACCACGAGGTGCAGTCATGGGAGATGTGTCAGAACAAACCGCTCAGCGTCTTGTCGCTGCGCTCGGAGAGCCATTTCTCAAGTACGTCTTGGCCCTACCGGAAGACAAGCCGGCTCTAGAATCCATCCCGAAAATGACCAATCCCGAGCCCGCAATTTTTCTGCTAACGGCAATAAACCAAGCGCCTTCAAGCGGGGACAGTGAACTCGATGTCACCCTGTTCGCATCAGGCAGCTTTGCTCGTTATCAGCCAGAACTTGGCGGGTCGCTCGCGCACCACATTCGACGTCTTTGTGGCGGCGAGATAGGAGACATTCCGGCGGGAAAGGACCCGGTCGTCCAGGCTCTGCGCACAGTCACTCAAGACGTTTGGCCCATCCTGTTGCTGCGGCCACCTGCCAAGGGGCCCCGTGCTTTCTGGATGAGCGCCATTTCGGGCATAATTTCACATCCTGGAGCGCTCGACGCTGCTAAGACTTTCATGGCAGATGCAAAGCTGAGCCTCCTCTTTCCTGAAGCTGAGTCGATTGAAGACGTGACGACGATGGGGAAGGAAGTGCTCGGCATTCAAGGTGAGTGGATTATGAGTAGCGGACAGGGCGGGACTCGTCAGCTCATTTCCGTTCTGGACGCCATCATCTTCAATGCCGCTGTGGTTGCCCAACTGGATGGTTCACCCCTTACACACGCCAGCATCATGGCTAGCCTGGAGAAGTCGGTCGCAACTTTTCGCACGCTTGCGTCTAAACGCGCTGTCGAGGTTTCCGCGATTATTGGGTTTGGCGGTGTGCGGGTGGACGGCGAGAGAAAATTCTCTTTTGGTGATGGTGAGCTCCGCGCGATGCTTCCCATCGAACATAACCTCATTCTTAGCGAGTCTGACCGGGTTACGAGCGTGTACGCGACGCGATTTTCTGTACAGATTCTGAATATCTCCAAGCATGACCCAAGTGACCCTGACCGCTTTTTTAGGGAATTGCAGAAATATGCTCCGCGTATCCAGGAGGCGCATCGCACGCTTCAGCGCCGAGTTGACCGGGTGCGCCTTGCCTTGCTCCTGGCTTCGCCCACGAAAGACCGGCTTCTTGCAACAAGCCAGGTATCGCGCTTTATCGGTGACCCAACGCAGTCCGGCGGGTTCTCATCTTGGGAGATGGACCCGCGCGGCCCTGCTAGCTACGAAGTAGTTGAAGAGGTTGGCAAAGAAGCGGTGCGCTGGCACGGCCTCATTCAGGCAAAGCATCCGGAGTCTCTGAATATCGCCATGAAGCGCTTACTAAGCTCGGTGTCTCAGCGGTGGGACGCAATTGACGCCTTCATCGACGCCGTTGTCGTCTGGGAGAACGCGTTTGGTACGCAGCAGGAGACGACCTTTCGTGTCACCGCATCCATAGCAAAATTGCTTGAACCCGGGAGCGCCAATGACCGAGCCAAACTGCAGACGGAACTGAAAAAGCTCTACTCTGCTCGGAGCCTCCTTGTGCATGGAGCGAAGGAGCCTAAGCCTGAGGATGCGTGGGCGCAGCGTGAACGGGCAATCGAGATTGCTGTTGAGCTCCTCCGCAAGCTCTACGACGAACGACCCGATTTGCTTGAACTTCCCTCGGACGCACGTGGGGCTCAGTTGCTTTTGGAGGGATGAGTAGACGTGAGCTCAGGCCACCGTGCAGGCTGGCTTGAGCCATGCCGTTCCTTGGCGGGAGTGGATCAGCCCTTGGTCAAGCGGAAGGCCACCGAACCGTGACGACCACCGAGTCGGCTTCCGCCTGCCATGAGTGGTCGATGCCCGGACCCCAGACGACATAGTCGCCCTGCCGCTCAAGTACGGTGCTGCCGACGGTCAGGTCGAGCCGGAAGCGGCCGCTCACGAGCAGAAGCATCGTGGTGCGCCGATCGTCAGTGGTCCACTCGGGTCGTTGCTGACCCTCAGGGTGGACGCCCCACTTCACCTCGAGTGCGTCGGAGTTCCGTACCGCCACCCCGGGAGTCTCGGGAGCGATGAAGTTGCCCAGGAGCCAGCCGCGGTGCTGGTCCGCGTCGTCAGTGGCGTTGCCGCTGTACCAGGTGTCTGACATCACGTTCCCCATTCAACGCGCGGCAGATCGACGCGCTCAGGTCCGATCTCGGTGAGGCGGCGGAAGCCTTGGAGTAGAGCAAACAGGCCCTCGGTGCTCCAGGCCGGTTCGTGCGCGAGTGTATCCAGCAGGAAGCGGTCTCGGCTGGAGTAGCGGCGCAGGTTGTTGGACTCCCAGTTGGCTTCGATCTGGCCTCCGAAACGGGCCCACCACTCCTCGTCGTCGATGACGACGAGGCTTGCGAACTCATAGTTACCGGTCAAGAGGTTGTACCCGAATCCGGTGCACTCCATGCGCCAGGTCCGCTCATCGGCACGCTCCATCAGCCATGCCATCGGTTCAGAAAGGCGGCTGAAGTGCATCGGGTCGGCCTGCCGGGACTCGGAGACCGTGGAGTCGACGTCAGCCCGCCCGAAGAGCTCTTCTTCCATCTCTCGCGCAAGCGTTGCCCCGATCGGCGCATCATCGGCGACGTCGACCAGTGGGCCGTGGAATCCCTTGGGTATCACGGAGAGCCGTCGGCTGCCGTTGAGTACCTGGTTGGAACGTTCTTGGATCAGCAGCAGGTAGTCGCCATCGTGGCGCCAGGTCTTCGGTCGAGCGATCGCAGTTAGCGCGAGAGCACCGCCGGCGCATAGCCGCGTGCCGACGTCGAGGACGGCTGACAGGTCGGGTAGGTAGCGGTCACGCAACGGAAGGTCGCCTGGCCGCGGCCGCGGGTTGGTGGCGATGGCATCCACCAGTTCGTTCTCAAGCAGGTCCAGCGTGAGGGCGTAATGGATGAAGTCCGCCTGGGCGAGACGGCCTTTCATCCCTGCTCGGCTGATCGTGAGGTCGATGAGACGGTACAGATCCCGGTTCACCATCGTTGTTCCGAAACGCTCGACCTCCGCGGCTCGTTGCAGCGCCGCGTCACGGCCGACGTCGTCAAGTGTCGGTCGGGCAACCGGTGCAGCGTCGAGGCGGAGGCCGTCTACCTCCTCGCCGATCGGTAGAGCCAGGTCGAGCCAGTCTGGTCGGGTCAGGATGCTCGTGGACAGTGTGCCGAGCTCTGTGCGCGCCGTGTATGGCTGCCAGCCGTCACGAAACTCGTAGTAGCTCGCCAGAGCAGCGACGATCTCCCGCCGACCGACATCGGCACGAACGACTTGCGGCAGGACCTGCGGCCTGGGGTCTCCACCTTGCGACAGCGCCTCGACTCTTTGCTTCGCCTCCCCTGGAGCGAGTCCGGCAGCGTCGTCGATCCATCTGAGGGCTGCATGCATCCCGGGCGAGATCGGGCGATGTTCCACTGTGCTCGGCTGGTGCGGGCCTGACTCGACGCCCCGTGCGGTGTGCTCCAGACTCCCGCTGGGCGCCGGCTCGACGGCTAGGAGGTCAGCCAAATCGGCCAGAGTGACCTGGAGTGCCTCGGCCAGCATCGGGCGGACCCACAGGGCCGGTGCGACCTCGCCCCGCTCCCAGCGTGCGACGGTCGTCCGATCGATCTGGAGCTGTGCTGCCAAGGCTTCCTGGGACAGCCCGACCAGATTCCGGCGCGCGACGAGCAGGTCGCGCCGTCCCCGCGCTGATGTTCGCCTGGTTCCCAATGCTCCCCCTGAGCCGCCCCGCGTTTGCCCAGGTCAGCGTCCTGGTGCCACAACCTTGCTACAACCCTGCACCAAACGAGCCCTGTTCGCGACGAAGTAGGCCGGATTCGATGGTCCCGGAGCACCGCGGATCAGTTGGCCGCGTGCTCTGGGTGTCGGCATCCGGCGGCACTCTGCCATCCCTTCCGCAGGTACCTGCGGAGGCAGACCAGGAGGACGCAGATGCAGGAGACGGAAACCTACAGCACCCCCGTGGTGGCCGACCTCGGTTCGGTCGCTGAGGTCACGCTCGGCAAGTACGCCGAGGACTCGCAGGACGAGGGCCGCTACTTCGAGTGATCCACCCGAGCGGGGGCGGTCCCAACATGCCGCCCCCGCTCCTGCACAGATGAGAGGGGCACCGTCATGGTCTGGCTCGCTGGAGCATCGGCCGCGATTCCCGGGCCAGGACAAGCACGACAGCTGTGGGGCGGAGAGCGGCCCGTCTGGGTCGTCGACGAGCCGGACCGGCCCGAGACGGTCGTGCGCATGGTGGAGGACGGGACACAGCGCCTCGCCGTCGTCGGTGACGTCTGGCTGTCGGGCGGTGAGCTGGCACGCGGTCTGGCGCACGTCCGGCGAAGCGACTGGCACGAGCTGACGCGCTGGCCAGGCTCGTACTGGGTGGTCGCCGATACGGGTAGGAGCACAGTCGTTCTGACCGACCTGTGCGGGCAGCGCCCGGTCTACCACGCACGCTCGGATGACGTCGCCCTCTGGGCCACACAGGCCAAGCCGCTTGCGCACGCCACCAAGGCCGCCATCGACCAGGCCGGGATGGTGCATCGGCTGGTGGTCCCCACGCTCGGTGATCTGGTCGGTGCGCACACCACGTTCGCCGGCGTCCACCGCGTACCCGGTGGCCACGCCCTGACGCTGACCGCACGATCGCGCCACGTCGATCCCTACGAGCCGGACCAACAGCCGACGACGTTCGCGGAGTCCGCCGTGCGGCTGCGGGATGCCCTAACCACCGCTATCGAGGCGCGCACCACTAGCCCCGCCGAGACCATCACCGCCGATTTCTCGGGCGGGCTGGATTCGACCACGCTCGCGCTTCTCACGGCTCGGGCTGGGCGGGATGTGCTGGGCGTGACGCTCGCTGACCGGCTCAACCCCAACGACGATGTTTCCTACGCCGTCCTCGCCGCGACCGCTGAGCCCCGCCTACGGCACGAGCTGGTAGCCCCTGAACCGCCGCCAACATTCTTCAACGATCTGCTCGAGGCCCCAATCACCGATCAGCCGCACTCGGATGCCGGGCGGTGGGCTCGCAAATGGTCCTACCAGCGCCACGCCGTAGCGGCTGGCAGCACGCTCCACCTGACCGGGTCGGGCGGGGATCTGCTGCTTGCTGCACCCGCGACCTGCCTGGCAGACCTTGCAGCAAGCGGCCACCACCTCACGCTGTGGCGCGCTGCCAGGGCGCGCGCCCGGCTCAGGCACCGACCCGTCTACGACGTCGCCCAGAATGCCTACCAGTTGGCAGACACCTCCTATCCTGATGCGCTCCGCCAACTAGCAGCGGCCATCCGGCTGGGTGGTCAGCGTGCACACGGGCGTCGGCCACTGCGCTGGTTGGTTCCAAGTGGCGTTGCCGCTTGGCTGACCCCCAATGCTCGGATTGGCCTGCTGACCAGCATCTCGGATCTGGCAACTGTCGCTCCGCGCGGCTACGGCTCGATGAGCAGGCGTCGTGCGCGGGACGAGGTGCGCGAGTTCGGCACCTACCAGGCCGAGCTCAACGCGCAGGCAGCCTCGCTCGGCCTGCGGCTGCACACCCCCTTCCTGGACAACGAAGTCGTCCGGGCATGCGTGGCGCTGCCGCCCTACCTCCATAACCATCCGCACCGCCAGAAGCCGCTCATGGCCGAAGCCCTGCGCGGTCTGGTGCCGAGCAGCCTGCTCGACCGCCGCACCAAGGGCGTCTACGGCGCGGCTGGCTATGTCGGTGTCGCCCGGAACATCGAGGTCATTCGGTGCTTGCTCGATTCGTCCGAGCTGGTTGCTACCGGCCTCCTCGACGCCGATGCGGTCGCGCACGACCTCGCGCTCGCCGCCGCTGGCATCCCGACCCGCTTCGCGGCCCTGGAGTCGGTCATCACGGCCGAACTGTGGCTCAGCCAGTACCGCGCCGAGACCAGCGTCCCGCAGTGGGAGGTGACCGCACATGCGCACTGAGCCGTTGACGTTCCTCAAGCCGCCGCGCTACGTGCGCGCCACGATCACCCGACAGGGCGGCATGGTCCTCGACCTACGCGGCCGAGGACGCTGGCGCGCCCTGAGCCCGGTAGCCGCAGCGTGGTGGCAGTGCTTAGCCACGGGCATGAGCGTCACCGCAACCGCCGACCACATCGCCGCCCGCTACGGGATCTCTCAGGAGCGAGCACGGCGTGACGGCGATGCACTCGTCCGAGACCTGCACGGGCGCGGCCTGCTGCGGCCGCCCTATCGCTCACGAAAGGACCGTGCGATATGAGCATCGCCATGGCGACCCAGATCGCACCGACCCGCCCAGCACCCGGCCATGCGGTGATAGCCATCACCAGCCTGCTTATCGCCGTGGGCATGCTCCGACTGCTACCACTGCGCGCCGTCCTCGCACTGGCTGGAAGCGTCCAGCAAGTCGCGCCGCGGCATGCTTCGCTGGATGTCGCCCGCGAGGTCATCCGCGCTAGGGACTGGGCAGCCGCGCACTACCCAGGCCGGGCCACCTGCCTCGACCTCTCGCTCACTGCTTTCCTGATCGCCGCCTGGCGAGGGCGTCACGTCAGCTGGTGCATCGGCTGCCGCTTCAACCCGAGCGAGTCACACGCCTGGATCGAAGTCGACGGCGAGCCAGTGGCTGAGCCCGGCATGTTCGATGACCCCTTCCACGTGACCATCCGCCTGTGATCCATCGGCTCCACGAAAGGAACCAACCCGCATGAGTCCCAGCACGACCGACAGCGTGGACGCGGCCGCCCGCGCCATCCCCGCAGAGCTCTACCACGGGGCGGACGGCAAAGCGGTGCGCCCGTGCACCCCGGCGCCCGTCACGCTGCGCCACCTGCGGATGCTCGACGTACGACCAGAGATGCGCGTCCTGGAAATCGGCACCGGCTCGGGCTACTCGGCCGCACTCCTGTCCCACCTCGTCGGCCCCACCGGCGTCGTGGTTACGGTCGACATCTCTGCCGACCTCTCCGAGCGAGCGCGGGGCCTCTTCGCCGAGCACAGGCACCAGGTGCAAGCCATCCACGGTGACGGCATGTACGGCTGGCCTGAGGGCGCACCCTACGACCGCATTTTCGTCGGTACCACGCCACCCCAGATCCCTGCCGCGTGGCTCGACCAGCTCGCCCCCGGCGGTGAGCTCATCGCCGGCTGCCTGCTGTCGTCGCTACCCGGTGCCTATGCGGTCGCCCAGATCCGCAACACACCCGACGGCGAGCCGGACGTCTTCGTCCTCGCCGGTGGCTACACGCCCACCATCGGGGACGAGAAGCCGCAGGCAGCCACCTACGTGACCGCGGACGACGACGACAGGTTCGACCTCGCGACCAACGCCACGATCACCGAGGACGCCGCCCGCGAGCTCCTGGCCGCCCTGCGCGTCGGCCGAGCCACCACGTGGACTACCGAGCCGGACGACTACCTGCACCTCAAGAACTGGCTCATCGCTCGCGACCCCGAAGGGCTTCTGGTCACCACCACCGAACTCGGAACGGGCATCGGGCTCGGGTCTCTTGGCGGCGAACCGGACGCTGCCTTCGTCACAGGCACACACCTGGTGACCCGTCCGGCCAACTCGGCCGTGGGTACCAGGCTGCACGACCTCATCACCAACTGGCGGCTGGTCGGTTCGCCCACCACCCATGAGCTCCCGGCGCGACTTGTCCGCTCGGAGAACGGCTACACCGTCACCGTCCAGCCACTTACCTAGGGAGTTGCCATGACACTCGTCAACGTGCTCACCAGACTCGGCACCATCCGGACCCGTATGACGCGCTTCCGCTGTTACTGCAACTGCGACACGTGCAAGGTCGGTCGCCACTGCCACAACCCCGAGAACAACTGCGACTTCTGAGCCAGAGCTACGGCCCCTTTCAAGACAGCGGCACCCACGCTTCGGTGGGTGCCGCTGATGCTCCAGGGGGCCGCCTCTGTTCGGCGAGTCACAGAGGCGCACCTACTGCTCGACGAGGTGCCCGGCGGGTACCGCCGGGCGCACTTCGTCGGCCAGCTGCTCTGGGTCCAGACGCCCGGCCCGGGCCTCGGCCCGCTCCCCGCCTCGGGCCAGCGTCGCCACCACCATGACGACCAGTCCGGCCAGGGTCACGACGGCGCCCGCCCACAGCGGGGACGTGTACCCGAGCCCGGCGGCGAGCGTCAGCCCGCCCAGCCACGCGCCGAACGCGTTGCCCAGGTTGAAGGCCGCGATGTTCGCGCCGGAGGCGAGCGTGGGCGCGGCCGACGCGTGCCGCATGACCCGCATCTGCAGCCCCGGCACGGTCGCGAAGCCGACGGCGCCCATCAGCACCAGGCTGATCATGGTCGCGACCTGGCTGGTCGCGGTGAGCGCGAAGACCGCCAGGACCACGGTGAGCAGCACCAGCAGTGTCAGCAGGGTGGCCCCGAGGTTCTTGTCCGCGGCCTTGCCGCCCACCAGGTTGCCCGCGAACAGGCCCGCCCCGAACAGGATCAGCAGCCACGGCACCGTCGAGCTCGCGAACCCGCTGACCTCGGTGAGCGTGAACGCCATGTAGGTGAACGCGCCGAACATGCCGCCGAAGCCCAGCACCGTCACGACGATGGACAGCCACACCTGCGGTGCGCGAAACGCCGCGAGCTCGCCGCGCAGGCCCGGACCGGCCTGCCCGCTCGGCCCCGCGTCGTCGGGCACCCCTACCCGGGCCGGGACCAGCAGCGTGATGCCGATGAACGCGAGCACGCCGATGCCGGTGATGGCCCAGAAGGTGGAGCGCCAGCCCGCCGCCTGGCCGAGCAGGGTGCCGAACGGCACGCCCAGCACGTTGGCGACGGTCAGCCCGGCGAACATGATCGAGATGGCGGCGGCGCGCCGGTCGCGGGCGACCAGGTCGGCCGCCACGACCGCGCCGATGCCGAAGAACGCGCCGTGGCACAGCGCCGCGACGACCCGGCCGAGCATCATCAGCTCGTAGGTGGGCGCGACGGCGGACACCAGGTTGCCCGCGATGAACAGGATCATCAGGCCGAGCAGGGCCTTCTTGCGGTCCACCCGGGTCAGCGCGGCGGTGAGGCCGACGGCGCCGACCGCGACGGACAGCGCGTAGCCGGAGATGAGGTATCCGGCGACGGTCTCGGTGACGCCGAAGTCCGCGGACACCTCGGGCAGCAGGCCCATGATGACGAACTCGGTGAGGCCGATCCCGAAGCCCCCGATGGCGAGGGCCCACAGGGCGACAGGCATGACGGTGCTCCTTGAGGTGGTGGTGCGGTGGTTTCTGTCAGCCGTCGAAGCGGTCCGGGTGCGGGCCGGTGCGGCCGTCCCGGTCCAGGGCGTCGATCGCGGCGACCTGCTGCGCGGTGAGCTCGAACCCGAGCACGTCGAGGTTCGACGCGATGCGCGCGGGCGTGACCGACTTGGGGATCACGACGTTCCCGTGCTGCAGGTGCCAGCGCAGCACCACCTGGGCGGCGGAGACGCCGTGCGCGCCGGCGGCGTCGGTCACGGGGGCGGCGTCGAGCACGGCGCCCTGCGCGAGCGGGCTCCACGCCTCGGTGACGATGCCCAGGCCCGCGTGGTGGGCGCCCAGCTCGCGCTGCTGCAGGGCGGGGTGCAGCTCCACCTGGTTGACGACGGGGCGCACCCCGGTCGCCGCGATGATCGCGTCGAGGTGCGCGGGCTGGAAGTTCGAGACGCCGATCTCGCGGACCAGGCCGGCCTCGCGGGCCTCGATCAGGCCCTCCCAGGCGGCGACGTGCTGCCCGCGGCCGGGTGCGGGCCAGTGGATCAGGTACAGGTCGAGGGCGTCGAGGCCGAGCAGCTCCAGGCTGCGCTCCAGCGCGGGCCGGACGGCGCCGCGCGCCATCGAGTCGGTCCACAGCTTGCTCGTGACGAACAGGTCCTCGCGGGCCAGACCGGACTCCGCGAGGGCGCGGCCCACGCCGGCCTCGTTGCCGTAGACGGCCGCGGTGTCGACGCTGCGGTACCCGGCCTCCAGCGCGTGGCCGACGGCGCGGGTGGTCTCGGCGTCGGGCACCTGGAAGACGCCGAACCCGACCTGCGGCATGGTCGCGCCCGGGCGGGCGGCGTTCGGGAGCGCGACGGCGGGGATCGCCGTGGCTGCCGTGCCGGTGCCTGCGGTGGTGGGGGTCTCGACGGGGGATGACATGGGGGCTCCTTGCTGTTCTCCGAGCGGTGCCGCTGTGCGTACGCGGACACCTGGCGGACGCGTTTAGTTGCATACGCCTCCTAGATAGTTGCACGCGCGCACTAGTTGCACAAGCGCTATAGTTGGAGACCGGAATCACGCCCGACGAGGAGGCGCCCATGGGAATCGCCGACGACGCCGTCGAGATCCGTGCCCAGGGCTGGCGAACGCTCGCCGCGCTGCACGGCTTGATCGACACCGCGCTGGAGCGCGCGCTGCAGGCCGAGCACGGCCTGTCCGTCGTGGAGTACACGGTGCTGGACGCGCTGTCCCGGCAGGACGGCTGGCACATGCGCATGCAGCAGCTCGGCCGCGCCACGGCGCTGTCGCCGAGCGCGACGACGCGGCTGGTCAACCGCCTGGAGGACCGCGCCCTGCTCACGCGGGTGCTGTGCCAGGACGACCGGCGCGGCATCTACACCGAGCTCACGCAGGCCGGCGAGAAGCTGCTGCTCGCGGCGCGCCCCACGCACGACCGCGCGCTGCACGAGGCGCTGCAGGAGGCGGAGCAGGTGCCGGAGCTGGCCGTGCTCGTGGGCACGCTCGGCGGGGTGTCCGCTGGGGTCTGACCGGGTAGGAAAACGACCGAACGACTGACTCGCGGCGCGCGATGCGCCGAGTCAGTCGCCCGGTCGAACCACTCCCCTGACTCGGCTCACCGGCGGCGGCGAGTCAGGTGGTCGGTGAGATCAGAGGACCGCGCGGAGGAACTCCTGGGTCCGCTCGTTCTCCGGCGACGTGAAGATCGTCTCCGGGTCGGCCTCCTCGATGATCTTGCCGCCGTCGAACATCAGCACCCGGTTGGAGACCTCCCGGGCGAACTGCATCTCGTGCGTGACGATCAGCATGGTGATGTCCGTGGTCTCGGCGATGTTGCGGAGCACACCGAGCACGTCGGCCACGAGCTCGGGGTCGAGCGCGGAGGTCACCTCGTCGAGCAGCATGATGTCGGGCTCCATGGCGCAGGCCCGCGCGATGGCAACGCGCTGCTGCTGCCCGCCGGAGAGCTGGGTCGGGCGCGCGTCCCGCTTGTCGGAGAGGCCGACGAGCTCCAGCAGGTGCTCGGCCTTGTCGACCGCCTTCGCCTTGGGCCAGCCGAGCACGTGGATCGGGGCCTCGATGATGTTCTCCAGCACCGTCATGTTGGGGAACAGGTTGAACTGCTGGAACACCATCCCCACCCGGCGACGGACGAGCCCACGCTGCTTCTCGCTGCGCGCGACCCGCTTGTCGCCACGCATCTCGTGCGTGTACGGCTCACCGTCGACGAAGATCAGGCCGCCGTCCGACTCCTCCAGCGTCATCAGCAGACGCAGGATGGTGGTCTTTCCGGAGCCCGAGGGCCCGATCAGCGTGACGCGGTCGCCCTTGGCGACCGTGAAGTCGAGGCCGTCCAGCACGGTGTTGTCCCCGAACTGCTTGACGACCCCACGGAACTCGATCGCCGGGGTGTCCACGGCGTCCTGGGTAGCGGGACTAGGCAAGGCGGTTCTCCAATCGGCGCACGAGCATCGACGTCGGGTAGCTCACGATGAGGAAGAGCAGGCCGACCATCGTCAGCGCCTCGATGTATACGAAGTTCGCTGCGCCGTACTTCTGCGCGGCATTGAACATCTCGACGACCGTGATGGCGAAGAGGAAGGGCGTCTCCTTGAACATGGAGATCGCGTAGTTGCCGAGGCCCGGCAGCGTGTTGCGGATGGCCTGCGGCAGCACGACCGCGCCCCAGGTGCGCGAACGCGGCAGGTCGAGGGCGACGGCGGCTTCCCACTGTCCCTTCGGCACCGCGTCGATACCGGCCCGGTACACCTCGGACAGGTACGTCGCGTAGTGGATCCCGAGCACGATGCAGCCGATCACCAGGGGTGGCGTGCTGCTGAACACGAGGTAGGCGAAGACCAGCTGCACGAGCAGCGGGGTCGAGCGGATGAACTCGGTCAGCAGGCCGACGGGCATCGTCACGATGCGCAGCTTCGAGCGGCGCAAAAGGGCGACGAGAAGGCCCAGCACCGACGCGATGGCCATGCCGACCACGGTCGCGAGCAGCGTGATCCAGAGGCCGTCGATCAGCAGCGGAAGCACTTCCCCGACGCGGTCCCAGCTCCAGGTGAAGCTCATGCGGTGACACCTCCGCCCGTGGTGGTGGGTACGGGCGCGACCTGGAGCACCTCACGCGGCGACGGGCCGATGCCGACACGACTCTTGGCCCGCGCCTCGATGGCGTTCATCAGCAGCGTGAGCAGGTACGCGATGGCGAAGTAAAGCAGGAGGCCGACGACGTACGAGAACACCGTGTCCTGCGTCCCGCGGCGCATCTGCTCGATGAAGTAGTTGAGGTCGTGCAGCAGGATGTAGGTGGCGAGGGCCGAGCCCTTCACGAGCTGGATGAGCAGGTTCGTGAACATGGGGATCATCAGCGGCCAGGCCTGGGGCAGGATCACGCGTCGCAGCCGGTGCCCAGGGCTCATGTCGAGCGCCGTCGTGGCCTCCCACTGCCCCTGCGGCACCGCGTTGATGGAGCCACGCACGACCTCGGCGCCGTACGCACCGTAGTTCAGGCCGAGCGCGAGGATGCCGCAGGCCAGCGACTCGAGCTGGAACCCGAAGACGGGCAGCACGTAGAACAGCCAGAACAGCTGCACGACCAGCGACGTCCCGCGGAAGAACTCCACGACGACGCGTGAGGGCACCCGGACCCACCACCGGCCGCGCGACCCGAGTCCGAGCAGCATGGCTACCAGGAAGGCGAGGGCCGCGCCGCCGACGGTGAGCTCCAGCGTGACGAGGACGCCCTCACCGAGCCGGGGCAGCCCGTTGACGAGATATTCGAGATTCTCGGACACGGGCTCGGTCAGCCGTCCAGGCCGAGCTCCGGGGCGAGCTCGGTTGCCAGCGTCTCGAGGTCACCCTCGCAGAGCTTCTCGGTCGTCATCCCCTCGACGGGACGCTCGGCGGCGGTGAAGCCATACTCACCGACGATGTCGAGGTAGCGGTCCTCGTCCGCGACGATCTCGGCGAGCTTCTCGTTGTACGCGTCGCGGAGCTCGGTGTCGTTGGTGCGGAAGACCGTGCCGCCGGCACCGATCTGCGGTACGCCGTCGATCTCGGCCACGAAGGATTCCGTGACCTCGATGTCGGCGTCCGACTTCGCGGCCAGCGCGTTGAGCGAGATGGCCGTCAGTGCGAACGCATCGACCCGACCTGCCGTCAGCGCGTCCAGGCCGTCCTGGGGCGTCCCGACCTCGGTGTTGTCGATCTCGAGCGAGGAGGCGTAGTCGCCCTCGATCGCACCGCTCATCGTGGCGAGCTTGACCCCCGCGTCCTTGGCGGACTGCATGTCCGTCAGGTTGTCCGGGTTGCCCGCAGGAACCATGAACGCCGTGGTGTACATGAACTCGGGCTCGCTGAACGAGGCTTCCTCACAGCGCTCCGGGAGGATGGACATACCGGCGCTCACGGCATCGAAGCGGTTGGCGTTGAGGCCGGGGATCAGCGAGCCGAACTCGGTGTTCACACCCTCGACGGTCTCGATGCCCAGCTCGGAGAAGACCTCCCGGTGCAGCGCGACGGTCGCGCCGGTGAGCTCGCCGTTCGCGTCCTCGTAGCTGTAGGGCTCCTCGCCGGCGAAGCCGACGGTGACGGTGCCCTTGCTCTGGAGGTTCTCCAGGGCACTGCCGCCGCCCTCTGCTCCGCTCGTGTCGACGCGGGAGCACGCGGCCAGCGCCACCAGGGTGAGTACGGACCCTGTGGCGAGGACGGCTCGGCGGAGCGGGCGGACGCTTGATCTAGACATGGTTCCCTTCACGCCATCCGGGCAGGTCTCGTAAAGCCCGGATGGGCTGGAGTTCACGGACGACTCGCCACCGTAGCGAATTGGCGACGTTCAGACAATCTAGCGTTCGACATTAGGATTGTCTACAATCTGCAAGTTCACCCGGCCGGCGCCACCCCTGCTACCGCCGTGGCCACACTGATGTCCGCGCACCGGCGATGATGGTCGTCATCGACGTTGCGCTCACGGAAGGAGCACCGATGTCCCACCCGCCACGGGCCACCCTGGCGACTGCGCCGTCCTTCTCGCGCGTGACGCGTCCCTCGACCGTCGACCTGATCCAGACCGAGCTGCGCAACGCCGTGTACGCCGGTGTGCTCGCCGTCGGCTCGCCGATCCGGGAGGTCGAGGTCGCGACCCAGCTCGGCGTGAGCCGCGGCCCCCTGCGGGAGGCCGCCCAGCGCCTGGTCCAGGAGGGTCTGCTGGTCGCGACCCCCGGTCGCGGCATGCGCGTGGCGACCATCTCCAAGGAGCGGCTTCCGGCGCTCTACGAGGCGCGCAAGTCCGTGGAGATCACCGCCGCCCGCCTGCTCGTCCGCTCCGGGGACGACGCCGCTCTGGCGAGCGTGCGCCGGGCGCACGACGAGCTCGTCGAGGCGAACCGCACGGGCGACGCACGGCGCCTCGGTGGCGCCGACCTCAACCTGCACTGGGCGCTCGTCGCGGCCACCGGCAACCCCTGGCTCACGCGCTGGATGACCACGCTCATCGTCGAGGTGCGGATGGCCACGTTCTCCGTGAGCGACGAGTACGTGGTGCGCAAGGACACAGCCGACGCGCACGCGGTGATCGTCGAACGACTGGAGGCCCGGGACGAGGAAGGCCTGGTCACGGTCATCACCGAGATGCTCGACGGTGCCGTCGCCCGCCTGCTCGGCAAGGAGGACGAGCCCGTCGAGACGCTGGAGGAGCCCGCCGACGCGCCGGCGATCACGCTCGGCCCGATCGACGCCCCCGACGAGATGTAAGGGTCGAGCCGCGCCGCTGGTCGAGCCTGTCGAGACCCGGCTCCCCGAACGGCCGCCGTCAGACCCAGGCCGCCGGGTCCGCGAGGACCGCCCGCAGCACCTCGCGCGCCCCGCCCGTGAGCGCCGCCTGCGGGCCGGCCTGGGCGGCCCGCACCTCCAGGTCGACGAACGGCGCCGCGAGGACGCGGTCGGCGAGCACTGCCTCGACGTCGGCCCGGAGCCACGGCAGCAGCTCGGTGTAGGCGCCACCGAGCACGATGGTGGACACGTCGAGCAGGTTCACGAAGTCCGCGAGCGCCGAGCCCAGGGCGCGGCCGGCGGGCAGGGCCGCGCCGTCGGCGCCCGGAGCGGTGTCCCGCTCGGTGAGCAGGCCGACGAGCGCGGCGAGCGGCGCGTCGGGCGGCAGGCCGGCGGCGCGCATCATCGCCTCCTTGCCCGCGTACTGCTCCAGGCATCCGAACGCGCCGCACGAGCACCGCGGCCCGGCAGGGTCGACGACGACGTGCCCGATCTCGCCGTTCCAGCCCCGCTCCCCCAGGAAGAGCGCGCGGTCGACGACGATGGCGGCGCCGATGCCGACGTCGCCCGAGACGAAGACGAACGAGTCCGGGGCAGCGACGTCGGACCCGCCGGCGAGCTCGGCGAGCGCGGCGAGCTTGGCCTCGTTGGCGATGCGGACGGGCAGGTCGCCGAGGCCGAGCAGCGGCACGGGGTCGAGCGTGGACCAGCCCAGGTTGGGGGCCACCTCCAGCAGGCCGGTGCGCGGGTCGACCAGGCCGGGCAGGGCGAGCCGCGCGCCGGCGACGGTCATGCCCGCGGCCGCGACGTCGTCGCACACCTCCCGGGCGAGGTCGCCGAGCCGGTGCAGCACCAAGGCGGGGTCGCTGTCGTGCAGCGCGCCGGGGACCACGCGGTCGACCACGACGTCGCCGGTGAGGTCGAGCACGCGCACGCCGAGGTAGTCGACGTTCACCTCCAGCCCGAGGCCGACGACGGACCGCGGCGCGGGGACCAGGGGCACGGCGGGCCGGCCGGCGCGTCCACCGGTCACGGCGGGCAGCTCGCGGACCAGCCGGGCGGCGACGAGCTGGTCCACCAGCGTGGACACCGTGGCGCGGGCCAGACCGGTCGCGGCGGCCACGCCGGCGCGTGACAGTGGTTCCGGGACCTCGAACACGGCACGGGCCACGAGCTCCAGGTTGTGCTCGCGCAGGGAGTGCTGGCGGGCCGCGGCGGGGCCCGTCCGCGTGGTGGTCTCGTGGGCGGTCCCGGCGGTGGTCACGCCTTGACTGTAGCCGAGGCCCGGGTAATAGTTCAGTCGTACAACTAATGCGGCGCCGCATGCCGGGGCCGCCCTCGACGAGGAGACCCCGTGAGCGACATCAAGTACTCGTTCGGCCTGTGGACCGTCGGCTGGCCTGCCGCCGACCCGTTCGGCACGGCGACCCGCCCCGAGCTCGACCCGGCCGAGTCGGTCCGCAAGCTCGCCGACCTCGGCGCCTGGGGCTTCACGTTCCACGACAACGACGTCTACCCCTTCGGCTCGGACGACGCCGAGCGCCAGAAGCACATCGACGCCGTCAAGAAGGCCTCCGCCGAGACCGGCCTGGTCTGCGAGATGGTCACCACCAACACGTTCACGCACCCCGTCTTCAAGGACGGCGCGTTCACCTCCAACAACCGCGAGGTGCGCCGCTTCGGCCTGCGCAAGGTGCTGCGCAACGTGGACCTCGCCGCCGACATGGGCGCGTCCACGTTCGTCATGTGGGGTGGCCGCGAGGGCACCGAGTACGACAACTCGAAGGACCTCCACGCGGCGCACGCGCGCTACGCCGAGGGCATCGACACCGTCGCCTCGTACATCAAGGAGAAGGGCTACGGGCTCAACATCGCCCTGGAGCCCAAGCCCAACGAGCCCCGCGGCGACATCTTCCTGCCGACCATCGGGCACGCCATCGCGCTGATCGACTCGCTCGACAACGCCGACATCGTGGGCCTCAACCCCGAGGTCGGCCACGAGCAGATGGCCAACCTGAACTACACGCACGGCATCGCCCTGGCCCTGCACGTCGGCAAGCTGTTCCACATCGACCTGAACGGCCAGCACGGCCCGAAGTTCGACCAGGACCTCGTGTTCGGCCACGGCGACCTGCTGTCCGCGTTCTTCACGGTCGACCTGCTGGAGAACGGCTTCCCGAACGGCGGCCCCCGCTACGAGGGCCCGCGGCACTTCGACTACAAGCCCTCGCGCACCGAGTACCTCGACGGCGTGTGGGAGTCGGCCAAGGCCAACATGAAGACGTACGACCTGCTCGCCGCCAAGGCGAAGCAGTACCGCGAGGACCCCGAGGTCCAGGCCGCCTTCGAGCAGGCCGGGATCTTCGAGCTGGGCCAGTCGACGCTCGCCGAGGGCGAGACGTTCGACTCCTTCCTCGCCGAGGCCGACCCCGACGTCGACGCCCTGGCCGAGAAGGACTACGGCCTGGTCCGCCTGCACCAGCTGGCGCTGAACCACCTGATCGGCTGACCTCCTCTCTGGTCGAAGTCCCGTCCGCTGGTCGAGCTTGTCGAGACCTCACCAGGTCTCGACAAGCTCGACCAGCGGTGCGTTCGGCTCGACCAGACGCTCGCGCACCGCGCGGTAGCGTGTCAGTCGCCTCTTCCTACGAACCACCTCCTGGAGCACCGATGCCCCTCGTCGCCGGCGTGGACACGTCCACGCAGTCCTGCAAGATCGTCGTGCGCGACGCCGAGACCGGCGCGCTGGTCCGCACCGGTTCCGCCAAGCACCCGGACGGCACGGAGGTGGACCCGCGGCACTGGTGGGACGCCTTCCAGGAGGCGGCGGCCGCGGCGGGCGGCCTCGCCGACGTCGCCGCGCTCTCCGTGGGCGGCCAGCAGCACGGCATGGTCACCCTCGACGTCGACGGCAACGTCGTCCGGCCGGCGCTGCTCTGGAACGACACCCGCTCCGCGCCGTCGGCCGAAGCCCTGATCACCGAGCTCGGCGATGGCGACCGCGCCGCGGGCGCGCAGGCCTGGGCCGACGCCGTCGGCTCCGTGCTGGTCGCCTCCCTCACCGTGACCAAGCTGCGCTGGCTACACGACAACGAGCCGGAGAACGCGGCGCGCGTCGCCGCCGTCGCGCTCCCCCACGACTGGCTGTCCTGGCGCATCGCGGGCTACGGGCCCGCAGGCGACCCGACCGCTCCCCTGGGCCCGCAGCTCGACAAGCTGTTCACTGACCGCTCGGACGCCTCGGGCACCGGGTACTACGACGCCTCCGTCGGCGAGTACCGGCCCGACCTGCTGGAACGCGCCCTGGGCCGGACCGACGTCCTGCTGCCGCGCGTCGTCGGCGTCGCCGAGGCGGGCGCCGTCGCGCACCCGAGCGTGGCGGGCGCCGACGTCGACGGCGGGGCCCTGATCGGCCCCGGCGCGGGCGACAACGCGGGCGCGTCCCTCGGCCTGGGCATGACGCCGGGCGACATCGCCATCTCGATCGGCACGTCGGGCGTGGTGTCCGCCGTCGCGCCGAAGCGCACCGCGGACGGTTCCGGCGCGATCAACGGCTTCGCCGACGCGACCGGCAACGCCCTGATGCTCGCCGTCACGCTCAACGCGGCGCGCGTCGTGGACGCGGCGCGCGAGGTGCTCAACGTCGACTTCGACGAGCTGGCCGAGCTCGCGCTGCAGGCCCCGCCCGGGTCCGACGGCCTGGTGCTCGTGCCGTACCTGGAGGGCGAGCGCACCCCCAACCGGCCCGACGCCACCGGCACGCTGCACGGCATCCGCCTGGCGACCTCGACCCGCGCCCACCTGGCCCGGGCCTACATCGAGGGCATGCTGTGCGGGCTCGCCGACGGCCTCGACGCACTGCGCGCGCAGGACGTCTCGGTGGAGCGCGTCATGCTGATCGGCGGGGCGGCGCAGTCGCCGGCCGTGCAGCAGATCGCCCCGCAGGTCTTCGGGCTCCCCATCGGCATCCCCGAGCCGGGCGAGTACGTGGCCGACGGCGCCGCGCGCCAGGCGGCCTGGACGCTCGCCGCGGCCTCCGCCGAGGGCGGCGCGGACGACGTCGCCCCACCCGCCTGGTCGACGACGATCGCGGCCACGCTGGCCGCCGACCCGAAGCCCGTGGTCCGCGAGCAGTACGCGGCGGTCAGCGACCTGGTCTGACCTGCCCGTACGCGCGCCCCGGTCAGTCGGGGCGCGTGTACCGCAGGTGCCGGAACCGCAGCCCGGAGGACGACGTCGTCCAGTCCGTCGCGGAGGCGACCGCCCACTCCGGACCGATCTCCGGGGCGTAGACGTCGCCCTCGACCTCGGTGTTGATCTCGCTGACCTCGAGCACATCGGCCACGGGCAGCGCCGCGTTGTAGACCTGGGACCCGCCGATCACCCAGATCTCGTCCCCGCCCGGGGCCTCGGCCGCGAGCCCGAGCGCCTCGCTGAGGGACGCGGTCGCGACGACGCTGTCGCCGGCGTCCGGGACCCCGAACGGGCCGCGCGACGAGACCACGATGTTGGTGCGGCCCGGCAGCGGGCGCCTGGGCAGCGACTCCCAGGTGAGCCGGCCCATCACCACGGGGTGTCCCGACGTGGTCCGCTTGAAGTGCGCGAAGTCCTCCGGCACGTGCCACGGGATGTCGCCGCCCGCGCCGATCACGGGCCGGCCTGCGGCGTCGCGCGCCTGTCCCCAGATGAGCCCGATCATCAGACGGCGATCGGGGCCTTGATGGTGGGGTGCGAGACGTACCCCAGCACCTCGACGTCCTCGAACTCGTAGTCGAAGATCGAGTCGCGCGGCGCGAGCCGCAGGGACGGGTAGGGGTACGGGTCGCGCGCGAGCTGCGTCTCGACCTGCTCCACGTGGTTGTCGTAGATGTGCACGTCGCCGCCGGTCCACACGAACTCGCCGACCTCGAGGCCGGTCTGCGCCGCGACCATGTGCGTGAGCAGCGCGTACGAGGCGATGTTGAACGGCACCCCGAGGAACAGGTCGGCGGAGCGCTGGTAGAGCTGGCAGCTCAGCTTGCCGTCGGCCACGTAGAACTGGAACAGGGCATGGCACGGCGGCAGCGCCATGTCGTCCACCTCGGCCGGGTTCCACGCCGTGACGATGTGCCGGCGCGAGTCCGGGTTGGTGCGGATCTGCTCGACCACCTTGGCGATCTGGTCCACGTGCCCGCCGTCGGGCGTGGGCCAGGAGCGCCACTGGACCCCGTAGACCGGGCCCAGCTCGCCGGACTCGTCGGCCCAGTCGTCCCAGATCTTCACGCCGCGCTCCTGCAGCCAGCGCACGTTGGAGTCGCCGCGCAGGAACCAGAGCAGCTCGTACACGACCGACTTGAGGTGCACGCGCTTGGTGGTGACCAGCGGGAAGCCCTGGGCCAGGTCGTACCGGATCTGCCGCCCGAACACGCTGCGGGTGCCGGTGCCGGTGCGGTCGCCCTTGCGGGTCCCGGTGGCGAGCACGTCGCGGAGCAGGTCCTCGTACGGGGTGTCGATCTCGGTCATGGGGCAAGCGTACGTCTGCTCCCGTCGAGGACCCGGGAGGGGTGCTCGCGCGTCACCCCTGCTGCGCGCGCAGCTCCCTGAGCCGCACACCACGCCGCCGGTAGAGCACGCCCATGGTCACGATCACGAGCGCCACCACGCCGCCGACGACGGCGCCCCACGCCGACCCGCCGCGGAACGCGGGACCGTCCACGTCGAGGATGCGCTCGCCCGCGTGCGCCGCGGCCGACGTGCCGAGCACGATCCCCAGGGTCAGCAGGTTCGGGATCGCGAACACGACCGCCAGGGCGAGGAACGCGCTGCGCACCTGGAGGGACTTCCTGGTGAGCACCGCCTGCGCCAGGAACAGCACCGGGACCAGCGTGAACACGGCGCCGACCATCAGCCCCCACCACGCGCCCGCGGCGAACGAGCCGTCCACGGCGTTGCCAATCACCTGCGCCCACCAGCGCGGGAGGAACGCGTCGAGGAACAGATAGATCAGCCAGACGGCCAGGACCACCCCGGCCACGGCGAGCAGCCGCTTCACGATGTCGCGCCAGTCAGGCGTCCACAGCACCTTCCCGCTGCCCGACGTCGTACCGGCCGCCCCCTGCTCACCGCTCAGCTTCTCCCCCATCGCAGAATCGTCGCAGCGCAGGGGCGGATCGGCGCGGCGAACGGGCCGGTCCGAGGGCCGGACAGGGCGGCCGACGGGAACGTCGCGGAGGCCGTCCGCGTTGACCACTAGGCCGACCGACCGGGACCCGCTGCGCCCAGCTACGTGACCGTGTCGGTGACCAGTGGAAGGATCACCCTCATGACGGAGCAGACGACCACCCCGGGAGCCACGAGCAACGAGGACGCCGTGACCCCCTCGCCCACGGACCCGCTGTGGGTGGAGCGCAACGGCACGCGGACGTACACGGGCTTCTCCGCCCGCGGCGCCAGCGTCGAGATCGGGCCGGCGAGCGCCGGCGCGGTGTTCACGCCGGGCGAGCTGCTGAAGATCGCGCTCGCCGCCTGCGCCGGGATGAGCAGCGACCGCGCCTTCTCGCGCCGTCTGGGTGACGACTACAGGACCACCATCCGGGTCGAGGACCCGAAGGACATGGCGGAGGACCGGTACCCGGTCCTCACGGAGACGTTCGAGATCGACCTGTCCTCCCTCGACGACGAGGACCGGGCAAAGCTCCTGACGATCGCCCAGCGATCGATCGACAAGGCATGCACCGTGGGCCGCACGCTCAAGGCGGGCGCCCAGATCCCGGACGCGCAGTTCAACCAGCCGGAGGGCTGACATGACCGACGACAAGAAGCTGACCAGGGCCGAGTCCAACGGCAGGGCGACCCCCGGCGACGCACTCGTGAAGCCGGACGACTCCCTGCACGTCACCAAGGCGGACTGGCTGAACTACAAGCCGGACGGCCCGCTCGACCACCTGGTCGACCGGGCGGTGACCATCCCGTCCGCGACCATCCACAAGCATGTGGACAAGATCCGCGCGCGGAACCCCGACGCCTCGCCGGCGGAGATCGTCAAGCTGCTGGAGAAGGAGTACCTGCGGGTCATCCAGACCACGGGCAGCGCGGTCGGCGCGGCCGCCGCGATCCCGGCGGTCGGCACGGCGGCGAGCGTCGCGCTGTCGACGAGCGACGTGGCGACGTTCTTCGCGTCGTCTGCGGCGTTCTCGCTCGCCATCGCCGACGTGCACGGCATCGATGTGCAGGACGTCCCACGCCGGCGCGCGCTCCTGCTCGCCACGGTGCTCGGCGACAAGGGTGCCAAGGACGTCGAGGACGCCATCGGCGGTTCGGGCGTCGCGTGGGGCAAGGTGCTGCTCACGAGCATGCCGCGCGGCACGCTCCAGCGCGTGAACAAGGCGCTGACGCACCAGTTCATCAAGAAGCAGATCGCCAAGCAGGGCAGCCTGCTGCTGGGCCGCATCCTGCCGTTCGGCATCGGCGCCGTCGTCGGCCTGGTCGGGGCACGCGCGCTCGGCCACACCGTGATCGCGCAGTCCCGCGCCGCGTTCGGTCCCCCGCCGGACCGGTTCCCGCGCGTCATCGAGCAGAAGTAGGCCGCGCCGCCCCTCCGGGGGCCGCGCGGCACCCCCTCCGGGGTGCCTTAAGACCCATATCAACCAGCGGATCGGCAGGATTCCGGGAGCCGACCTAGGCTGCCGTTCATGGCGGAAACGACGCACGGCGCCCTCGCGCCGACGTACCATCCCCTGCCGATAACGATCGCGCGGGCGCACGGTACGCACGTATGGGACACGGACGGCAACGAGTTCCTCGACTTCCTGTCGGGTTACTCGGCCCTGAACTTCGGGCATCTGCACCAAGGGCTGGTGGCTGCGGCGATGACGCAGCTGCGCCAGGTGACGCTCACGTCCCGTGCGTTCGACCACGACCGGCTCGAGGAGTTCGCCCAGCGGCTCGTCGAGGTCGTGGGACCGCTGACCACCGGCGGCGAGGACAGCCTCGTGGTGCCGATGAACACCGGCGCGGAGGCCGTGGAGACCGCGATCAAGGCGGTCCGCAAGTGGGGCTACGACGTGCGCGGTGTCCCCGCGGACCAGGCGACGATCATCGTGGCCGGCGGCAACTTCCACGGCCGCACCACCACGCTGGTCGGCCTGTCGGACGACCCCGTCTCGCACGACGGGTTCGGCCCGTTCGCCCCCGGGTTCGTCCGGGTGCCCTTCGGCGACCTGGCCGCGGTGGCCGACGCCGTGGACGACACGACGGTCGCCGTCCTGATGGAGCCCGTGCAGGGCGAGGCAGGCGTCGTGGTGCCGCCGGACGACTTCTGGCCGGGCCTGCGCGCCCTCACCGCGGAGAAGAACATCGCGCTCGTGGCCGACGAGGTCCAGTCGGGCCTGGGCCGCACCGGCACCACGCTGGCCTGCGAGCTCTGGGACGTGCAGCCGGACCTGGTCTGTCTGGGCAAGGCGCTGGGCGGCGGCATCGTCGCGGTCTCCGCGGTGGTCGGCAAGCCCGAGATCCTGAACGTCCTGACGCCGGGCACGCACGGCTCGACGTTCGGTGGCAACCCGCTGGCCTGCGCGGTCGGCGTCGCGGCCCTCGACCTGCTCTCGACGGGGCAGTACCAGGCGCGCGCCGCGGCGTCGGGCAAGGTGCTCCAGGAACGGCTCGACGCGCTCGTGGAGCAGGGCCTGCTCACCGGGTCGCGCTGCGTGGGGCTCTGGGCGGGGATCGACGTCGACCCGGCGCTCGGCACCGGCCGCGAGCTGTGCGAGGCGCTGCTGGAGCGCGGCGTCCTCGCCAAGGACACGCACGCGTCGACGATCCGCCTGTCCCCGCCGCTGTCGATCGTGCAGCCCGAGCTGGAGATGGCGCTGGACATCCTGGAGGAGTCGCTCGTGGCGCTCCGGGACGGCGGTTCCGAGGGCGGCCCGGGTGAGGGTTCCGAGGACGGCGGCTCGGACGGCGAGGCGCGGGCGGAGGTCGAGGAGCCGGCGGAGGCGGAGGATGATGAGCCGGCTTCGGCCGACACGACGAAGACCGAGGCACCGGCGTCCGATGCCGAGACACCCGAGGCTCCCGAGGAGGCCGATGCGGGCACCCCATCTGCGGACACCTCAGACATCCCGGACGCCAAGGTGACCCCGCCGCGCAAACGGCGTCGGCCCAAACTGTCACCGACCGCCGGCTGAGCGTATTCTCCCGGGGGTGACCACTACGACGTCGTCCCACCACACCGCCATGCTCCCCGCACTCGCGGAGCTCCAGCAGGCCTACGCCGAGCTTCAGGCCAAGGGCCTCAAGCTGGACCTCACGCGCGGCAAGCCGTCGGCCGAGCAGCTCGATCTCGCCGAGCCGATGCTGGCGCTGCCCGGCGTCGGTGTGCACACGGACGAGAACGGTACGGACGCGCGAAACTACGGCGGCCTGGACGGCGGCATCACGATCCGCCGCATCTTCGCCGAGCTCCTCGACGTGCCCGTGGAGCAGCTCCTCGCGGGCGGCAACGCCTCGCTCACGACCATGCACGACGTCGTCGCGTTCGCCGAGCTGTTCGGCTTCGCGGACTCGCCGAAGCCGTGGGCGCGCGAGGACAAGGTGCGCTGGATCTGCCCGGTCCCGGGCTACGACCGCCACTTCACCATCTGCGAGGCCTTCGGCATCGAGATGGTCCCGGTTCCGATGACGCCGGACGGCCCGGACGCCGAGGCAGTGGCCGCGCTCGTCGCCGCGGACCCCACCATCAAGGGCATGTGGGTCGTGCCCACGTACTCCAACCCGGACGGCGCGGTCATCAGCGCCGAGGTCGCCCGCGCGCTGGTCTCGATGCCCGCGGCCGCCCCGGACTTCCGCATCCTGTGGGACAACGCGTACGCGGTGCACCACCTGACCGACGACGAGGTGACCAGCCCGAACGCCGTCGCGCTGGCCGCGGAGGCCGGCCACCCGGACCGCGTGCTGCTGTTCGCGTCGACGTCGAAGATCACGTTCGCGGGCGCGGGCGTCTCGTTCCTGGGCAGCTCGCCGGCCAACATCGCCTGGTTCAAGAAGCACCTGTCGGTCGCCTCCATCGGCCCCGACAAGCTCAACCACCTGCGGCACGCGATGTTCTTCGGCTCCGCCGACGGCGTGCGCGAGCACATGCGCAAGCACCGCGCGATCCTGGCGCCCAAGTTCGAGGCCGTGGTCGAGATCCTGACCGAGCGCCTGGGCGGTTACGGCATCGCGTCGTGGACCGAGCCCAAGGGCGGCTACTTCGTGTCGCTCGACGTCGCGCCGGGCACGGCGGCCCGCGTGGTGCAGCTCGCCAAGGAGGCCGGCATCGCCCTGACGCCGGCCGGCGCCACCCACCCGTACGGCAAGGACCCGGAGGACAAGAACGTGCGCCTCGCGCCGTCGATGCCGCCGCTGAACGAGGTCCGCACGGCGATGGACGGTGTCGCGACCTGCGTGCTGCTCGCGGCGGCGGAGGCCGCACAGGCCTGACCTGTCAGACCCATGAACGTGTCAGACCCTCAGGTCACCCCGGTGACCTGAGGGTCTGACACGTTCTGGCTGGGCGCACGGCCGAGCCGGGGCGCGGTCAGTCCGGGCAGTGCTTGTTGACCACCAGCACCGGGCACGCCGCGTGGTGCAGCACGGCCTGGCTCGTCGAGCCGAGCAGCAGCCCGCGGAACCCGCCGCGGCCGCGCGAGCCCACGACCACGAGGTCCGACGCCGTCGAGAACTCCGTCAGCAGCTCCGCGCCCGTGCCGTCGAGCACGATCCGCCGGATGCGCAGCCCCGGGTTCTCGGCCTCGTACCGGTCGACGAGCACGTCCATGCCGGCCCCGATGTCGGCGAGCACCTGCTCCCGGTCGATCGAGGACGGCAGCCACGCGAGCATCCCGGCGTTCCCCACCGGCACCCCGGTGACGGCGGTCAGCTCCGCGCCCCAGGCGTTGGCCTGCACGATCGCGTGCTGCAGCGCCCGCTCGGCCTGCGGCGACCCGTCCACGCCGACGACGATGCGGCGCACCTCCCGGATCTCCGCGACCGCGGGGGTCGTACCGGTGTCCGCGGCCACGACCTCGGCGGGCCCGTCGGAGCTGAGGTCGGGCGGGGTCCAGGAGACGCCGCGGTTCGTCTCGGCGCGCAGCGGCACCACGACCACCGGGCACTTCGCGTGCGCGGGCAGCGCCGACGACACCGTGCCCAGCAGCCGCTCCGTGAACCCGCCCCGGCCGCGGGTTCCGACGACGGCGAGCCCGTAGTCGGCGGACAGCTCCACGAGCACGCCCGCGGCGTCACCGGTGGCGACCTCCGTCGTGGCGCGCACCCCGGCGTCGGCCACGCGGTTCTCCGCCTCGACCAGGACCGCCTTGGCGCCCTCCTGGATGGTGGTGTCGTCGAGGGCGGCGTACCCGCCGTCGAGCGACGCGGCCGTGAACGACGGGAGGGAGTAGCTGCACACGATGTGCAGCGCCCAGCCCACGCGGTGCGCGTAGGCGGTGGCCCAGTCCAGCGCGTGCAGACTCGCGGCCGATCCGTCCACCCCGACCAGTACGACCTCGGATCGTGTCATCGCCAGTCCTTTCCTCGGCAGTGCATCTTTGCCCTCCAACGCTACCGGCGGCGCGGTGCCCATGGGTATCCGGAGGCAAAAAGTATGCAGGACGACGGCAAAGCAGAGCGCCCGCCCGGTCGTGACCGGGCGGGCGCTCTGCGAGGTACTACGTGGCTGCGGTCAGCCAAGGCGGATGAACGTCGGGTTCGACTGCCAGATGGTGCGGAAGTCGACCACGGTGCCCGGCTTCGAGGCGTCGATCATGGTGTTGCCACCGGCGTAGATCGAGACGTGACCCGGGGTCCACATGAGGTCGCCCGGCTGGGCCTCCGACGCCGACACCTGCGTGCCGTAGCCGGCCTGCGCCGAGGACGAGTGCGGCAGCGAGATGCCGAGCTGGCCGAAGACGTACGAAGTAAAGCCCGAGCAGTCGAAACCGCTCGGGCTGCCGCCACCGGAGACGTACGGGACGCCGATGTACCGGCTGGCGATGGAGATCACGGAGTTGCCGATCGCGGACGCCGGGACGTCGACGGACGCGGAAGCAGTCGAGACCGTGGCGGCCGCAGCATCGGCGGCCTCGGCTGCCTCGGCGGCTGCTGCCTCAGCGGCCTCCTTGGCGGCGATCTCGGCCTGGTAGTCCTCGTTGTCGGCGGCGGAGACCACCGAGACGGCGGACTTCTCGACGCTCAGCTCGGCGTCGGGCGCGACGGTCACGACGGGGGCGTTGGACAGGGACTCACGGGCCTGCGACGTCAGCGCGTTCAGGTCCACGGAGTTCATCTTCGCGGGGCCGGTCTCCATCGGAGCGGCCTGCGCTGCCATCGCGCCACCGAACGTCGAGACCAGGAGCGCGCCACCCGCGGCGGCGACCGCGGTACGGCGACCCACGGCGGCGTTCTGGGCGAGCTCGGTCAGCGGGGTCACGGGGCGGCGCGCAGCACGATGGCGTGCGCGGGTGGTACGTGCGGTCACGTAGTACCTCTCCTTGTACGCCTTCGAGGTCAGCTGTCGGGTTCGGGTGGGAGAAATCACCCGGCCGTGCGCTCCACCAAAAATGGATTGCCCGGCTTCACCCCGAGGACGCACCCTGGCGCCCAATGGTGGGTCCCCCGCCTCTGTCATGCGGTCGTCTTGGGGCCCCGGCCGGTGACAGAGTTCGGCGTCCGTCCGGAGACTCCCTCGGAATAAACTCCGCGGGAGCGGTCCGAACGTACCCGACGTCACCCCCGATGTCACGTTCCGGCAACGAATGTCATGGCGTGTCGGACGTGCGGCTAGACCTTTCCGACAAACTGGCCCGTTTCGGGCACCTGCAACCGGTCTCAGGCGGGCATTTCAGGCGTATGTCTCAGGCGGTCGCGACGAACAGGTGCCGCGCCAGGTCCTCGCCCAGCTCGAGCGCGGTCCCGGCGCCGTCGACCGTGACCGTGTAGGTCCCGTCGCTGAGCTCGGCCGTGATCCGCGAGCCGGGCACGAGGCCGGCGTCGGACAGCCGGGCCAGCAGCTCGACGTCCGTCTGCAGCGGCTCCGCGATGCGGGTGAGCGACGCCGCGAGCGGCTCGCCCTTGACGCCCTTCTTCGCCGCCGCCTCGAAGGCGGAGGGCAGCGAGATGACGCCGGCCAGGAACGGCACGTCCGTGTAGGCCTCGCCGAGCTCCGACAGGCCGGGGATCGGGTTGCCGTACGGGTCGTGGTGCGGGTGGTCGAGCAGGCCCACGAGACGCTTCTCCACGAGATCGCTCATGACGTGCTCCCAGCGGCAGGCCTCGACGTGCACGTGCTCCCAGTCGAGCTTGATCACGTCGGTCAGCAGGCGCTCCGCGAGGCGGTGCTTGCGCATCACGCGCATCGCCTTCTCGTGCCCGAGCTCCGTGAGCTCCAGGTGGCGGTCCCCGGTCACGATCACGAGTCCGTCGCGCTCCATGCGCGCGACGGTCTGCGACACCGTCGGCCCGGAGTGCCCCAGGCGCTCCGCGATGCGCGCGCGCAGGGGGGTGATGCCCTCCTCGTCGAGCTCGTAGATCGTCTTGAGGTACATCTCGGTGGTGTCGATCAGATCCGTCACGTCAGCTCCCGTCATGCGCGCAGCCGTCCAGTCGCCCCTGGGCTCGGCGCCCCGGGCGTCGGCCCAGGTTCTAGTCTAGTTCTGTGCCACTGACAATCCCGACACACCTGCTGCCCGCCGACGGCCGTTTCGGCTCAGGACCCTCCAAGGTGCGCCAGGGCCAGGTCGATCATCTCGTGGCGAACGCCCACGTGCTCGGTACCTCACACCGGCAGGCACCCGTGAAAGACCTGGTGCGCCGTATCCGTGAGGGTGTCACGGAGCTGCTCGGCGCGCCCGACGGGTACGAGGTGGCCCTCGGGAACGGCGGCTCGACCGCGTTCTGGGACGTCGCCACGCTCTGCCTCGTGGAGCGCAAGGCGCAGCACGCGTCGTTCGGCGAGTTCGGCGGCAAGTTCGCCACGGCCACGTCGCGCGCGCCCTTCCTCGAGCCGTCCCAGGCGATCACGGCGGAGCCGGGCACGGTGGCCTACCTCCAGCCGGCCGACGACGTCGACACCTACGCCACCCCGCACAACGAGACCTCCACCGGGGCGATGGCGCCCGTGCTGCGCCCGGCCGGCCCGGAGGGCGCCGTCGTCCTGACCGACGCGACGTCCGGCGCCGGCGCGCTGCCGGTGGACCTGAGCCAGACCGACGCCTATTACTTCGCGCCGCAGAAGGCGTTCGCGGCCGACGGCGGCCTGTGGCTCGCCGTGCTGTCCCCCGCGGCGGTCGAGCGAGCCGCCCGGATCGAGGCCTCGGGCCGCTGGGTGCCGGAGTTCCTGTCGCTCACGACGGCGCTCTCCAACTCGCGGCTGGACCAGACGCTCAACACGCCCGCCGTCGCGACCCTGCTGCTGCTGGCCGACCAGGTGGAGTGGCTCCTGGAGCAGGGCGGCCTGAAGTGGTCGGCCGAGCGCTGCGCGACGTCGGCGGAGACCCTCTACTCCTGGGCCGACGCGCGCCCGTGGGCGACGCCGTTCGTGCGGCGCCCGGAGGAGCGGTCCACGGTGGTCGGAACCATCGACCTGGCCGACGAGATCGACGCCGGGCGGGTACTCTCCGAGCTACGCGCCAACGGCGTGCAGGACGTGTTCGCGTACCGGAAGCTCGGGCGCAACCAGCTTCGCGTCGGCATGTTCCCCGCCGTCGAGCCCGACGACGTCGCGGCGCTCACGGAGTGCGTCGACTATCTCGTCGAACGCTTCTGACCAGCCTGATCACGTCCGCAATACCCCTTCGACGGGGACTTCTGCCTATTGTCCGGTACACCAGGAACTCTGTAACGTTTCCGCAACAGAGGGAACCATTCTGAGGGGCTGTTCAACAAGATGCCATTGATCGACCACTTCACCTTCGGGATCGTGACGCCCATCCTGGCGTTCGCGATCTCGTGCACCGGCGCAGCGACGGGTCTTGCGTGCACGTCCCGGGCCCGAGCGGCCTCCGGCGGCGCACGCGCGGCGTGGCTCGTCTTCGGTGCCGTCGCCCTCGGCGGTACCGGGATCTGGGTGATGCATTTTGTCGCCATGCTCGGCTTCTCCGCCTCCGGCGTGACCATTCGGTACAACATCCCCGAAACCCTCCTCAGCGCCGCCATCGCGATCGTCGTGGTCGGCGCAGGCCTGTTCATCACCGAGCTGGGCAAGCGCAAGCTGCCGGCGATGCTCGTCGGCGGCGCACTGGCCGGGGCCGGCGTCGCGGCCATGCACTACATGGGCATGGAAGCCATGGAGATGTCCGCGCAGATCGTCTACAACCCGGTCTACGTCATCGCCTCGGTCGTCATCGCGATCGTGGCCGCCACCGCGGCGCTGTGGTGCACGGTCCACATCCGCGGCACGCTCGCGACCATCGTCGCGACCCTGGTCATGGGGATCGCGGTGACCGGTATGCACTACACCGGCATGGCCGGCGTCTCCGTGGTCAACCCGGTCGACGTCGTCCCGGCGGGCGCCTCCACGATGCAGCTGCTCGTGCCGCTCGTGATGGCCGTCAGCGTCGTGACCTTCCTTCTCATCCTCGGGATCGGCCTGTGGCCCACCGAGGACGAGCTCCGCACCCAGGCCGAGTTCGAGAACCGGCTGAAGGCGCACAGCGAGCAGGGACAGCGGTTCGAGAGCGTGCAGCAGGAGCTGCAGCCGAGCGCCGCACAGTTCGCGCAGACCCACCGCGCGCGCTGACCCCCGCCGCACCGAACGGCCGAGCGCCCGTCCCCCTTCCCCGGGGGCGGGCGCTTCGGCATTCCCACCTGCGGTCTTACCGCCGTCAGAGGGTGGCCGGTGTGACCGCACCCACGTACCGTTAGCAAGGCTAATGATCTAGACTGTTGCGGGTGCCGTCGAGCTCCCGCAGGTCCAGCCGAAGCCCGGCGACCGTCGGGGGCGACCTCCGTGTCGCCCTCACCCGAGTGTCCCGTCGCCTGCGCGCCGAGCGCGGCGAGGCCGACCTCCCCGAGGGGCAGTTCGGGATCCTGACGGTGCTGCACAAGCACGGCGAGATGTCCCCCGGCTCCCTTGCCGAGCACGAGCGCGTGCGTCCGCCGTCGATGACCCGGGCCGTCAACACCCTGGCCGAGCTCGGCCTCGTCGAGAAGGTGGAGCACGCGACCGACAAGCGCCAGGTCGTCGTCCGCCTCACCGCGGCCGGCGAGCGCGAGGTCGCCGAGACCCGGCGTCGGCGCGACGCCTGGCTCACCAAACAGCTGTCCACCCTGACCGTAGAGGAGAGAGAGATCCTTGCAGGTGCCAGCGAGCTCCTGATCCGGATCGCCGCTCGATGAGCGCAACCTTCGCCAGCCTTAAATATCGTAACTATCGTCTCTGGTTCGCCAGCGCTCTCGTCGCCAACATCGGCACCTGGATGCAGCGCGTGGCGCAGGACTGGGTCGTACTGACCGTCCTCACCAACAACTCCGGCGTCGCCGTGGGCATCGTCACCGCGCTGCAGTTCATCCCGCACCTCTTCCTGTCCGCGTGGGCCGGCCTGCTGGCCGACCGCGTCGACCGTCGCAAGCTCCTGATGCTCACGCAGGGCGGCATGGGCGTACTGGGCCTCGGGCTCGGTGCGCTGGTGCTGTCCGGCGCGGCCGAGCTATGGCACGTCTACGTTTTCGCCGGCCTGCTCGGTGTCGTGAGCGCGATCGACGGGCCCGTGCGCCAGACCTTCGTCGCCGAGCTCGTGCCCACCAAGCGGCTCGCGAACGCCGTCGGGCTCAACTCGACGAACTTCAACGCCGCGCGCCTCATCGGCCCCGGCCTGGCGGGCCTGCTCATCGCCGCCGTCGGCACCGGCTGGGTGTTCATCATCAACGGCATCGCGTTCGGGGCCGTGATCCTGGCCCTGACCCGGATGCGCGACCTGCGGGTGCAGCCCACGGCGTCGCGCGCCAAGGGGCAGATCCGCGAGGGCCTGTCCTACATCCGCGGGCGCAGCGACATCGTGGTGATCATGGTCGTCATGGGCGTGGTGTCCACGTTCGGCCTGAACTTCCAGCTCACGTCAGCCATGATGGCGCGCGTCGAGTTCGGGCGGGGAGCCGGTGAGTACGGCATCCTCGGGTCGGTCCTGGCGATCGGCTCGCTCGCGGGCGCCCTGCTCGCGGCCCGCCGGGAGCGGCCGCGCGTGCGGCTCGTGCTCGGTGCGGCGTTCGCGTTCGCGATCGCCATGGGCATCCAGGCCGTCATGCCGACCTACGTGGGCTACCTGATCGTGTGCATCCCCGTCGGGTTCGCGTCGCTCACCATGCTGACGTCGGCCAACGCGGCGATCCAGCTGTCGGTGGCGCCCGAGATGCGCGGCCGCGTCATGTCGATCTACATGATGGTGCTGCTCGGCACCACGCCGCTGGGCTCGCCCGTGGTCGGCTGGATCGGCGAGACCTTCGGCCCGCGGTACGCGGTGCTCATCGGCGCCGTGGCGACGCTGCTGGTCGCGGCGGTCGCGACCGTCTGGGCGTACCGGACCTGGCACGTGCGGGTCCGCGCCCGGCTGTCCCGGACGCACCGCATCCCGCGCCCGTACCTCCAGGTCGACTACCCGCCCCTGGCGGACCCGACCCCGGAGAAGCAGGCGCTGGCGGCGTAGGCCGCGGCCGCGCCGGCCGCTGGTCGCGGCCGGTCGCGCGTCGCGGGTCGCGGGTCGCGGGTCGCGGGTCGCGGGTCGCGGGTCGCGCGCCGCACTTTTCGTTTCCCTACCGAGCAAGCGTCGCCGGGGTCAGGTCGATCAGGGCGCCCGACGCCGCGTACCGGGCCGGCTGCCAGCCGTGGCCGGCGAGCACCTTCGCGATCTTCGCGCCGACGCCGCCCGGCCGGTCGTTGTCCGCCGGCTTGAACCGGAGCATGATCACCTGCCCCGAGGCCAGCAGCTGGTTCTGGCGCGGGGCGTCCCGGACCAGGGCCTGCGCGGTGCTGTGCGGCCCGACGCCGTCGATCTCGACGACGAGCCACCGCCCGTCGGGCAGCCGCCAGACGAGATCCACGCGCGCGACGACGGCACCGTCGACCACGATCCGCGCCTGGAGGTCGTCCGGTGGCACCTCGTTGTCGTGGCACGACAGCCGGGCGGCCGACTCGGCCGGTGACTCCGAGCGGGCGTCGACCAGCCCGAACAGCTCGTGGAGCGGGGCGGCGCCGTGCCGCCGTCGGACCAGGTCGTGCAGCTCGGCGAGACGGGTCGGCGTGAAGCCGTGCCGCCGCGCGAGATCGTCGAGCACGGCGAGGGCGCTCGGTCGCGACAGCCTGGGAAGCGCCTGCGCGGCCGCATGTTCGAGCCGCGCGGCCGTACGGTCGCCGATCGATTCCGTGGGAAAGGGCGGGTAGTCCACGACGACGACGTCGTGCCGGGTCCGTCGCGGTGACCGGTCCTCCCGCGCGACCTCCAGCGGAAAGTCACGCGGCAGCCCCGAGACCCCGTGCAGCACGAGCGCACAGCAGCCGGTGGCGACGGCGTCGTCGCCGTGCACGAGCAGAGCGAACCAGGTGCGCCAGCGGGCGGCATGGTCGAACCAGTCGTCCCTGATCCTGCTGTCCAGCGGCACGGGGTCGGTGTCGTACACGCCGCGTGCGGGGCTGGTCCAGCGACGCTGCCCGACCATGCGCCGTCGGACCTCCCGGCCGATGCCGAGCTCCTCGCACTGGACGGTCGACAGGAGACCGGCCTGCCGCCGCAGCAGCGGCCCGGCGGCCGGCGGGATCACGTAGGTCTTGGGCATGGACCCACCTCACCAGCCCGGACCCCGCGTGGCCGTCGTGCGCCGGCCCACCTGTGCACAACCACCGAAAACAGCCCCCTGTGGTCGCGCTCGCCCGCCGTGATTGCCGTCGAGGCGGTCTCAACCGCTGCCTCCGCGGCCTTCGCCGTCTCCGCGGCCTCCGCTGTCTGCGCGGTCTTCGCTGTGTTCGCTGTGTTCGCTGGCTCCGCGGTCTTCGCCGTATCCGCACTCTCCGCGGCGTTCGCTGGGTTCGATGGCTCCGCGGTCTCCGCCGTATCCGCAGTCTCCGCGACGTTCGCTGAGTTCGCCGTGTTCGCTGTCCCCACGGCGCCCCGCCCAGCTCGCCGCCCCGCCCAGCTCGCCGCCCCGCCGAACTCATCGACCCGCCAAGCTCGTCGGAGCCGCCGCTGTACCGTCGTCGCCCCCAGCCCAACGAGAAGTGCGCTTCTACCCCGTCATTGCGCCCGGAATCACGCTGATTCCGGGCGTGATGACGGGGTAGAAGCGCACCTTCGGATCACGGCCGACGACCGGCCGGGCGGCGTCGGCGCGAAGATCGTGATGGTGCTCGCCGGCCACGGCTGGCAACCGACCCGGTATGCGGCGGCGGGCGCCCCGATCGACCTGACCCCCGGTGTCGCTCTCGCCGTCGGGCAACTGAAAAGTGCGCTTCTACCCAGTCATTGGGCCCGGAATCACGCTGATTCCGGGCGTAATGACGGGGTAGAAGCGCACCTTGCCGCGCGCCCGGCGGAGCCCCGGCGGAACCCCGGCGGAGCCCCGCGCGCCCGGCCCCGCCCCGCGACCGCTGGGGTCAGATGCCTACCGCGGTGCGGATCGGGCCCATCAGGAAGTAGACGAGGAACAGCGCCGCCGCGACCCACAGCAGCGGGTGGACCTGGCGCACCTTGCCGACCGCGAGCTTGAGCAGCACGAACGAGATGACGCCCGCGCCGATGCCGACCGTGATCGAGTACGCGAACGGCATGAGCACCATGGTCAGGAACGCCGGGATGGCGACCTCGAGGTTCTTCCAGTCGATGCCCGTCACCTGGACGACCATGAGGAAACCGACGATCACGAGCGCCGGGGTGGCGGCCTCGTGCGGCACCACCTCGACGAGCGGCGACAGGAACGTGGTCAGCAGGAAGGCGACGCCGGTCGTGACGGCCGCGAGGCCGGTCCGGGCGCCGTCGCCGACGCCGGACGCCGACTCGACGTACGCCGTGTTGGACGACACCGAGCCCATGCCACCCGCGGAGGCGGCGATGGAGTCGACGATCAGGATCTGCTTGGTGCGGGGCGGGTTGCCCTTCTCGTCGAGCAGGCCGGCCTCGCCGCCGATGGCGACCATCGTGCCCATCGTGTCGAAGAAGTCGGCGATGAGCAGCGTGAACACCAGCAGGACCACGGCGAGCAGGCCGATCTTCTCGATCGACCCGAAGAGCGAGAACTGGCCGATCAGCGAGAAGTCGGGCAGCGCCACGATGGAGTCGGGCAGCGCGGGGACGTTGAGCGACCAGCCGCCCGGGTTGTCCTCGCTGCGCCCGCCGATCCTTCCGACGGCCTCGATGACCACGGCGAGCACCGTCGACGAGATGATCGCGATGAGGATGGCGCCCCGCACCTTGCGCACCATCAGGACGGCGGCCAGCAGCACGCCGAACGCGAAGACGAACAGCGGCCAGGCGCCGAGCGAGCCGCCCATGCCGAGCTCCGTCGGCGTCGCCAAGGAGGCGGGGATGCGCACGAACCCGGCGTCGTACACGCCGATGAAGGTGATGAACAGGCCGATGCCCACGCTGATCGCGATCTTGAGCTCGCGGGGCACGGCCTTGAACACGGCCTCCCGGAAGCCGGTGACCACCAGGATCAGGATGACGATGCCTTCCAGCACCACGATGCCCATGGCGTCGGCCCAGGTCATCCCGGGCAGGGCCGCGACGGAGAACGCGACGACGGCGTTCAGGCCGAGCCCGGCCGCGAGCGCCAGCGGGAAGTTCGCGACGAGTCCCATGAGGATCGACATGACGCCGGCGACCAGGGCGGTCGCGGCGGCGATCGCCGCCAGGTCGCCGCCCTGGGAGTCGCCGCCGAGGAACTGCCCGGTCCCGTCGGGCACGGTGCCGAGGATGAGGGGGTTGAGCACCACGATGTAGCTCATCGTGAAGAAGGTGACGAGGCCGCCGCGCACCTCCGTCCACACCGTCGACCCGCGTTCGCTGATCTTGAAGAACCGGTCGACGGCGCCACGCGCCTGGGCCTGGTCGTGAGCCATGGTCCGATGTACCCCTTCGTTACCTGGTGTTGCCCGGTGAAGTACCGCGCACCGCAGTCTGGAGCATCTTCTCCACGGCGCGCACCTGGGTCAGCACGTATTCGGCGCTGAGGTGGTGGAAGTCACGGTAGACGGGGTGACTGACATCGCCGACGTGGCAGGTCTGTGTGTCGCAGGTCTCCGACCAGAGGCCGTCCCACGTCGTCACGCCGTGCTTCTCCCAGATGCCGGCACTGATGTCGGGCAGGTCGCCGTTGGAGCGCTCGGCGTCGGCGCGCGCCATGCCGCAGTCGCCGAGCCCGGGCCAGGGGCGGGTGAGGCATTCGAGCGGGTCGACGTCGAGCCGGGGGTTGTCCTTGACGGCCACCACGGCGGAGGACACGTCGGTGAGGTGGGCGAACAACGCGTCGTTGGCCTGCTCCCAGGTGCTGTTCGCCTCGTCCTCGGACATCAGGCTGCCGTCGGCGTGCAGCATGCGGTCGCCGTAGATGTGGGCCTGGCTGATCACGACGACGTCGGGCCGCAGGTCGTCGACGACGCGCAGGGACTCGGCCTGGAAGCCGGAGCAGGAACCGCGGTCGGTGGGCTGCTCGACGTCGACCTCGGCGGCGGGGCAGCCGTGCCGCCAGCGGACGGCGAGACGCAGGCCGGCGTCGGTCGCGGCGGCGTCGAACGCGGGGATCCAGTGCATGGTGTGGGAGTCGCCGAGCAGCAGCACGGTGGTGGTCGAGGTGACGTCGCCGAGAAGGCAGACCTCGGTGCCCGTCGTCGTCTCGGTGGTGTCGGTGCACCCGTAGGACGCGGGCTGGGCCCGGGTCTCGACCGCGGTGGCATAGGGCTCACGCTCCAGGACCGCGCTGGTCGCGGCCCTGGTGCCCAGGGTGATGCCGCCCACGGCGAGCCCGATCACCAGGGTCACCGCCGCGGTGCGGCGCCAGGACCGCATCGCGCCGCTGAACCGGATCGGGTTCTCGACCCAGCGGTAGGTCGCGAACGCGGCGCCGAGGGCGGCGAGCGAGGCGAGCACCTTGATCCAGATCGCGTCGTCCTGCACGGCGGCCGCGGTGAGCACGACGAACGGCCAGTGCCAGAGGTACCAGGAGTAGGAGACGTCGCCGAGCCGCTGCAGCACCGGGAGGTCGAGCACGCGGTCCACCCAGGTGCCGGGCGCCGACACGCTGCCCGCGGCGAGGACCAGCAGCGCGCCGCCCACGGGCAGCAGCGCGACCGTGCCGGGGAACGGGTCGGTCTCGTGCACGAACGCGAACGAGAGCGCGAGCAGCACGAACCCAGCGGTGCCGAGCAGTGCCCGGAGCAGGGTGGGCCGCAGGCGGGAGCGTTCGGCGAGGCGGCCCCACGGCAGGGTCGCCACGAGGGCGGCGCCCGCGAACTCCCAGGCCCGGGTGGGCAGGATGTAGAAGGCCCAGTCGGGCACGGTCGCCGTGAGCCAGGCCGACGTCGCGAGCGAGACCACGAAGGTGCCCGCGAACAGGAGCTGCAGCATGCGGCGCGCCGGGACGCGGGTGCGCCGGGCCACGGCGACGGCCAGCAGGATCAGCAGCGGCCAGAAGATATAGAACTGCTCCTCGATGCCGAGCGACCAGGTGTGCAGGTACGGGCTCGGCGTGACGGAGTCGGAGAAGTAGTCCTGCCCCTGGTACGGGAACAGCAGGTTGGAGACGAAGAGCATGGCCGACGCGCCGTGCCAGGCGAGGCGCCCCCAGACCAGGGGCGACAGGATCAGCAGGCACGCGACCAGCGTGACCGTCACGACCAGCGCGAGGGCCGGCACGAGGCGGCGCATGCGGCGGGTCCAGAACTCGACGAGGTCCACGCTCCCGCTGCGGTCCACCTCGCGCAGCAGCAGCGAGCTGATGAGGTAGCCGGAGATCACGTAGAAGACGTCGACGCCGGTGAATCCCCCGGGGATCGCGATCCCCGCGTGGTAGACGACGACGGCGAGCACGGCGATCGCGCGCAGACCGTTGATGTCGGTGCGGAACGTGTGTCCGGTGCCGGGTGCGGCGGGTGCCTGGCCTGCCCCTCCATGGGGCTCCGAGGCTGGTCCGGATGGTCGGTCGACGGCGGTAGCAGTCGCCTGCGCCATTTTTCTCCTGCGGTCGTTCCGGGCTGGGGCTTCGTGCGCGCGTCACACCATAACGGGCACGACGGGTCCGGTTGCCCCGGTGACGGGGAGGGTGTGGGGAGACTGTCTGCCGGTGTCCGGGAGTCCGTCAGTCGATGAACAGGTGGGCGCAGACCAGCACGGGCGAGGTGGGGGTACCGCCGTCGGGCACACAGCCGATCGCGCCGCGCCGCAGCTCCCCGCTGACGAGGTTCTCCAGGTGCGTCGGGGAGTCGATCCACGCCTGCACCACGTCCTGCGGCGCCTCGGGTCCGCGGCTCAGGTTCTCGGCGACGAGGCCGCCGGGGCAGGCCTCCCGCACGGGCGGCAGCGGGGCGTGGGTGAGCTCGGCGGCACCGACCAGCGCCTGCGCCCGCTCGACCGCGATGGGCCGGAGGCACTCCTCGTGCTCCAGCGCGTCCACGCCCACCTGGACGCGGGCCGCGTTCACGCCGTCCTCCAGGGCCGCCGCGTACGCCGCCGGGTCGGCGAGGTCCACGTCGCCCGGGGCGGTCCAGGTCGCCTGGGGCGTCGCCGTCAGCAACGGGGTGCCGTTCCGCCCGGGGAGCGTCGTGCAGGCCGTGAGCAGCGCACCGGCGGTCACGAGCGTGACGGCGAGGCGGATCGGGTGATGGGGCACGACGCCGATTCGACACCACCGGCGGGCCGTTCACAAGCCCCGGTCGCACTCTCGGACCAGGGCGGACGCCGGATCAGGCCAGGAACACGTGCGCGCAGATCATCACCGGCGCGGCGGGGTCTCCGCCGTCGGGCACGCAGGCGATGGCGCCGCGCGTCAGGTCGCCGTTCAGGATGTTCGCGCGGTGGCCCTCGGAATCCATCCAGCCCTGCGCGGCCTCGGCCGGCGTCCACCCGCCCTTGGCCAGGTTCTCCGCGACCGCGGAGGTGGGGCAGAGGTCGAAGATCGGCCCGAGCGGCGCGTGCGCCAGCTCCTGCCCGATCAGCGCCTGCGCCCGCTCCAGCGCGACGTCGTACGCGCAGTCGTCGTGGGCCAGGGCCGCCAGGCCGTTCGCGGTGCGGTGGCCGTTGACGGCCTCCTCCAGCGCCTGGGCGTACTGCACGGAGTCCGTCAGGTCGGGCGCGCCCGCGCCACCTCCGCCGCCCGTGCCACCGCCGGCCCCGGTTCCCGAGCCGCCGCCGTTCCCGCCCTCGGAACCCGAGCCGCCTCCGGAACCCTGGGCGGCCTCGTCATCACCGCCCGGCGAGGGCGACTCGCTGGGCGCCGCCTGCACGTCCACCGCCGCGGACTCCTGGACGTGCTCCCCGGAGATGGCCCCCACGGAGGTGGGGTCGGCGGACGGCGCGTGCTCGACCGGCATCGCCACGCTGACCACGCCCGGCGCGATCCCGGGCGCCGGCATCGGCTCGGCTCCGGTGTCCAGCAGCCCGGCGCACGCCGTCAGGGAGGCACTCACCCCGACGGCCAGCGCCACCCGGGCCAGCACCCCGGCGCGTGGCACACCACCGCCCGGCAGTCGGCGGGCGGGGGCCCTGCGCGGGGCGCGCCCGGGCTGAGCCACGGACGACGTCGGACGGGGTGCTGGGGACACAAGCCGGGACAATACCGGCAATCACGATGATGTGGAACGCCTGAAAAGTCTTATCCATCCGGGTGATATTCCGGAACACACCGCCCTCTCCGGCGCAGGTCGGTAACCCACCCGAAGAAAACATAGATCCGCATATTGTGGTGATCGGACGATTCAGGTCGCACTCGGTGAATTCATCGCATATTTTTGCGAGGCACCAGCGACCAATTCCCCAGTCGAGCAGCCGAGGTTCTCCCACATGTCCGGAACGAGCACGAGCGGTGCGCCCTGGAACGGCCACCGCCTCGCCTTCGTGGGTGGTCTTCATCGCAGCGGTACCGCCCTTGTCGCCCGCATTCTGAGCTCCAGCCCTGACGCCTCCGGACTCACCGGAACGGGTGCCGCCCTGGACGAGGGACAACACATTCAGGACGCATATGTCGGGAGCCTGGGTAATACATCCCAATGGTCCTTTCATCCGCAGGCGCACCTGACCGAAGAAGACGCACAACGCACTCCGGACGCGGGTGCCCGGCTCTGGGAGAGCTGGTCCCCGTACTGGGACCTGGAGCGCACGGTGCTCGTCGAGAAGTCCCCGCCGAACCTGACCAAGATGCGCTACCTCCAGGAGCTCTTCCCGGGCGCGCGCTTCGTGGTCGTCACCCGGCACCCCGTGGTCCAGGCGCTGGCCGTGCGCAAGTGGGCCACCCGCACGCGCGGCCGGTTCACCTACGGCTTCCCCCGCCTGATCGAGCACTGGGTGCACGCGCACGACGTCTTCGCCCAGGACGCGCTGCACATCGAGAACCTGCTCGTGCTGCGGTACGAGCACCTGATGCGCGAGCCGGCGCGCGAGCTCGACCGCCTCGCGCAGTTCCTGGACCTGGAGCTCCGCGGGAGCCGCGTCCGCACCGCCGACGGGGACCGCACCAGCCGGTACGCCGAGCTCTGGGAGACCGGCGGCCGCGCCCAGCTCGGGGGCCGCGTGCGGCACCACCTCGCGCACCTCGGGTCCCGGCGGGGCACGCCCCGGGGCGACCTGGTCCGCGACGTCACCGACGTCGCCCTGCTCCCCCGCTACCGGAGCGTCCTCGGCGAGCACCTCGGGGAACGCATCAGCGCCCACGGCTACGACCTGGACGTGCTGGACCGGGCGGCCCCCTGGGCCCCCTCCCGGCTCGGCCCGACGGCGGACGCCCGATGACCGCCGGCCCCCGCGTCGTCTACGTCACCGGCCCCGCCCGCAGCGGCACGAGCACGCTCACCGGGGCGCTGCGCCAGTTCGGGCTCCGGGTGCCGCGGCCGGAGGTCGAGCCGGACCTCTCGAACCCGCGCCGGCCCTCGGAGTCCCGCTGGGTGGTCGACCTGCACGACGCCCTGCTGCAGGCCGCCGACGTGCAGGTGGCGGACCCGCGCCCCCTCGCCTGGCACCTCGTCGACCGCGCGGGCACCGAGGCGGAGGCACGGGCCGGGATCGCGGCCTGGATCGCCGCCCGGACCGCCGAGCACGGCGACCTGGTGATCAAGGACCCGCGGCTGCTCTGGTTCCTCGGGCACTGGCAGGCGGCGGCGGCCGCCGCGGGCGCCGTGCCGTCGTGCATCACCACGCTGCGCCCGCCCGCGGAGGTGGTCGGCAGCCTGGTCTCCGACACCCGCGACCAGGTGGTGGAGCGCCTGGCCGGGTGGGTCAACCTCATGCTCGGCACCGAGCTCGCCACACGGGCGACACCGCGGGCCTTCGTGCGCTACTGGGACCTGATCCACGACTGGGACGGCCCGGTGTTCGACGCCGCCACGGCGCTCGACCTGCCGATGGTCGACCCGCGCGACAAGGGCGCCGTCGAACGGGTGGACGCGTTCATCGACCACACGCTGCACCGGGTCGAGGTCACCTGGGACGACATGCCGGTACCGGGGCCGCTGCGCGCGCTGGCGGACGACACCTGGGCCGCCCTCGACGCCCTTCCCGAGCACGACGACGACGTGACCCGCGCCGAGCTCGACCGGCTCCGCGCGCTGTACCCGTACGTCCATCGGAAGGTGACGACGTCCCCCGCGCGCCGGATCGCGCGCATCGTGCCGCCGGCGGCGGTCCCGCCGTCGGTCCGGAACGGGATGACGGGCGCGCTCCGGCGCTCCCCGTTCGCGGGCTGAGCCGTACACTGGCGGCGTGCCAACGATCCGTACCCTGCTGGCCCACCCCGAGGAGCGTCGGCCCAGCCCACCGGCCCCGCACGCCGATCTCTTCCGCGTGCTCGGCGTGGGTATCGGGATGTTCGCGGTCGGCCTGATCGTGGCGCTGATCCTGCTCATGACCGGACGCGGCGGCGTCGAGACCGTCGCGATCTGCGGCACCGGCATCGTGCTCGGCGGGCTCGGCCTGCTCTGGGCCCGCCGCCACCGCTAGGGCGGCCGGGCCTCAGCCCCAGGCGCGCTCCGCGTCGAGCGCCTCGGCGCGGCCGGGGTCGCGCAGGACCGCCTCCAGCAGCAGGGCGTCCGCCCCGGTGAGCTCGGCCAGCGCCCGCGCCAGGCCCTCGGGCGAGACGGCGTGCGCGACAGCGCCTTCCCCTTCGACCGTGGTCACCCACCACGCGACGCCTCTGCCCTCCACGGTCAGCGTCGTGTGGCGGCGCCAGGTCGCCGGCGCGCCCGGCACGACGGCGCGGACCCGCGGGTCGAGCTCCGCAGGCTCCCCCGGCTCGTCCGGGCCGACGTCGGAGCCGCCCTCCAGCGGCAGGTCGAGCAGGTCGGCGAGGGCCCCGGCGACGTCGGCCGGTGCCGGGACCACCGGGCCGAGCTGGGCCCACCGGGGCGACGCGGCGACGGCGAGGTCGTCCGTGCGCTCCACCGTGATGCCCGCCGGGCCGAGCGCGGGCAGCCGGGGTGGGGCGATCCCCGGGCCGTCGGCCCGGGCGAGCGCCGCGAGTCCCGCCCAGACGGCGCGCGCGACGTCGGCGCGTACCCGCCCGGCCGAGCCGGACTCGGCGTCGGGCAGCCCCTCCAGGACCGTCGGCCAGTCGCGTCCGGGCAGGTCAGCCAGGTTGTGCAGGCCGCCGAGCGCGACCAGCAGATCGGCGTCCAGCCCCGCGGTCTCGGGCGGGGCAGGCGGCAGGAGGGGGACGTCCCCGAGCGCGAACGGCGCGCCGAGCCGGCGCCGGAGGAACCACGCCGTGTACGACACGGCCTGCCGGTCCGGGGCGTCGGGCGAGCGCACGGGCGTCAGCAGGGCGCGGCGCAGGTCGGGGTCGGCGGCGACCCGGGCGAGCCCCGCGGCGAGCCGGCTCTGCTCGGGCTCGGTGCCCGCGACGTCCGTCAGGGCGTCGAGGTCGAGTACCGCCGCCACGTCACCGACCCACGCGCCCGCGCCGAGCTCGTCCGCGAGGAGGTCGAGGTACTCGTCCCAGTCGGCGAGCCACCCGGCGGGGTCGTCGGGTCCGTAGTCGGCGTCGTCGTCCCCATCGGGTGTCACGACGTCGGACACGCGGTAGACGCACAGGCCGGCGTGCGCGCCGGCGGCTTCGAGCGTGTCACCGCCCCAGCGCTCGACGACGCCGTCGTGCACGGGGGCCAGGTCCAGGTGCCGGGCCGCCCAGGTGCCGGGCAGCGCGGTCTCGCGCAGGGGCGCGACGGCGCCGTCCGCCACGACGGGCAGCTCGCCCAGCCAGAACGGGAGGTCGCCCGGACCGGACGCCGCGACGGCGAGCCGCACCAGTTCCAGCACCGCCGACACCGTCGCGGCGGGGCCGTCGTCGGGACCGGGGCCGGCCTCGGGACCGGGGCCGCCGTCGGGCCCGCCGTCGTCGGGCGCGGACGACGGCCGGGCGGACAGGACGGCGGCGAGGTGTTCGGCGTCGCCGTCGTCCAGCACGTCCTCCGCAGCGCCGAGCGCCGCCGACCGGACCCCGGCGTCCGCGAGCAGCCCACGCGGCGTGGTGGGTACGGCGCCGACCCGCTCCAGCACGGGGTGGACGACGTCGGGGTGGACCACCCGGACGCCGAGCGCGCGGGCGATCCCGGCGAGCCACGGGGTGTCGAGCAGCACGGTCCCGCGGGCGCCGCGGGTCACGCGGCCGTCCGCGAGCGGCAGCGGCATGCCGGCGACGGCCTCGAGCACGGTCGGCTCCCCGGCGTGCGGCGCGAGGGCGTCGAGCGCCGCGTGCACGGCGTCGGGCTCGGGCGGCAGCGCCTCGACCAGGTCGGCGAGGTCGACGGCGTCCGCCCCGAGCGACCGCACGAGGGCCTGGTACCGCACGGGGACCGTGACCAGAGACCTGGGGGCGCCGGGCGCGAGCGCGCGGGCGAGCTCCGGTTCCTCGCCGAGCGGACCCGCGACGAAGGCAGCGTCCCGCGGTGCGACGGGTGCATCGGCCTCGCTCGGGCGGAGCAGCGGGGTGTCGCGGAGGGCTTGGGCGGCGGACGCGCGGATCGCGGCGTCGACCTCGCCCGCAGGGAGCCCGGCGGGGACCAGGCCGAGGAGGTCCGGCGCCGCGGTTCCGCTGGGCGCTGGGCCGGGGTCGCCGGTCGCGCCGGCGGTGGGGTCGCTCGTCGGCAGCCCGCCGGTCAGCGTGTCGCCGTCCGGGGACCCGGCCGCGAGCTCGCCCAGGAACGCGGCGTACGCGCGGCCGGCCTCGGCGGCCACGCGGTCCGACGTCGGCCCCGGGAGCACGCCCCGCCGCCCCGGGTCGACCGGGAACGACGCGATCAGGAGTGCCGGAAAGGTGAGCCGGACGTCGGTGGGGGTCGGCGCGTGCAGCGTCGACGCAGTCCACGTCGGTGCGTTCGACGTCGGACCTGCCGCCGCGAGGCCTGCTGCCGCGAAACCTCCCGCAGCAGAGCGGCCCGGGACGGGCAGCGCCCAGAGCACCGACCAGTCCGGGCGCCGGGCCTCCGACGGCAGCGAGCCGTCCGGCTCCAGCGCCCCGGAGGACCGGTGCACGCGCCAGCGGGTCGCCACGTCACGCAGCACCCGCGGGGTCGCGTGCGGCACCGCGTCGCCGAGGTCAGAACCCGGCTGACCTGCGTAGTCGTCCTCGATCACCAGCTCGTCGAGGGCGGGCAGGGCGAGCAGCAGACCGTCGTCGACGGCCGCGAGCTGGGCGCGCACGGCGGCGACCGCCGCGTCGTCGCGCAGCCGGAGCTCGACCACGGTGTCGGGCTCCTCGGGAGTGGTCCCGGACGCCGGGAAGGGCAGCCGCAGCACGGGCAGCGCCCCGCCGCGCCGCTCCGCCTCGCCCACGAGCCGGCCCGCAGCCTCTCCCCCGGCCCCGCCCGAGGCTGCGAGATCGGTCGGCTGCGCTGAGACCGGTCCGACGTCGGACCGGTCTCGATGCAAGGGACCGGTCTCATTGCCGTCAGCGCCGTGCCCCAGCCCAGGTGCCAGTCCCAGGGCCTCGCGCGTGGCCGCCAGCGAGAAGCGCACGCCGCCGTCGCGGGAGCGCACCAGGATCTCGTCCGACACGGACCGGACCGCGGCGAACCCGACCCCGAACCGCCCCACGACGCCGTGCGACCCCGACACCGGCTCCGAGCCGGCACCGGAACCAGAGCCAGAGTCGGAACCGGAACCGGAACCCGCGGACCCGGACTTCGCGGACGCCCGCAGCGAGGCCAGCGAGGCGACCCCGCCGGCGTCGAGCGCCGCGCCCGTGTTGGCGGCCACCAGCCACCAGCCGGCATCGGAGCCACCCGGGTCGTCAGAGCCATACCCGTCGTCGCCCGCGAACCCCCGAGGCTCCAGCGTCAGCATCAGCCGGCCCGGCACCCCGGCGCGCGCGGCGGCGTCGGCCGCGTTCTGCGCCAGCTCCACGACCACCCGGTCGCGGTACCAGCCGCGCGCGTGGTCCTCCTCGGAGTTCGCGTCCTCGCGGAACCGCGTCGGCGACGCGAGCCACGCCTCGGTCACCGCGCGCCGCAGCGCGCCGGTGCCGAAGGGGTCGTGGGTCACGCGGAGGGTTCGCCCCCGGCGGCCTCCGGCGCCTCGTCCGCGGTGGCCACGGGCTCGATCTCGTTCTCGTCGATCAGGGGGGCCGGCGCGGGCCAGTCGGTCGGGTGCGCCTCGACGTCGGTCTCCGAGTGGGCGCCGCAGCCGTGGTCGAGCGAGACCACCTTGCCGTCGTCGGGCGACCATTCGTTGGCGCACACCCCGAAGAGCTGGCCCATCGGGCCGGACAGCGGGATGAGGAACGCGCAGTCCGTGCACTCGGCGGCCGCCGCCACGGAACCCGCGGACGTGGGGCCGCGCGAACCGCGGTACCAGCGCTCCGCGGCCTCGGCGCGGCCCTGCGGCGACAGCACGCGGGTGCGGGCGAGCGCCAGCTCGTCGATCGCCACCTCGTCGACCTCGGGGTCGCCGGTGGCGGTGTAGCCGGGCTCGAGCCGCGGGTCGTCGGCGCGGAACGGCAGCACGTCGCCGGGGCCGACGTCGCCCGGGCGCAGGCGCTCGGACCACGGGAGCCAGGCCGGCGCGAGGATCGCCTCGTCGCCGGGCAGCAGCTCGACCTCGCTGATCGTGGCGGCCCGGCCACGCGGCACGCGCGTGACGGTGACCGTCCAGTGCCAGCCGCGGTACCCCCGCATGGTCGCGGCGAAGCGGTGCGAGACCACCCGCTCGTCCTCGAAGAAGGTGCCGAGGTGCTCCCCGACGTCGTCGGGCCGCTCGGCGACCTCCTGCGCTGCGGCGCGCGCGAGATCCGCGGCGCCGTTCAGCACGGCGTCACGGCTGGAGCGTGCGGCGACCCGCCGGGTAGGCGTTCGTGTGGCGGGCGCGGTGATCGTCACCATGTTCCTCGGGACCTCGTGGGTTTCAGGCGTCGAAGTCGTCTGCGACCTTGCGCAGCATCTTGGCTAGCGTCTCCGGGTTCTTCGGATAACGCCCCTTGCGCAGGTCATTTGCCACCCGGTCGAGCATCTGGGTCAGGTCGCCGACGATGACAGCCATGTCGTCGGCGGGCTTGCGCCGCGCCTTGGCGACCGACGGCGCGGCGTCGAGCACCTTGACCGCGAGCGCCTGGGGTCCGCGGCGGCCGTCGGCCACCCCGAAGTCCACGCGCGCGCCAGGCTTCGGCACGACGCCCTCGGGCAGGGCGGAGGCGTGCAGAAAGACCTCGCCTCCGTCCTCGTTGGCGATGAAACCGAAGCCTTTGTCGGTGTCGAACCACTTGACCTTGCCGGTGGGCACTGCAACCTTCTTCTGTGCTTGTCGGTACTGCTCGCGAAACTGCTCAGGGCGGTCCGAGGTGCTGCGGCTGACGCGCTCTCTCCGGACCCGTTGCACAAGGTTACCGGGCAGATGCCTACCGCGTCGCATGCATTGACCGTTCTTCGCCCGCGTGGCGCGCACGAGGCGCCCCGCTGACCGGTCTCAGACCCCGATGCCCAGGTCGGCGCCGAGCCGGAGCGCCACCTCGTCGAGCCACCGGGCCGGGTCGGCGACCGAGCCGACCTGGTGGCCGAACAGCTCGAACGAGATCAGGCCGAAGAGCGTGGTCCACGCCATGATCGTGCGGCGCACGGCCTCCGGGACGTCGTCGTCGGCCAGGTCGGCGCCTGCCCAGAGGCCCTGGTCCGCGATGAACGCGAGCCCGGGCGCGATGGTCACGGGCGCGTCCGCGGTGGCCGCGGCCACGGGGGCCGGCACGGCGGCGGGGCGCGCGCCCGCGGCATAGGCGTCGCCGGTGATCGTGGCGAGCACGCGGACGACGCGGACGGCAGGCACGACAGTGTCCCGCGGCGCGGCGTAACCGGGCACGGGTGTGCCGTACAGCAGCCCGAACTCCCCCGGGTGGGCCACGCACCAGGCCCGCACGGCACGGAAGGTCGCCAGCCACCGGGCGCCGGTGTCGGCGCGGTCGGCGACGGCGGCGTCGGCGGCCTCCGCGGCGGCGCCGAGCTCGTCGTACGACTCGATCAAGAGCGCCGTGAGCAGCGCGTCGCGGCTCGGGAAGTACCGGTACACGGCCGACGACACCATCTCGACGTCGCGCGCGACGGCGCGCAGCGAGAGCGCGGCGGCGCCGTCGGTGGACAGCCGCGCGCGGGCCGCGTCGAGGATCTCGCGGGTGATCGTCTCGCGGGCGAGGGCGCGGGCGGTACGGGCGGGACTCATGCCGCCCAGGTTCGCATGTCAGATCACTGCACACAACTGAGAGCACTGCTCTTGCCAAGGCGCACCCGCCCGTGCCACGCTTGCGCCACAACAGAGAGCACCGCTCTCGGAATGGAGCATCGATCATGTCTGACAGCCACCTCGTCGTCGGCGCCGGCCCCATCGGCAAGCACGTCGCCGCCCTGCTCGCCGGGCGCGGGTCCCGCGTCACGGTCGTGAGCCGATCGGGCAGGACCACCGGGATCGACGGCGTGGAGCACCTCGCCCTCGACGCCTCCGACGCCGACGCCCTGTCCCGCGCGGCCGAGGGGACCGACTACCTCTACAACTGCGCCAACCCGGCCGACTACACGCAGTGGGAGCGGGTGTGGCCGCCGCTGGCCGCCTCCCTGCTCACCGCCGCGGAGCGCTCCGGCGCCGTCTACGGCATCACCGGCACCCTGTACCCCTACGGCCCCGTCGGCGTGCCGATCTCCGAGGACCTGCCCGACGCCGCGACCGACCACAAGGGCGTGCTGCGGGCCCGGATGTGGGCCGACGCCCGCGCGGCGCACGAGGCCGGGCGCATCCGCGCCGTCGAGATCCGCGGCTCCGACTACATGGGGCGCGGCGTGGGCGGCAACGGGCACATCTCGCGCCTGGTGCCGAGCGCGCTGCAGGGCAAGCGCGCCCTGATGATGGGCCGCACCGACCTACCGCACACCTTCACCGACGTCGCCGACGCCGCCCGCACGCTGGTCGCCGCTGCGGAGGACCCGGGCGCGCACGGTCGCGTCTGGCACGTGCCGAGCAACCCGCCGGTCACGCAGGCGCAGGCGCTCACCGACGTGCTCGCGAGCGCGGGGAGGCCGCCGGTGAGGATCACGTCCCTGCGCGGCGCCGGGCTCGCCGCGGCGGCCCTGGCCGTCCCGTTCATGCGCGAGATGCGGGAGATCATCTACCAGTGGGAGCGGCCTTACGTCCTGGACGACGCCGCCGCCCGCGCCCGCTTCGGCATCACCCCGACGCCGTGGGAGGAGGTCTGCGCCCGCACCGCGCAGGTCTGACGGCGGCCCGGGGCGCCGCGCGCGCGACGGGGCCGCAGGAAACCCGCGTAGCATCGTCAGGATGGCCTCCTCGCTCCCCGCAGCGCCGGCGGCGGCCACGCGGCACTTCGCCGACGACCTCCGGCAGCGCTCGGACACCGCGCTCGCCGCGCTCCTGCGCGCCCGTCCTGATCTCGCCGCTCCCTCTCCTTCCACGCTCCGGTCGCTCGCGGCCCGCGCGTCGAGCCGCACCTCGCTCGAGCGTGCGCTCTCCCGTTCCGACGCCCTGACGCTCCAGGTCCTGGAGGCGGTGCTCGCCCTGGAGCCCGTCTTCCGCGCCCCGCCCGGCCCCGGGGGCCCGGGCACCGCCGAGCCGCCGCTGCCCGGACCCCTCAGCACCGACGTGGTCACCTGGGCGGTCGGCGGTTCCGCGGACGACCGGCCCCTGGTGGCGGCGGCCGTCGAGCGGGCCGTGGAGCAGGCCCTGCTCTGGGACACGGGTCAGGCCCCGGGGCAGGACGCCGGGCCCGACGCCGGCCCCGACGACCCGGCGTCGGGCCAGGACCTGCGCACCTCGCCCGGGCTGGACGAGCTGCTCGGCCCGAACCCCGCGGGCCTGGGCCCGCACGTCGAACCCGTCCCGGACGGGCTGGCCGCCGCCGTGGCCGGAGCGCTGGCCCCCGGCCCGGACGGGACGGACGCCGCGCTCGACGCCCTGCTCGCCGAGGCGCCCGGCGGGGCCCGTCAGATCCTCGACGCCCTCACCTGGGGGCCGCCCGTCGGCGTCGTGCCGGCCGCGGGCACCCGCCCGCGCGACGCGGTGAACTGGCTGGTCACCGCCCATCTCCTGGTCCGCTCGGACGCTCGGCACGTGGTGCTGCCCCGGCTGGTCGGGCTGGCGCTCCGCGGCGGGCACACCCACCGTGCGCCGCACACCCGGGCCCCCGAGCCCCGGGGCCGCGCCGTGCACCCGGACACCGCCGACGCCGAGGCGGCGAGCGCCGCGCTCGAGCTCGTCCGCCGCGTGCGGGTGCTGCGCCAGGCGTGGGACGAGAGCCCGCCGTCGGTGCTGCGCGCCGGCGGCCTGGGCGTGCGGGACCTGCGGCGGATCGCCGTGCTGCTGGAGACGGACGAGCCCGCGGCGGCGTTCGTCGTCGAGGTCGCCGCGCTGGCGGGCCTGGTGCGGGACGACGGCGAGGCGCCGCCGTCGTACGTGCCGACGGTGACCGACTGGGACGACCTGGACGACGCGGCCCGCTGGGCCCGCCTGGCCGAGGCCTGGCTGGCCTCCCGCCGGGCGCCGTGGCTGGTGGGCTCGCGCGACGACAAGGGTGCGCTGCGCGCGCCGCTGTCGCCGGACCTGCAGCGGCCCTGGGTGCCGCGCCTGCGCGAGAGCGTGCTCGGGGTGCTCGCGGCGGGCCGGGCCGACGACGCGGTCCTCGCGCCGACGTCGGACGCCGTGGTCGAGGTGCTGACGTGGCACACGCCCCGTTCGGTGCCGCCCGCGAGCGCCGTCGAGGGGCTGCTGGCCGAGGCCGCGTGGCTGGGCGTGACGGGCGCGGGCGCCCTGTCGGCGCCGGGCCGGGCGCTCCTGCCGGACGCGCCCGAGGCGCCGAGCGGGCCGGACGACGTCGCCGGGACGCTGCGGGCGGTGCTGCCGCAGGAGGTGGACGAGATCCTGCTCCAGGGCGACCTGACCGGCATCGTCCCGGGCCGGCCGTCGCGCGAGCTCGCGCGGCTCCTGGAGCGGTCGACGGACGTGGAGTCGCGCGGCGCGGCCACGACGGTGCGGTTCAGCCCCGCCTCGGTCACGCGCGCGCTCGACCAGGGGGAGACGGCGGAGGGCCTGCTCGACGAGCTGTCGCACCGCTCCCCCGTCCCCGTGCCCCAGCCGCTGGAGTACCTGGTCCGGGACACGGCCCGACGGCACGGCGCGGTGCGCGTGGGCTCGGCGTCGGCGTACCTGCGGGCCGCGGACCCGACCGTCCTCGCCGGTCTGGAGCACGACCCGTCGCTCGTCGGGCTGGGGCTGGTGCGGCTCGCGCCCACGGTCCTGGCGGCGTCGGTCCCGGCGGCCGCCCTGCACGAGGCGCTGCGCAGCCGCGGCCTGGTCTCGGCCCTGGAGGGCCCGGACGGCCGGGTGCTCGTCGCGCGGCGCGGCGTCACGGGCCGCGCCATGCCGGCCCCGCGCTCGGCGGCCGCGATCCGGATGGGTTCCGCGTCCGACGTCGCCACCCGGGCACCCGACCCCGAGGCGCTGGTCGCCGACCTGCGCGCCGTCGAGGCGGCGGCGCGGTCCGGTGCGCGGGCGCGGGCGGACGCCGCCGAGGTGGCGCACTCCGTCGCGCCGTCCGGCGGACCCCTGCGCGGCTACCGCGTGGTCCCCGGCCGGCCCGCCGGCACGGGCACGGCGGAGGAGGTGACGTCCGGGGCGCCCGAGGCGCCCGTACCGCCCCGGCCGGCGAACGGGTCGGCGTCCGCGCCGCCGGCCGTCGTCGGGCAAGCCGGTGACCTGGGCCTCGACCCGGACGACGACGACCCGGGAACACAGCACCCCGCTGACGGGTTGGCACTGCTGCGCGACGCGCTCCGCGACGGCTCCACGGTGATCATCGAGGTGGCCGGGCACACCGGCCGGCTGGAGCGCCGCGAGCTCAAACCCCTGAACCTCGACGGCGGCAGGCTTCGTGCGCTCGACCCGGACCGCGAGGCCGAGCTGACGATCGCCGTCCACCGCATCGCGTCGGTCCTGCCGACGTCACCACGCCCTGAGGCGAACCAGAACTGAGACTGAGGGAGACCACATGCCCGACGGCCCGTTGATCGTGCAGAGTGACAAGACGCTCCTGCTCGAGGTCGACCACCCGAGCGCCGAGCAGGCGCGACGCTCCATCGCGCCGTTCGCCGAGCTGGAGCGCGCGCCCGAGCACGTGCACACCTACCGCCTGACGGCGCTGGGCCTGTGGAACGCGCGCGCGGCCGGCCACGACGCGGAGCAGGTCGTGAACACGCTCATCGAGTTCAGCCGCTACCCCGTGCCGCACGCGCTGCTGGTCGACGTCGCCGAGACGATGTCCCGCTACGGGCGGCTCCAGCTCGCGCAGGACCCGGCGCACGGCCTCGTGCTGCGCAGCACCGACCGGGCCGTCCTCGCGGAGGTGCTGAAGTCGAAGCGGACCGCGGGCCTCGTCGGCGCGCGGATCGACGAGGCCACGGTGACGGTGCACCCCTCCGAGCGCGGCCACCTCAAGCAGGTCCTGGTCAAGCTCGGCTGGCCGGCCGAGGACCTCGCGGGCTACGTCGACGGCGAGAAGCACCCGATCGAGCTGAGCCCGGTCACCAAGCCGCAGACGGCGCACGAGAAAGCCTCCGCGTGGGAGATGCGGCCCTACCAGGCGCAGGCCGTGGACGGGTTCTGGCACGGCGGCTCGGGCGTCGTGGTGCTGCCCTGCGGCGCCGGCAAGACGATCGTGGGCGCGGGCGCCATGGCCAAGTCGGGCACGACGACGCTCATCCTGGTGACGAACACCGTCAGCGCGCGCCAGTGGCGCGACGAGCTGGTGCGGCGCACCACGCTGACCGAGGACGAGATCGGCGAGTACTCCGGCACGAAGAAGGAGATCAAGCCGGTCACGATCGCCACGTACCAGGTGCTCACGACCAAGCGGAAGGGCGTCTACACGCACCTCGAGCTGCTCGACGCCCGCGACTGGGGCCTCGTCCTGTACGACGAGGTGCACCTGCTGCCCGCGCCGGTCTTCCGGATGACGGCGGACCTCCAGGCCCGCCGTCGGCTCGGCCTGACCGCCACGCTGGTGCGCGAGGACGGCCGCGAGGACGAGGTGTTCAGCCTGATCGGGCCCAAGCGGTTCGACGCGCCGTGGAAGGACATCGAGTCCCAGGGCTACATCGCGCCCGCCGACTGCGTCGAGGTGCGCCTCACGCTGCCGGAGAGCGAGCGGATGACGTACGCGACGGCCGAGACGGAGGACAAGTACCGGCTGGCCGCGTCGGCGTCGGGCAAGAAGAAGGTGGTGGAGCAGATCGTGGCGCGCCACCCCGACGACCAGGTGCTGGTCATCGGGCAGTACATCGACCAGCTCGAGGAGCTGGCCGAGCACCTCGAGGCGCCGATCATCACCGGGCAGACCACCAACAAGGAGCGGCAGCGGCTGTTCGGGGCGTTCCGCGAGGGCGAGATCTCCCGGCTCGTGGTGAGCAAGGTCGCCAACTACTCGGTGGACCTGCCGGAGGCTTCGGTCGCCATCCAGGTGTCGGGGTCGTTCGGGTCGCGGCAGGAGGAGGCCCAGCGCCTCGGGCGCATCATGCGGCCCAAGGCCGACGGTCGCACCGCGCACTTCTACGCCGTGGTCGCGCGGGACACCGTGGACCAGGACTTCGCCGCCCACCGACAGCGGTTCCTTGCCGAGCAGGGCTACGCGTACCGCATCGTGGACGCCGAGGACCTGGACGGCTCGCCCGCCGGCACCACGGCGCCCTGACGCCGCCCGGACGGCGCCCTGCCGACGTACTGACCCGGGCGTGAAAATGCCCTTCAGGCTGGGCATTCACCTGGGGATTCGTTGCATATACGCAACGTTGTCCGCTCCGATTGCGCGTCATTGAGACCGGGGTGACGATCAGGGACGTGACCGCGTCCCGAGCAAGAGCCGAGCATCCGCACGATCCCGGCACCCGGGTTTCCGGGGGCTGGGTCGTCGTGGCCTTCGCAGGTCTGGTCGGCGTCGTCCTGGCGGCCACCTCGCAGGCCGCCAGCGCGACGGTCGTGGGGCCGGCCGAGCCGATGCCGTCCGTGTCGCCGCGCCTGACGGCCGCCGAGCAGGCGGAGCTGATGTCCGACATCCTCCCCGCCTCGCCGGCGCTTACCCTCACGGACCCCGTGACCGACGGCGCGAGCGCGCTGAGCGACGCCGAGCGCCAGGACGTGCTGGCCGCGATCGGCCGGCTCGCCGACGAGTCCGACCTGCGCATGTTCGTCGTGTACATCGAGAGCTTCGACGGCATCGACCCCGTGGACTGGGCCAACGCGAGCGCGAACCAGTCGGGGCTCGGCGCCGAGGACCTGCTGCTGGCGATCGCCACCGCCGACCACGAGTTCGGCCTGTCCGCGGACAGCAACGTGGCGCTCACCGACGGCCAGCTCCGGCAGATCGACCGTGCCGTCGCGTCCGCCGTCGAGGACGAGCGGTGGGCGCCGGCGGCCTCCGACGCCGCCGACGACGTGCGGCGCGCGCTCGCCGGGACCACCAGCCCCGTCCTCGTGGTGGTCGTCTCCGTGGGGGCGCTCCTGCTCCTGGTCGCCCTCGGGTACGTGCTGTGGCGGTTCGCCGTGCCCCGGCTCGGGCCGCTGCTCGCCCAGCTCCGGGACCGCACCCCGGCGTCCCCCGGCCCGACGGCGGACGCGTTCGCGGGCCTCACCCTCGACGAGCTCGACGAGCGCGCCGCGGCGGCCCTGGTCGGCATCGACGACGCGCTCAAGACCTGCGAGCAGGAGCTCGGCTTCGCCCGCTCCGAGCTGGGCGCCGACGCGACCCGCGACTTCGAGCTCATCCTCGCGGGCGCCGCCGCCGACGTCCGCGAGGCGTTCGCGGTCCGGCAGGCGGTGGACGTCGAGCCCCGGGCCGAGGCGCCCGAGCCCGCGGAGACCGACCTCGACGGCGTCGACGCCGACGGCGACGAGGTCGGCGCGCCCGTGCGGCGCGCCCGCCTGACCAGGATCATCGCGCTCTGCGAGGCCGCGGCGGACACGCTCGACGCCCGCACCCGCGCCTTCGACGACCTGCGCCGCCTGCAGCAGCGCACCCCGGAACTGCTCGCCGACGTCGTCGCGCGCGAGGCCGAGGTGTCCCGGCGGGTCGCCGGCGCGCGCGGCCTGCTGACGCAGCTCGCCCGGCGGTACCCGACCGGCCCGCTGGCCACCGTGGTGGGCAACCCGGAGCAGGCGGAGCTGCTGCTCGCCAACGCCAAGGAGGCCGTGGCCGCCGGGCAGTCCGCGCTGGCCGCCGGGCAGAAGACCGTCGCCGTCGCGCACGCGCGGGGCGCGCAGAACGCGCTGGGACAGGCCGTCACGCTGCTCGACGCCGTCGACGCCACCGCCCTGCACCTGCGGGAGGCGGTCGGCCGGCTCGACAAGTCGATCGCGTCCCTGACCCAGGACGTGGCGGCCGCCAAGGCGATCGAGGGCGACCTCAGGGTCACCCTCGCGCGCGCCGCGGCCCAGGCCTCGCTGAAGAACGTCGAGGTGACGCGCGAGGGCGGCGACCCGCTCGCCGGGCTGCAGCGCGTCGCCGCCGCGGAGGCCGCCCTCGACGCCGCCCTGGCGTCCACGCGCGACGCCACCGAGGTCAAGGCGCGGGCGTCCGCCCTGCTGCGCGACACGCTCCGCCGGGTCGACGCGCAGCTGCGCCAGACCGACGTCTTCATTGCCACCCGCCGTGGTGCGGTCGGCGCGGCGGCCCGGACCCGCCTCGCGGAGGCGGTCCGGCTGGCCGACGTCGCACGGACGCTCCACCCCACCGACCCGACCTCGGCTCTCGGGGAGGCCCAGGACGCGAGCGAGCTGGTCCGCGAGGCCGCCCGGCTCGCCCGGCAGGACGCGGACGCCGTCGTGGTGGCCGCCGCCGAGGCGGAGCACGACGCCGACGGGGCCGACGCGAACGGGCCGATCACGGGCGGCATGATGCTCGGCGGCATCCTGCTGGACCCCAGCCTCGTGCGCTCCCGCAAGCGCGCCCACACGGCGCGCATCGGGGGCGGGTTCGGCGGCGGCGGGTTCGGCGGCGGGCGCCCGGCGGCGCACCGGAAGCTGGGCGTGGTCCGCGCCTGGTGGCCGGCGTCGGCGAGGTGACCGGCCCGCACGAATCGCCGCGAAGGGGTGGGCGAAATATCGTGAAAACGGTAGTTTGAGCTGCCGGCAAACCGGCCTCTCGCCGTTCACGCGGATCACCCTCCGGAGTACACGTTGAAGAAGCACGCCCTGCCCACCGCACTGCTCCTCCTCCCGCTGCTCGCGTCCTGCGGCACGGGCACCGCCGCGGACGACGCGGCCTCCGACGGACCTCCGCCCGGCGTGGGCGGCGAGGTGCACTGGACGTACGAGGGCGCGGAGGGGCCGGCGGAGTGGGGACACCTCTCCGCCGACTTCGAGGCGTGCTCGACCGGTGACGCGCAGTCGCCCATCGACCTGCCCGCCCACGCCGACCAGCAGGCGACGGGCCACCCGACGATCACGTCGTCCCCGACGGTCGGCGAGTCGGTCGACACCGGCCACACCGTCCAGCTCGTCCCCGAGAGCGGGGCCTCGACGATCGAGTGGGACGGTGCAGAGTTCGCCCTCGCCCAGACGCACTTCCACGTGCCGTCGGAGCACACCGTCGAGGGCGAGGCGATGGACGCCGAGTTCCACCTGGTCCACAGCACTGAGGACGGGCGCACGCTCGTGATCGGCGTCCTCGCCGAGGAGGGCGCCGAGAACGCGGCCTGGCAACCGTTCGTCGAGGGCGCGGCGTCACCCGGCACCGCCGACCTGTCGCTCGACGTCGCGGCGATGCTGCCGACGGACCCCACCTACGAGGCGTACGAGGGCAGCCTGACGACGCCGCCGTGCACCGAGGGCGTCCAGTGGGTCGTCTACGCGACGCCGGTCGAGCTGTCGGCCGAGCAGATCGCGGTGCTCGACGAGGCGTCGCACGGGCACAACGCCCGCCCGACGCTGCCCCAGGGCGACCGCACCCCGTACGAGGGCACGCTCGCGCTGAGCCGGTAGTGCTGAGCCGGTAGTCCTGAGCCGGTAGCGCGGGGCGCCCCGGGCCACCGGCCCGGGGCGCCGCTGCGGGCTACAGGTAGCGCAGCGGGTCGAACTCCTCGATCGGGATGATCCGGACGCGCGGCAGCATGGTCGTGAAGGCGTCGGCGTCGGCCTCCAGGTCGTACATGACCAGACCGCGCTGCTCCTGCTCGGTGAACCGGGCGTTGACGAACTCGCGGAAGCCCAGCAGGCCGACGCGGCGGTCGTCATCGGCCAGGAGGGCCTCGATCTGCGGCAGGAAGTCGCCGTCGTGGCTCGCGAGGAGCACGTCGCCGGGCCGGTCCATCAGCGCGTCGAGGGTGCGCTGGATACCGACGTCGACGACCTTCTCCGAGCCCTGCGCGGCCAGCGGGATGGGCTTGTAGCCCATGGCGAGCAGCGCCTGCACGAACGGCATCGGCATCTGGCCGGAGGTCGCGTTCAGGAAGAACAGCGGCACGACCTCCTGCGACCAGACCTTCTCCGCGAACGCGGAGATGCGGTCCCAGCGGGGGCGTTCCTCGGGTGCCGGACGGCGGTTCAGCACGTTCATGCCGAGCGTGGCGTCGATGTTCTCACCGTCGACGATGAGATACGTGCGCCGGGGCATCTGCCCGGGCTCCTGCGGGGACGGTGCTGACATGCGTCACAGCCTAGGCCGTGTGCGCTGAATCGCGGAGCCGAACCCGGATCAGGGCGGGCGAACCGGGCAGAGCCCGGCCGAGAAGGCGCCCGGGCGATTTCCCGGGCGAAACTCAGGCAGTCTTCAGGAACCAGCCGCACACTGGAAACATGGCTACTCCCGAGGCGCGTCTGGTCGTCGTGGACGACGAACCGAACATCCGCGAGCTCCTGTCCACGTCCCTGCGCTTCGCGGGCTTCGAGGTCCATGCCGCCGCGGACGGCAACGGCGCTCTCCAGCTCGTCCGCGACGTGGAGCCGGACCTCGTGGTGCTCGACGTGATGCTCCCCGACATGGACGGCTTCACCGTCACGCGCCGCATGCGGGCGACCGGCCGCCACACCCCCGTCGTCTTCCTCACCGCCAAGGACGACACGCAGGACAAGGTGCAGGGCCTCACCGTCGGCGGCGACGACTACGTGACCAAGCCGTTCAGCCTGGAGGAGGTCGTGGCCCGCATCCGCGCCGTGCTGCGCCGCACGGGTGTGCCCGCCCCCGAGGAGGAGGCCGTGCTGCACGTGGGCGACCTCGAGATGGACGAGGACTCGCACGAGGTGCGCCGCGCGGGCGTCGAGGTGGACCTGTCCCCCACGGAGTTCAAGCTGCTGCGGTACCTCATGCTCAACTCCGGCCGTGTCCTGTCCAAGGCGCAGATCCTGGACCACGTGTGGCAGTACGACTGGGGCGGCGACGCGAACATCGTCGAGTCCTACATCTCGTACCTGCGGCGCAAGATCGACACGCTCGAGGTCGAGGGCGAGACCCTGCCCCCGCTGATCCACACGAAGCGCGGAGTCGGGTACCTGCTGCGCGCCCCGCAGCCCGTCCGTGCTTAAGGAACGTCTCGCCGGCATCCCCCTGCGCGCACGTCTTGTCGCGATCATCGCGCTCCTGCTGGCAGCGGGGCTCGGCATCGCCGGCATCGCCACGACGACAGTGGTGTCGAGCTTCCTGGTCCAGCAGGTGGACGACGAGCTGCACACCGCCGCGCTCGACCCGATCGGCATCATCCAGTCCACCTCGGGCCAGGCGCTGCCGAGCGACTACTACGTGCTGATCGAGAACGAGAGCGGGAAGCAGACGCAGCTGGGCAACTCGGCGATCACCCGGTTCGGTACGCCCGAGCTGCCGACGGTGACCTACGACGAGGCCGTGGACAGTGGCGGCGAGCCGTTCACCGCCGCCGCGGCCACCGGCGCAGACGACTCGGATGCCGACTCCGGTCCTGACACGGGCACCGAGAGCTGGCGCGTCATCACCCTGGCCGCGACCTACCCGAGCGGCGAGCGCGCCGTCGTCTACGTGGCGCTGCCGCTGGTGGGCATGGACAAGACCGTCTCGATCCTGACCCGCACCCTGATCATGTCCGGCCTCGGCATCGTGCTGCTCGGCGGCCTCACCGCCTGGGTGCTGGTGGAGCGGTCGCTGCGGTCGCTGCGGTCGGTGGAGCACACCGCCGCGCAGATCGCGGCCGGCGACCTGACCCTGCGTGTCCCGGAGGCGCCCCCGGGCACGGAGATGGGCTCCCTGGCGGCGTCGCTCAACGCGATGCTGACGCAGATCGAGCGCGCCTTCGCCGCCCAGGAGGCTTCCGAGGTGCGGATGCGGCAGTTCGTCTCGGACGCGTCCCACGAGCTGCGCACTCCCGTCGCGACCATCCGCGGGTACGGCGAGCTGTACCGGATGGGCGCGCTGGACACGACGGACAAGGTCGACGACACGATGTTCCGCATCGAGGACGCCGCCCGCCGCATGGGCACCCTGGTCAACGACCTGCTGGTGCTGGCCCGGCTCGACGAGGGCCGGCCCGTCGCCCGGGAGGACGTGGACCTGGCCGCCCTCGCGCGCGACTCGGCCCAGGACCTGCACGCCCTGGACCCGACGCGCGAGGTCACCGTCGTGCCCCTCGGGGACGGCGGTGCCGAGGCCCCCGGGAAGCTCGTCGTGGAGGGCGACGGCGACCGCCTGCGGCAGGTGCTCACCAACCTCATCGGCAACGTCGCGCGGCACACGCCGGCGGGCACGCCCGCCGAGATCGCGCTGGGTGTGCCGGACGACCCGGCTTCGGACGGCGCGGCCGTGCTGGAGGTTCGCGACCACGGCCCCGGCCTCACCGAGGAGCAGGGCCGGCGGATCTTCGAGCGGTTCTACCGGGCGGACTCGTCGCGCACGCGGGAGTCGGGCGGCGGCTCGGGGCTGGGGATGGCGATCGTCGCGGCGATCGTCGGCACGCACGGCGGGCACGTCGAGGTGGCGCAGACGCCGGGCGGCGGCCTCACGGTCCGCCTCACGCTGCCGCTCTCGACGTCGGACGCCGACGTCGTCGCCGCCGAACCGTGACCACGGTTCCGTGACCGCGGTAGCCGCCGCCGATCGTTTCGGTAATAGGCTGGTCGTGGAGTGACCGACCTCGACCGTTAGGCAGAATTCACATGGGCGTGCTGACGTCTGACGCGCCGCAGTGGTTCCTCAGATCCTTCGTCCGGAGTGCGGTGGGCGCGGGAGCCACGGCGGACACCGACGCGATCGAGACGATCGGCCAGTCGCTCCTCGAGCGGTGGGCCGACGAGAACCGGCACTTCCACAACCTGCGCCACCTGGCCTCCGTGCTGCACCGCGTGGACGAGCTGGCCGAGGAGACGCACGAGCCGGACCTGGTGCGCCTCGCCGCCTGGTACCACGGCGCGGTGTTCAACGCGGAGCGCAAGGTCGCCGACGCCTCGCAGGGCGGCGAGCAGACGACGGCCTCCGCGGTGCTGGCGCACGAGGAGCTCATCGGCCTCGGGGTGCCCACGCGCGCCGCGGCCCGGGTCGCCGCCCTGGTCAACGCCATCGTGCGGCACGCGCCCGACCCCACGGACTTCGACGCCGCGGTACTGAACGACGCCGACCTCGCGATGCTCGCCGCCGAGCCGCAGCGGTACAAGGACTACAAGTCGGCGGTCCGTGCCGAGTACGCGCACATCCCCGCCGAGGACTACCTCCGGGCCCGCATCCGGGTGATCGAGCGGCTGCTCGCCCGCAGATCGCTCTTCCTGAGCCCCATGGGCGCCGCGTGGGAGGAGCCCGCGCGGCAGAACCTCGACATGGAGCTGCACCGGCTGCGCAAGGAGCAGGCGAAGCTCGGGTCCGCCTGACAGCCCCTCCGCACGGCCCCGCGCCGCTCCGAGCGCGACCACACCCCCGGCATCCACAGGCCTGTGCACAGGCCGCCCCGCGGCCGTCCCGCCGTCGGCCCTTGCGTGCCTACGGTCGGTCGACGACGTCGGACGGGCCGGCGTGCGAGGAGGCGATGGCCATGCGGTTCGAGGTCGACAGCGACCAGGTGGAGCAGGCGAGCGCGGCGGTGGCGGGCTCGGTGGCGACCGTACGCACCGAGGTGGGGGCGCTGATGCGCAACCTCGACGCCCTCCAGGCAAGCTGGCAGGGGCCGGCCGCCGCGGCGTTCGGCGGCACGGTCGGGCAGTGGCGGGGCGCCCAGGCGCAGGTCGAGGGCGCGCTGGACGCGATCCAGGCCGCGCTGGCCGCCGCGGCGCGCACCTACGCGGAGGCGGAGGCGGCGGCGACGCGCATGTTCTCCTGACGCCCCGCGGGGTACAAACCGGCGGGCACAAAAAGGCCGACGCCGGCCGGTCACCCTCCGCGTGAGAGGTTGACCGACCGGCGTCGGACGGGTGCGCGGGCCGAGGCCCGAGCGGGTCAGGCCGGACTCAGAAGTCCATGCCGCCCATGCCACCGGTCGGGTCGCCGGCCGGGGCGCCCACGGGCTCCGGCTTGTCGGCGACGACGGCCTCGGTGGTGAGGAACAGCGCGGCGATCGACGCGGCGTTCTGCAGCGCCGAGCGGGTCACCTTGACCGGGTCGTTGACGCCCGCGGCGAGCAGGTCCTCGTACTCACCGGTCGCGGCGTTCAGGCCGTGGCCGGAGGGAAGGTTGCGCACCTTCTCCGCCACGACGCCGCCCTCGAGGCCGGCGTTCACGGCGATCTGCTTCAGCGGCGCGTCGATCGCGGCACGCACGATCGCAGCACCGGTCGCCTCGTCACCCTCGAGCTCGAGCTTGGCGAACGCGACGGCACCGGCCTGGATGAGGGCCACGCCACCACCGGCGACGATGCCCTCCTCGACGGCAGCCTTGGCGTTGCGCACGGCGTCCTCGATGCGGTGCTTGCGCTCCTTGAGCTCCACCTCGGTGGCCGCGCCCGCCTTGATGACGGCCACGCCGCCGGCCAGCTTCGCGAGGCGCTCCTGGAGCTTCTCGCGGTCGTAGTCCGAGTCGGACTTGTCGATCTCGCTGCGGATCTGGTTCACGCGACCGGCGATGAGGTCGGCGTCGCCGGCACCCTCGACGATCGTGGTCTCGTCCTTGGTGACGACGACCTTGCGCGCCTGGCCGAGCTCCTCGAGCGTGGCGTTCTCCAGCTTGAGGCCGACGGTCTCGGTGATGACCTGGCCGCCGGTCAGGATCGCGATGTCCTGCAGCATGGCCTTGCGGCGGTCGCCGAAGCCCGGGGCCTTGACGGCGACGGACTTGAAGGTGCCACGGATCTTGTTCAGCACCAGGGTCGCCAGGGCCTCGCCCTCGACGTCCTCGGCGATGATGAGGAGCGACTTGCCCGACTTCATGACCTGGTCGAGCAGCGGCAGCATGTCCTTGACGTTCGAGATCTTCGACTCGACGATCAGGACGTACGGGTCCTCGAGCACGGCCTCCTGGCGCTCGGGGTCCGTCTCGAAGTAGCGGGCCAGGAAGCCCTTGTCGAAGCGCATGCCCTCGGTGAGCTCGAGCTCGAGGCCGAAGGTGTTCGACTCCTCGACGGTGATGACGCCTTCCTTGCCCACCTTGTCGAGGGCCTCGGCGATGAGCTCGCCGATCGCCGGGTCACCGGCCGAGATCGCGGCCGTGGCGGCGATCTCTTCCTTGGTCTCGATCTCCTTGGCAGCGTTCAGCAGCTGCTCGGTGACGGCCTCGGTGGCCTTCTCGATGCCGCGCTTGACGGCGATCGGGTTGGCACCGGCGGCAACGACACGCAGGCCCTCCTTCACGAGCGCCTGGGCGAGCACGGTGGCGGTGGTGGTGCCGTCACCCGCGACGTCGTCCGTCTTCTTGGCGACCTCCTTGACGAGCTCCGCGCCGATCCGCTCGTAGGGGTCCTCGAGCTCGATCTCCTTGGCGATGGAGACACCGTCGTTGGTGATCGTGGGGGCGCCCCACTTCTTGTCCAGAACGACGTTGCGACCCTTCGGGCCGAGCGTGACCTTCACCGTGTCGGCGAGCTGGTTGAGCCCGCGCTCCATGCTCCGACGAGCAACCTCGTCGAAAGCGATGATCTTGGCCATGGGGATGAATCCTCCGCTGGTGGCTTGTCCAGGCCGGCCGGTGCCCGCGACGGACGGCAACCTCCGTGGCGATCACGTCTCGCCGCGGCAGGAGGCCTCACCATTCGACCCTGCTGTCACTCTCCAACGGAGAGTGCTAAGACATTATTGGCACTCGGACCTTGAGAGTGCAAGGCGCGTACACCGCGAGCGAACGCGGCGCACGCCTAGTCCGGCGCCAGTCCCGGCACGTGGCGGACGTCGAACTCCCGGAGCAGCGCCCGCCGCGCGGCGTGCCAGCCGCCCATGCCGTGCACCCCCGGGCCGGGCGGGGTCGACGCCGAGCAGAGGTAGACCCCCTCGGCGAGCTGGTAGGGGTCCGGCGCGAGGCTCGGCCGCGCGACCATCTGCCACATGGTGGCCGCCCCGGCGGAGATGTCGCCGCCCGGGTAGTTCTGGTTGTGCCGCTCCATCTGGTCGGCGGGGATGCACCGCGCGCCGACCACGACGTCCCGGAAGCCGGGCGCGAAGCGCTCGATCTGCCGGGTGACCGCCTCGGTGACGTCCTGGGTCGAGCCGGACGGCACGTGGGCGTAGGTCCACAGCGGCCGCCTGGTGCCGCGCGCCCGGCCGGGATCGGCCACGGCCGGGTCGCTGAGCAGGACCATGGGCCGGTCGGGGTGCGTCCCGTGCGCGACGGCGTCCTCCGCGATCACCATCTCGGCCCGGGCGCCGCCGACGTGCACGGTCGAGGCGCGCCCGACGTCGTCCGCCGCCCAGGGCACCGGGCCCGACAGGACGAAGTCGACCTTGGCCGCCGCGTTGCCGTACCGGAACTTCCCCAGCGCGGCGCGGCGGGGTGCGCTGACCCGGTCCCCCAGGATCTCGAGGGCGGTGCGGGGCGTGGTGTCGAGGAGGACGGCGCGGGCGGACGGCAGGTCACGCCAGTCGTCGACCTGCCGGCCGGTCTCGACGACGCCACCGTGCGCCTCCAGGTCCCGGACCAGGGCGTCGGTGATCGCCTGCGAGCCGCCGACGGGGACCGCCCAGCCGCCGTCGGCGTGCGCGAGGGCGGCGAGCAGCAGGGCGGTGCCGGCCCCCGCGTACGACGGCAGCGGGGTGATCGCGTGCGCTGCGACCCCGGTCAGGAGCGCCCTCGCCTCCTCGGTGAGGAACCGCCGGTCCCAGCGTGGGCCGCCCTGCTCCAGGACCGCCGTGCCGAAGCGCAGGCCGGGCCGGGCCAGGGAGGCGGCGGCGCCCCACGTCTCCGACGCGTAGCCGCCGTGGCCGCGTACGCCCTCCAGCATGCCGCGGACGGTCCGCTTGTCGCCCAGCGCGAGCGCGGTCATCTGGCGCCAGTCCTCGGCGAGCGGGCCGATCAGGTCACGCCAGGCGTCGCCGTCCGCCCCCAGCCCGTCGGCGGTCCGGCCGAGGTCGCGCCAGGCGAGGCCGGCCCGGTCGCCGCCGAGCGGCTGGGCGTAGGCGACCTCGGGCGCGACCAGCTCGACGCCGTGCGCGCGCAGGTCGAAGGCGCGGAAGAACGGCGAGGCCCAGGCCATGGGGTGCACGGCCGAGCAGAGGTCGAAGAGCAGGTCGTCGTCGAGCTCGGGGACGGGGAGCGTGCGCGCGCCGCCGCCGATCGTCGGCTGCGCCTCCAGCACGCGGACACCCAGGCCCGCGCGGGCGAGCGTCACCGCGGCCGCCAGGCCGTTCGGCCCGGAGCCCACCACCACCGCGTCGAGGAGCGTCACGCCCCCATCGAATCATGGTGCTCGCGCAGGCAGGGGGTGCCTGGCGGGAACCAGGGCGAGCAGCCGCGGTACGGGGCGGCTGCTCGGTGGCGTCGGGCATCGTCGTCCGACAGTGTGCGCGACCGGTCGTCGTCGACCGGCCGATGCGGACACTGGGGTCTGGGTCCCAGCATCCTCGGGGGGTGGCGGGCGACGGGTGGGCGGTTCCCACCCGTCGTCCCATCGAGTCAGACTGGACGAACCTGCTCTGCCTGCGGACCCTTCTGTCCCTGCCCCACCTCGTACTCGACTTCCTGACCCTCGTCGAGAGACCGGTAGCCGTCGCTCTGGATCGCGCTGTAGTGAACGAAAAGGTCCTGGCCGCCGGCGGTCGGGGTGATGAAGCCATACCCCTTCTCGGCGTTGAACCACTTGACGGTGCCCTGGGCCATGCGTAGTTCTCCTTGTACCTCTGCACGGGCCATGCGGTCGACCCGTGGTGGTTCGAGCCTAGTGGTCCGTCTCACACCAGGGAACCCTCTATGCCCGGTATGCGGCATTAAGCGCATGGCGAACGCCCAGGTCAGAGGGCTGCGATGAAGCCCAAGGAAGCGAATATCAGCCTGGTGGTACCGATTGGCAAGATCAGCCAGCGCTACTTGACGATGACGATGACCGCGTACTGCGACGCCGTGACGTCCGCGGAAGCGATGCTGGCCGTGGCGCCCACGGCCGCGGCGACAGCCGCGGCGGTGTCGGAGCGGTCGGGCTCCGTGCCGTACAGCACGGTGGTCTCCGTGTAGCCCTCGCCGAGCCCGGTCGTGTCCGTCTCGGGATCGATCGTCCCCGTGAACCCTGCGGCGGCGACCGCCTCGGCGGCCGTGCCGGCAGCACCGTCGACGCCGCTCGCGTTCAGCACCTGGACCGAAGCGGTCAGGTCGGCCGCAGCCGGGTCCCCGGTCACCGACGACTCCTCACCAGCGGGCTCCGAGGCCTCACCGCTGGGCTCGCCCGAAGGTTCACCCGAGGCGTCGCCCGATGCCGACGGCGACGGCGACACGGGGGCGGAGGCAGAGCTCGACGGGGTGCCGGACGCGTCGGCCGGCTCGTCACCGCCGCCGGACAGCAGCGTGATGCCGCCCCAGGCAACGGCGGCGCAGACCACGGCGACCAGCAGGAACGGCCAGGCCGAGCTCCAACCGCTGCGCGGTGCACGGTGCACACCCACCGGTGCGCCCCCGGGGACAGCGACGTCGAACTCGTCGGGCGGGTAGGGGTAGCCACTCTTCGTCACGGCAGAGAGAGTAGCGGGTTGTTGTGACGGATCGGTGCGTTCTCAGTGGTTCTCATCCGCCAACCGTCGTGTAGTACGTGCCCGCTGGCGGGTCGAGCGGAGCCTGCGCAAGCGCTTGACCAGCATCGGGTCGTGCTCCAGGGCGGCCGGGGAGTCGATCAGCACGTTCAACACCTGGTAATACCGGGTGGCGGTCAGGCCGAACAGCTCCCGTGCCGCCTCCTCCTTGGCGCCGGCGTACTTCCACCACTGGCGCTCGAACGCGAGGATCTCGCGGTCCCGGTCGGAGAGCCCGTTCTCCCTGCCCTCGACCGCGGGGGCCTCGACGTGGGCGACCAGCGTCTCGCTCGCCTGCCCACCGAAGGTCGGAGGAACCATCCTGTCGTTCACCTGAGTCCTTTTCACGTTGTCTGCACGCCGGCCGTCCGCCGGCGCCGAGGAGGGCGCCGCGATCCTTACGGCAGGCGCCAGTCGACGGGCTGCGCACCCTGCTGCTCGAGCAGCGCGTTGGCCCGCGAGAACGGCTTCGAGCCGAAGAAGCCGCTGCGCGCCGACAGCGGCGACGGGTGCGCGCTCTCGACCACGGGGACGTCACCCAGCCACGCCTTGAGGTTGCGCGCCTTCGCGCCCCACAGGATGGCCACGAGGGGCCCACCACGGGCCACCAGGGCGCGGATCGCGGCCTCCGTGACCTCTTCCCACCCCTTGCCCGCGTGCGAGTCGGAGGAGCCGGGGCGGCAGGTGAGCGTCCTGTTCAACAGCATGACCCCCTGGTCGGCCCACGGGCGCAGGTCGCCGTTCGACGGGATCGGCAGGCCGAGGTCCTCCTGCAGCTCCTTGTAGATGTTGACCAGCGACCGCGGGACCGGCCGCACGTCCGGCTGCACCGAGAAGGACAGGCCCATGGCGTGCCCCGGCGTCGGGTAGGGGTCCTGGCCCACGATCAGCACGCGCACGTCCGCGAGCGGACGCTTGAAGGCGGCGAGCACGTTCTCGCCGGCCGGGACGTAGGTACGGCCCTCTGCGACCTCGGTGCGCAGGAAGTCGCCCATCGCATCGATGCGGGGCTCGACGTCGGCGAGCGCCTCGGCCCAGTCCGGCGCGATGACCTGCGACAACGGGGGCCGGCCAGCGGCAGCGTCGGCGTCGGCAGGGGGTGTCGGGTTCACGGTGGTCTCCACGCTCAGGAGGTTACCGGGACCCACTGACAGCGACCCCCTGTGCTGCCCGACACACCCACTTGTGACGACTCTTCACGGAGTTGGCGCAACAATGAGGAACGTGAGCGCGACGACCCCAGAACCGGAAGGCCCCTCCACCACACCCACCGCGACCGCACCCGTCCGCTGGACGCGGTACATCGCCATGGGCGACTCCTTCTCGGAGGGTCTGTGGGACCCCTACCCGGATGCCCCGGACGTGCAGCGCGGCTGGGCGGACAACCTCGCCGCCGCGCTCTCCGCACGCCGCATCGCGGCGGGCGAGGACCCGCTGGAGTACGCGAACCTCGCGATCCGGGGCCGCAAGCTGCGCCCGATCGTCGCCGAGCAGCTCGGCACGACGCTCGAGGCCAAGCCGGACCTGGTGTCCCTGGTCGGAGGCGGCAACGACATCCTGCGCGCCACGGCCGACGTCGACACGATCTCGGCCGCGCTGGAGGACGCCGTCGCCACGCTCCGCGCCACGGGCGCCGACGTGCTGATGGGCACCGGCTTCAAGGCGGGCGCCGGCCTGAGCTGGACCAACGGCCGCGTGGGCATCTTCAACGCGAACGTGTGGTCCATCGCCCGGCGCCACGGCGCGCACGTCGTGGACCTGTGGGGCATGCGGTCGCTGGGCGACCTGCGCCTGTGGTCCGCGGACCGCATCCACCTGACCCCGGAGGGGCACCAGCGGGTGGCGAACGCCGCCCTGGTCGCGCTCGGCCTCGAACCGGACGACGACGCCTGGGACGTGCCGCTCGACGCCGCCCCGCCCGCCGCCTTCCGGGAGAGCGCACGCGCCAACGCCGCCTGGATGCGCCAGCACGTGGGGCCCTGGGTCAAGCGCCGCCTCACGGGCACCTCCAGCGGTGACGGCCGCTCCGCCAAGTGGCCGACGCCGGGGGCCTGGCCGCGCGCGTAGGACCGCCGCCCGGCCCTACACTTCGGAGGGTGAAACTCAGAGGCTCCCTGGTGCCCGCACCGGGGAGCCTCCGGCGTCTCCGCCACCCCTTCCTGGCCGCGTAACTTAACCTTCTAGATGGTACATTTACAACCATGACGATGAGCCCTCCGCTGAGTGCGGGCACGTCCCAGATGGGCACCGGGCGGCGCTGGACCCTCCTGGTCACCGTCGGCACCGGGCTGCTGCTGATCACCCTCGACAACTCGATCCTCTACACGGCGCTGCCCACGCTCACGCGCGAGCTCGACGCGAGCTGGAGCGAGAGCCTGTGGATCATCAACGCCTACCCCCTGGTGATGACCGGGCTGCTGCTCGGCTCGGGCACCCTGGGCGACCGGTTCGGCCACCGCCTCATGTTCATCTCCGGCCTGGTGGTGTTCGGCTTCGCCTCGTTCCTGGCCGCGACGGCGCCCACCCCCGAGGTGCTGATCGCCGCCCGTGGGCTGCTCGCCGTCGGGGCCGCGGCCATGATGCCGGCCACGCTGGCCCTGATCCGGGTGGCCTTCGTCAACGAGCGCGAGCGCAACATCGCGATCGGCGTGTGGGGCAGCCTGTCGGTGGTCGGCGGGGCCCTCGGGCCCATCGTCGGCGGGGCGCTGCTGGCGCACTTCGCCTGGGGCTCGATCTTCCTGATCAACGTGCCGGTGGTCCTGCTGGCGATCATCGTCGGCATCGCCGTCGCACCCCAGGACGACCCGCACCCCGGGACCCGGTGGGACTTCATCTCCTCGGTGCAGTCCCTGGTCACGCTGGTCGGGCTCGTGGTGCTGATCAAGGAGGTCGCCAAGCTCGACCGCTCGGGCCCCGTCGTCCTCGGCGCGGCCCTGGTGACCGTCGTGGGCTGGTGGGTCTTCGTGCGGCGGCAGAAGCGGCTGCCGTTCCCGCTGCTCGACCTGTCGATCTTCCGCAACGCCGCGTTCTCCTCGGGGGTGCTGGCGGCCGCCATCGCGATGTTCGCCATGGGCGGCCTGCAGCTCGCCACGACGCAGCGGTTCCAGCTCGTCGCGGGGTTCACGCCGCTGGAGTCGGGGATGCTGGTGGCCGCGATCGCCCTGGGCTCGCTGCCGTCCTCGCTCCTGGGCGCCGCGTTCCTCCACGTCGTGGGCCTGCGCGTGCTGATCGGCGGCGGCCTGGCCGTGGGCGCCGTCGGCGTGGCCGGCACGCTGTACGGCGTCCACCAGGGGATGCCGTGGCTGCTCGCCGGCCTGCTCGTCACCGGCCTCGGGCTCGGTGCGGCCATGTCGGTGGCCTCCACCGCGATCATCGGCAACGTGCCCGCCCGGCGGGCCGGCATGGCGTCCTCCGTGGAGGAGGTCTCCTACGAGTTCGGCAGCCTGGCCGCCGTCGCCCTGCTGGGCTCGCTCCTGACCACGATCTACACCCTGACGATCCAGCTCCCCGCCGGCGCCCCCGTCGAGGCGGGCCGGTCCATGACGGACGCCCTGACGGCGCCGGGCACCGGCCCCGAGGTGCTCGACGCCGCGTTCCGGGCCTTCGGGAACAGCTACTCGGTGGTCATGGTGGTCTGTGCCGGGGTCCTGGCGCTCGGCGCTATCGTCACGACAGTGCTGCTCCGGTCCTACGGGCCCGGGTCGGCGTCCTCCGCCTACGGTTCGGGTCACTGAACCGTCCCGACCGCGACTCCCCCGCTGGAGACCCCGTGCGACCGAGCAACCGCGACCGCATCCTCGAATCAGCCGTGCGCCTGGTGCAGCGCGAGGGCGTCACGGCCGTGACCTTCGACTCCGTGGCGGCCGAGGCCGAGCTGACCCGCGGCGGGATCATGTACCACTTCCCGTCCCGGGAGGGCCTGCTCGCCGCGATCCACCAGCACCTGGCCGACCGGTGGGAGCGCACGCTGGAGGCCGACGCCGGCCGCCCCGCCGACCAGCTCACCGCCGGCGAGCGGCTCGCCGCCTACATCCGCGTGAGCGCGGAGTCGGCCACCCGGGCGGAGCTGCAGCTCATGCTGGAGGCCGCGACGCACCCCGAGTGGGCCGCCCCCTGGAGCGACGTCCTGGAGCGGTGGGCGCCCGTGCCGACCGACGCCGGGGGCGACGACGCGTCCATGGCCCGGCTGGTGGCCCGGCTCGCCGCCGACGGCCTGTGGATGTTCGAGTCGCTGGCCTACCGGAACATGCCGGAGACCCAGCGCCGCGCGGTGGCGGACCACCTGGCCCGGGCGGTCACGGCGCCCTGAGGGGGCCCGAGAGAGCCTGCTGGGGCATGACCAGAGCCAGGTGCTCCCCTGACTTCGGTCCCTTGCCTTCAGACCGGTCACCTGACCGACCGATCTGAAGACACCCGACCGAACTCGATGAGATCGGCCCCCTGCACACCCAGGGGCAGAAACAAGCAGGCCCGGAATCCCAGGGATTCCGGGCCTCTGGAGCCGCCTGTCGGGTTCGAACCGACGACCTTCCGCTTACAAGGCGGGAGCTCTACCAGCTGAGCTAAGGCGGCGGGCGGAGAACAGCCTAACGGTTCCCGACGCCGCTGTCCGAGTCCGGGCGCGCGCGTCGCCGGAACCTCCGAGCAGACAGACAGACGGGGCCCCGGGCCGTAGCCCGGGACCCCGCCGTCGACCCGCTCGCTGCTAGGCCAAGCCAGACGTCACTCGGACGGCGACGCGGAGGGCTCGGAGCTCGCGTCCTCGCCGGTGACGGCCGCGGCCAGGGCGCCGGGCTGCTGCCAGCCCTCGAACCGCTCGCCGTCGATCAGCACGGTCGGCGTGCCGAACCCGCCCTGGGCGTTGAACAGGTCCTCGTTGCTCGTCGCGGCGTCGGTCGACGCGGCGACCCACTCCTCGTAGGTGTCCTTGGCGTCGCCGTCGGTGATGCCCGCGGCGACGTCGGCCGGCACGCCTGCCTGCTCGGCGACCTGGGCGATCTGCTCGTCGGAGAGGCCCGCCGTGTTCTCGGCCGGCTGGCTCGCGAACAGGGCGTCGTGGAAGGCGGAGAACTGCTCGGGCGCCCGGTCGGCCACCCAGGCCGAGGCGGAGGCCGCACGCGTGGAGTACTCGGTACCCTGCGACGCGCGGTCGAGGATCGAGACCGGGTGCACGACGAGCGTGATGTCGCCGGCCTCACGCATCTCGGCGATGCTCGCGCTGTTGGTCTGCTCGAACTGGCCGCAGATGGGGCACATGTAGTCGACGTAGACGTCGAGCGTCTTCGCGCCCTCGTTCGTGGTGCCCGCGGCGCCGTCGGCGCCGACCGGGATGCCGGAGTTCTCGACGACGCCGGCCGGGATGTTGTCGACCTTCTCCATCGGCGTCTTCTGGCCCTCGGTGAGGATCAGCACGATCGCCACCACGAGACCGATGACGGCGAGCCCGAGCACGCTCAGCACGATCACACGGTTGCGCTTCTCGCTCGACTGCTGCTTCTTCTGGAGGGCAAGGGCCTCGGCACGGGCCGCGTCGCGGCGCTGTGCCTTGGTCTGATTCGTCGACATCGGGGTCCTTCGAGATGCGGGCCAATGGGGCGGGGCGTCCCAAACGCCCGACGCAAGACTACAAGCGCTCTCTGGGAAGCGGCTGGACGTTTCGTTACGATCCAGGCACCGGACCCGGGGACGCGCACTACCTGCGACAAGTCAGCAGGTCAGGGGCACGACGGCGGGGTCACCAGGTCACGGCGGGCCGGTCGCCCAGCGGCCACCACAGGATGTCTACGGGGCTCCCGAACAGCGGCAGCGACGCGAGCAGCGCGAGCGCCAGGACGACCAGGGTCAACAACGCCTTCGAACCCTTCGACGGGGCGATTCGCCGGAGCAGCGGCCCGGCCCCGACCCGCGTGCCGTACGACGCCGGCCCCCACCACGTCACGACCACCGTGACCACCATCGCCACGGCGAGCACCAGGCTGTCGACGATCGGCTGGTTCATGCCGCCCACGGACCGCGCCTCGACGGTCGGGATGGGGGCGATGATGACGTTGCCGGGCGCGAACAGCATCAGCCCCAGCAGCACCACGATCACGCCGGCGCAGATGCCGACCGCGAGGGCGGGCAGCACGCCGAACGCGGCGCGGACCAGGTGCCAGGGCGACACGAGCGTCGCCACGAGCGCGTCGGACCGGCTGGGCCCGCGCCGGGCGCGGCGGCTGCGGTACTCGTCGACGGCGATGCCCGCCAGGCGGGTCACGACGAGCAGGAGCGCGAGCACGCCGACGGCGATGCCGGGCCGGGTGGCCGCGAGCGTCACGAGCGCGAGCGCGGTGGTCAGGAACAGGGCCCGGTAACCGGTGACCCGCGCGGGGCTCGCCGGCTCGGGCGCGAGCAGAGAACCCGCCGACGGCGACGCCAGCCCGGGCGAGCCCACCGCGCGCCCCGTCACCGACCGGCCGCGGGGCGCCTCGGCACCCTGGGCCAGGTCGGTCACACCGCCGGGCGCGGGCCTGCGGGTACGAGCCGCGGCTGCTGCCCCGGCCGCCGCGCCGATCCCCGCGCCACCCGCCGCTTCCGAGACCGGTCGCCGGCGGGGCAGCAGACCCTTCGGCATGACCCGGGTCGAGCCGCCGCCCGGCACCGCGACGGTGCCGCCCGGCGACGTGCCGTCGGAGTCCAGGACCGTGGTCTCCGGTCCGCCCTCGCCCGACGTCGCGGCGACGAACGCGTCCGACTCGGACTTGAGCGCGCGCGCCACCTCGTCCGGCCCCCAGCGTTCGGCCGGCACGGCCCGGAGCGCGGCGTCGAGCGCTCGCCTGGCACGCGGCTGGAGCCCGTCGAGGTCGGCCTGGCCCTGCCGCGAGCGGCGCAGCACCAGCTCGGTGGGGCGGACGCCGAACGGCGCGCGTCCCGTACCGCCGAAAGCGAGCACGGCGGCCCAGGACCACCAGTCGGTGTCGGGGCCGGGCTCGGCGCCGTCGAGCAGCTCGGGGGCGAGGTAGCCGGGGGTGCCCATGACGAACCCGGTGCGGGTCGCCCGGACGTCGCCGGGACCCTGGGCGAGCCCGAAGTCGATCAGGACGGGGCCGGTCCGTGCGATGAGCACGTTCGAGGGGGTGAGGTCGCGGTGCACGACGCCGGTGCCGTGGACCGCCTCGAGGGCGTCGGCGAGCTGGTCGGCGAGCTCGAAGAGGTCCCGGGGGTCGAGCGGCCCGCGATCGTCGATCTCCTCCTCGAGCGTGGGGCCCTCGATGAGCTCGGTGACGATGAAGGCCTCGGGCCCTTCGAGCTCGGCGTCGAGCACGCGGGCCACGGCGGGGTGCCGGAGGCCCTGGAGCGCGTTGGCCTCGCGGCGCAGCCGTTCCCGGGCCGCGGGGTCGTCGAGGTGGCGGTGGAGGATCTTGAGGGCCACGGCGTTCCCGCCGTCGTCCTGGGCCCGGTACACGGCGCCCATGGCGCCGGAGCCGATCTGACGCACGACGGTGTACCCGCCGAGCTTCGAACCGGCAGCGGGGCCGGTGCCGTGCGGGTGCGCCGTCGGGGCCTCGACCTCCTCCATGAGGCACACCGTAGCCGTCGCGGACGACGGATGCCCGCCAACAACCACGCTCTGACCAGCACCGCGACGTCCCGAGGTTCGAGTGGAACCGGACATCGTTACTCTGAACAGGGAAGAGACCTCGTTACTCTTGACGCAGCAGAGCGAGAATCATCCACACATAAGGAGCAGTACATTGCCGGGTAAAGACGGGTACGATCTGGTCGTCGTCGCGAACCGGCTCCCGGTCGACTTCTCGGTCGGCCCCAAGGGCGACCTGACCTGGCAGCGGTCGCCCGGAGGCCTGGTCACGGCGCTCGAACCGGTGATGCAGGGTGCCGACGGCGCCTGGGTCGGCTGGTCCGGCGCCCCTGACCTCGCGCACGACCCCTTCGAGGCGGACGGCGTCATGCTGGTGCCGGTCACACTGAGCGCCACCGAGATCGAGCGCTACTACGAGGGGTTCTCCAACGACACCCTCTGGCCCCTGTACCACGACGTCATCGCCCCGCCCGCCTACCACCGGCAGTGGTGGGACGCGTACCGCCGCGTCAACCAGCGCTTCGCCGACGCCGCGGCGGCACAGGCGGCCGAGGGCGCCGTCGTCTGGGTGCACGACTACCAGCTCCAGCTCGTCCCCCGCATGCTCCGCGACCTGCGGCCGGACCTGCGCATCGGCTTCTTCGACCACATCCCGTTCCCGCCGGTCGAGCTGTTCGCGCAGCTCCCGTGGCGCCGGCAGATCATCGACGGCCTGCTCGGCGCGGACCTCGTGGGCTTCCAGCGCAACGGCGACGCCGCGAACTTCGTCCGCTCGGCCCGCCGGCTGACCGGGTACACCACGCGCGGCCCCGTCATCACGATCCCGGACGCCGACGGGCGGCCCGGCCGGCACGTGCGCGCCTCGTCGTTCCCCATCTCGATCGACTCCCACCGGTTCGACACCCTCGCGCGCACGCCCGAGGTGCAGGCCCGTGCCAAGGAGATCAAGGCGGACCTGGGCAACCCGGACACGCTGATGCTGGGCGTGGACCGCCTCGACTACACCAAGGGCATCCGGCACCGCATCAAGGCGTACGGCGAGCTGCTCGACGACGGCCGCCTCGACGTCGAGCACGCGACGCTCGTCCAGGTCGCGAGCCCGAGCCGCGAGAACGTGGGCGCCTACCAGGAGCTCCGCGAGCACGTCGAGGTCCTCGTGGGCCGGATCAACGGCGAGTACGGCGAGCTGGGCCACTCCGCGATCCACTACCTGCACCACTCCTACCCGCCCGAGGAGATGGCGGCGCTGTACCTCGCGGCGGACGTGCTGCTGGTGACGTCGCTGCGCGACGGCATGAACCTGGTCGCCAAGGAGTACATCGCGGCCCGATCCGACGAGCGCGGCGCCCTGGTGCTGAGCGAGTTCACCGGTGCCGCCGACGAGCTCTCCCCCGGCCCCCTGCTGGTCAACCCGCACGACATCGACGGCATGAAGGACATCATCGTGGCCGCCGCGACCATGGACCCCAAGGAGCAGCGCCGGCGCATGCGCCGCCTGCGCCGCAAGGTCCTGGCCGACGACGTCGCCAAGTGGTCGGAGACGTTCCTCGGGGTGCTCACCGCGGTGCCGCCGCGCCCGCTCAGCGTGGACCCGCGCGCCGCGGAGCCCCGGCACCACAACCTGCGGGACGCGCTGACGGCGTTCACCACCCTGCCCGAGGGCGTGCCCCCGAAGGGCCTGGCCCGGATGAGCGGCGGGAACGGGCGGCGCAAGAAGCCCACCACGGGCTGGCTCATCGCGTCCGACTTCGACGGCACGCTGGCGCCGCTCGTGGACGACCCGAAGTCGTCCTCCATGACCCGCTCCGCGCGCGCCGCGATCGAGCAGATCCACACCCTCGCGCAGGAGGCGCCGGTGCGCCTGGCGTTCGTCTCCGGGCGCGACCTGTCCGACCTCGCCGAGCGCACGGTCGCCCCCGACGGCACGTTCCTGGTGGGCAGCCACGGCGCGGAGGCCGGCCGGGCCACCGCCACGGGCGTCGAGCAGGTGCCCTTCCACCTCACCACCACCCAGTCAGGCCAGCTCGACGCGCTGGTCGCGGGCTTCGAGTCCGCGGTCTCCGGCCGGGAGGGGGCGTGGGTGCAGGTCAAGCCCGCCGCCGCCGTCGTGCACACGCGCCTGGCGAGCGTGGACGACGCCGCGGCCATCACCGTGGCCGCCGACGAGGTGGCGGCCAACCAGGGGCTGCCCGCCATGCACGGCAAGGACGTGGTCGAGGTGTCCGTGGTGCCCACGAGCAAGGGCGAGGCGCTGCGCAGGCTGCGCGGCACCGTGGCGGCCGAGCTGGGCGTCGAGAAGGTGCGCGTGCTCTACGCGGGCGACGACACGACCGACGAGGCGGCGTTCGGCGCCCTCGAGTCGGGCGACCTGACGATCAAGGTCGGCACGGGCGACACCCTCGCCTCGCACCGCGTGCCCGACCCGGACGCGCTCGCCGCGGTCCTGGCCGGCCTCGCCCGCACGCTGGGCGAGGAGTGACCTGCCTGTGACCTGGTCTGTACCGCGACCTTGACCAACCGGGGTACGATCGCGCTGCAACAGTGTCACCGCCGACACGTGAGTGGAAGCAACGGCACCCGACCACAACGGATCGTCCGGCACGTACCTGCCGGTGGAGGGATGTACTAGTCATGGCTACGGTCACTTTCGATCACGCGACGCGCGTCTACCCGGGCACTGAGCGCCCGGCCGTCGACCAGCTGAACCTGGAGATCGAGGACGGCGAGTTCCTCGTCCTCGTCGGCCCGTCCGGCTGCGGTAAGTCCACGTCCCTGCGGATGCTCGCGGGTCTGGAGGACGTCAACGGTGGGCACATCTTCATCGGTGACCGCGACGTCACCGACGTGCAGCCCAAGGACCGCGACATCGCGATGGTCTTCCAGAACTACGCGCTCTACCCCCACATGTCGGTGGCGGACAACATGGGCTTCGCCCTGAAGATCGCGGGCACCCCGAAGGCGGAGATCCGCCAGCGCGTCGAGGAAGCCGCCAAGATCCTCGACCTGACCGAGTACCTCGACCGCAAGCCGAAGGCCCTCTCCGGTGGACAGCGTCAGCGTGTCGCCATGGGCCGCGCCATCGTGCGCCAGCCCCAGGTCTTCCTCATGGACGAGCCGCTGTCCAACCTGGACGCCAAGCTCCGTGTCCAGACCCGCACCCAGATCGCGTCGCTGCAGCGTCGCCTGGGCGTGACCACGGTCTACGTGACCCACGACCAGACCGAGGCCCTGACGATGGGTGACCGCATCGCGGTCCTCAACGGCGGCATCCTGCAGCAGGTCGGCACCCCGCGCGAGATGTACGACCGGCCGAACAACGTGTTCGTCGCCGGGTTCATCGGCTCCCCGGCCATGAACATCGGCACGTTCGACGTCAAGGAGGGTGGCGTCAAGGTCGGCTCGGCCAGCGTCCCCCTGGAGCGTTCCATCGCCGGCAGCCTCAGCGAGGCCGACGGCGGCAAGGTCACCCTGGGCTTCCGTCCCGAGGCCCTGGACGTCGTCCCGTCCGGCACCGCCGGCTCGTTCGACGTCGAGGTCAACCTGGTCGAGGAGCTCGGCTCCGACGCCTTCGTCTACGGCTCGCTCAAGGGCGACGCCGCCGACGTCGACCTCTCCGCGGGCGACACCAACCAGGTCATCGTGCGCATCGACCCGCGCGGCGTGCCGGACAAGGGCGACGTCATCTCCGTCGCCATCCAGGCCGGCCACTCCCACGTGTTCTCCGCGACCTCGGGCGAACGCCTCGGCTGAGCCGAGCGCCCCTCGCCGAGGTAGGACCATGGCGAAGTAGAAGTGTGGCGAGACAGGACGCCGGCACCAGCCGACGCCCTGTCTCGCCACACTTCTGTCCCGCCGTGATTCAGCCCCGGCGCTCCCGTCGTCCAGAATGGTGCCCATGCCCCAGCAGAACCTCCAGATCACCGCGGTCGCACCCGACCCCACTCTGCTGGACCTCCCCTGGCACGTCCCCCTGGCCGAGTGGCCGGACGAGGTGCTCGCCGCCCTGCCCCAGGGCATCTCGCGGCACGTGGTCCGCTTCGTCAACCACGGCGGCCGCGTGCTGGCGATCAAGGAGATCGGCGAGACCGTCGCCTACCGCGAGTACGCGCTGCTGCGCCAGCTGCACCGCATCGAGGTGCCCTCGGTCGTGCCCGTCGGCGTCATCACGGGCCGCAGCGCGCCCGACGGCGAGCGGCTCGAGGCCGTGCTGATCACCGAGCACCTGCCGTTCTCGCTGCCCTACCGCGCCCTGTTCAGCCAGGACCTGCGCCCCGACACCGCCACGCGGCTCATCGACGCCCTGGCGGTGCTCCTGGTGCGCCTGCACCTCGTGGGCTTCTACTGGGGCGACGTCTCGCTGTCGAACACGCTGTTCCGGCGCGACGCCGAGACCTTCGCCGCCTACCTGGTCGACGCCGAGACCGGCGACATGCACCGCACGCTGACGAAGGGCCAGCGCAGCTACGACGTCGACCTGGCGCGCACCAACATCATCGGCGAGCTGATGGACCTCGCCGCGGGCGAGCTGCTCGACGAGGACGTCGACGAGGTCTCCATCGGCGACGCCCTCGTGGAGCGGTACCAGGAGCTGTGGGCCGCCCTGACGATCTCGGAGGCGTTCGACTCCGAGGAGCGCTGGCGGGTCGCCGCGCGCATCGAGCGGCTCAACGACCTGGGCTTCGACGTGGGCGAGCTGGAGATCACCACCGACATCGACGGCACCAAGGTGCGCATCCAGCCCAAGGTGGTCGACGCCGGGCACCACTCCCGCCGGCTGCTGCGCCTCACGGGCCTGGACGTCCAGGAGAACCAGGCGCGCCGCATGCTCAACGACCTCGACAGCTTCCGGGCCGCGACCGACCGGCAGAACGACCAGGAGCAGATCGTGGCGCACGCCTGGGTCCGCCAGGTCTTCCGCCCCACGATCGACGCCGTGCCCCGCGAGATGCGGCGCAAGCTGGAGCCCGCGCAGCTCTTCCACGAGATCCTCGACCACCGCTGGTTCATCTCGCAGCAGGCGCAGCGGGACATCCCGCTGCCCGAGGCCGCGAAGTCCTACGTGGAGAACGTGCTGCGGCACCGGCCCGACGAGGACGCCCTGCTCGGCCTCGCGCCGGGCGAGGCCGAGCAGCAGTCGTAGCCGCCGGCGGGCACGACGGGAGGGCCTAGCCGGCCGCCTCGGACCGCTGGCGCGCCACCTCGTACAGCGTGATGCCCGCCGCCACGGCGGCGTTCAGCGACTCGGTCGTGGCCGCGATCGGGATGGAGACCACGGCGTCGCACGCCTCGCGCACGAGGCGGGACAGGCCCTTGCCCTCCGACCCGACGACCAGCACCAGCGGGTCCGTCGCATACGCGAGCTCGCCCACGGGCATGTCGCCGCCGGCGTCGAGCCCGACCACGAAGCAGCCGGACTTCTTCAGCTCGGCGAGCTCGCGGGCCAGGTTGGTCGCGCGCGCCACGGGGACGCGCGCGGCGGCGCCCGCGGACACCTTCCAGGCCGACGCCGTCACGCCCGCCGCGCGCCGCTCCGGCACCAGCACGCCGTGCGCGCCGAACGCCCCGGCGGACCGCAGCACGGCACCGAGGTTGCGGGGGTCGGTGATGCTGTCCAGCGCCACGATCAGCGCCGGCTCGCCGGCCTCGGCCGCGACGTCGAGCAGGTCGTCGGCGTCCTTGTAGTCGTACGCCGGAACCTTCATCGCGACGCCCTGGTGCACGGCGCCGTCCGTCATCCGGTCCAGGTCGAGGCGCGACGCCTCGAACATGGGCAGGCTGCGCGTGTGCGCGATCTCCAGGATCTCCTGGGTGCGGTCGTCCGACTCCAGGCGCGAGGCCAGGTAGATGCCCTCGGTGGGCATCTCCGCGCGCAGCGCCTCCAGGACGGCGTTGCGGCCCGCGACGACCTCGGCCGCCCCGGCGCCCTTGCGCCCGGCGCCGCGCCCGCCCGGGCCGCCCGGACGGCGTCCGGCCACGGCTGCCCGCTTCTCCGCGGCGACCTTGCGCTCGTGCGCGGGGTGGTAGGTACGGTCCTCCGCCTTGGGCGTCGGGCCCTTGCCCTGCAGCCCCTTGCGGCTGTGGCCGCCGGTGCCGACCTGGGCGCCCTTCTTGGAGCCGGCCTTGCGCACCGCTCCGGCGCGCTTCGAATTGCCTGCCATGGTTTGTCTCGTCTCTCAGCCGGTGGTCGAGCTTGTCGTGACCACCGCAGGTATCGGTCGAGGCGGTCCCGACAAGCTGGACCACCAGAAAAAGTTCAGGAGAGGGACCAGCGGGCCCCGTCCGCGGAGTCCTGGACCTCGATCCCGGCGGCCGCGAGGCGGTCCCGGATAGCGTCCGACGCCGCCCAGTCCTTCGCGGCCCGCGCCTCCGCGCGCGCCTTGAGCTCCGCCGCGACGAGCCCGTCGAGGGCCGTCGCGTACCGGTCGTCGCCCGACGTCGACCACTGCGGGTCGGCGGGGTCCAGGCCCAGCACGTCGAGCATCGCACGCAGCGTCACCAGCTCGTCGCGGACCGCGGCGTCGCTCCCGGAGGCGAGGGCCGTGTTGCCCGCCCGCAGGTGCTCGTGCACCACGGCGAGCGCCTGCGGCACGTTCAGGTCGTCGTCCATCGCGGCGGCGAACGCCTCGGGGACCTCCGCCTTGGCGACCTCCTCGGCCGGCACGTCGCCGACCCGCTCCGAGGCGCGTGTCACGAAGCCCGTCAGCCGCTCCCAGGTGGTGCGCGCCTCCTCCAGGGTGTCGGGCGCCCACTCGAGCATGGACCGGTACTGCACGGCCGCCAGGGCGTACCGCACCACGGGCGCGGGCGCCTGGGCCAGCAGCTCGCTGACGAGCAGCCCGTTGCCCAGCGACTTCGACATCTTCACGCCGGACTGGGTGACCCACGCGACGTGCATCCAGCGCTGCGCGAACCCGTAGCCCGCGGCCCGCGACTGTGCCTGCTCGTTCTCGTGGTGCGGGAACCGCAGGTCGAGGCCGCCGCCGTGGATGTCGAACGTCTCGCCCAGGTAGCGCCGGGCCATCGCGGAGCACTCCAGGTGCCAGCCCGGGCGGCCGCGGCCGAACGGGGTGTCCCACGACGCCGACTCCGGCTCGCCCGGCTTGGCAGCCTTCCAGAGCGCGAAGTCGTGCGGGTTCTTCTTGGCCGCCCCGGCGGTGCCCGCCGTGGCCTCAGCGCCCTCCTCGGGGCTGAGGTCCTCGACCTTCTGCCGGGTCAGCTCGCCGTAGGCGGGCCAGGAGTGCACGTCGAACCAGACGTTGCCCTCGCCGGTGGCGTAGGCGTGGCCCCGCTCGACGAGGCGCTCCATGAGCCCGACCATCTCGGGCACGCTGCCCGTGGCCCGCGGCTCGTAGGTGGGCGGGATGACGCCGAGCGCGTCGTACGCCTGGGTGAACACGCGCTCGTACAGCGCGGCGTGCGCCCACCACTCCCGGCCGGCTGCGGCCGACTTGGCCAGCACCTTGTCGTCGATGTCCGTGACGTTGCGGATCAGGGTGACCTTCAGGCCCCGTCGGGTGAGCCACCGGCGCAGCACGTCGAACGCGACGACCGGGCGCAGGTGGCCTACATGAGGGGGTGCCTGGACCGTGGCGCCACACAGGTAGATGCCGACCTCGCCCGGGGTGATGGGGGTGAAGTCGCGCACCTCGCGCGCAGCGGTGTCAAACAGGCGAATAGTCACCTGTCAAGGGTACCGGCGCTTCAGGTTCCCGCCTCGACAATTGTCCGCGCCCTCTCGAGGGTCTGCCGCATGCCCCGGACGTTCACCCGGCGCCGGTGCCAGCCCGCCAGGGCCCAGTACGCGCGGGCGACGCCGCGCTGCTCCAGCTCGAACGACTCGGTCACGTCCGTGCCGCCGCCGTCGGCGGGGGCGAGCTGGTAGCGCCAGTTGTTAAGGCGCCGGCCGCCCAGGTACACCGTGAAGCCGAAGTCGCGGGCCGGCTCGCAGTGGGTCACCTTGCACTGCGACCAGTACACGGGCCCCACGCCGTTGCGGCGCACGTGCCCGCGGAAGTGAGCGCCGACGGCGGGGCCGGTCGCGCCGTCGGTCCACTCCGCCTCGAACGTCTCCGGACTCAGCTCACCGATCCGTGTGACGTCGCTGAGCAGGTCCCAGACCTGCTCGGGGGTCGCGTCCATGTGCACCGTCACTGCTGCTCGCATCCGTGCAGGCTAACGGCTCCGTGCAAGCCAACGGCTCAGGCGGCGTCGGCCAGCACGCGGGCCACGTGCCGGTGCCCGCGCAGCTCGTACCCGACCACCGAGATCGCCGGCGCGAGCATCACCAGGAGCAGGGCCCACGCCATGGCGACGCCCGCCGCCGCGGCGGCGACGGCCACGCCGAGCAGAGCCACCGTGCTCAGCACCAGGAACAGGTGCAGCGGGCTGAAGGACCGGGACAGGACCCAGAACTGCGTGTGGTCGGCCACCACGAACACGAGCACCGGCACGGCGACCGCCAGCACCGTCGCGACGGCACCCAGGTGGGAGTGGCCCTCCAGGTAATAGCCCGCGACGTGCAGCCCCGCTCCGACGCCCGCGAGCGCGGCGAAGACCACGATGTTGCCGTAGCCCCAGCCGAACGACCGCTCCCGGTACCGGTGCAGCAGCTCGGCGTCGGGCGTCTGGTAGTAGGTCCACCAGAGCCCGAAGGTGAGGCCGGTGCCCGCGAGCGCCACGAGGGCGGCGTCGAGCGTCCAGCCCGAGTGCTCGACGACGGCGGACAGCGACGCGACGGTACCGATCACGCCCTCGCCGAGGGTGATGATGGCGAGCAGCCCGTAGCGCTCGGCCATGTGGTGGGCGTGCCACGGGGTGCTGCTGCGGCCGGGGCCGGTCGTGCGGAACCGCTCGGCGACGTACGGCCCTGCCATCTCCGCGAGGCCGAGCAGCACGCCGCCCACGAGGAAGACGGGGACGGTCACGGGCGCGACGGCCAGGATCACCCAGCCGACCTGCGTGATGACCAGGGTGCGCACGTACGACATGCAGGTGGCGCGGTACTCGGGCGCCTGCCGGGCCGCGCGCAGCCACTGCACGAGCATGGCGAGCCGCATGACGATGTACCCGGCGACCATGACCTCGTTGTGCACGCGGGCGCCCTCGTCGAGCGACCGGAACATCTCGGGCAGCCCGAGCGCCAGGATCACGACGCCGATCATCTGGACCATCGTGGTGACGCGGTAGAACCAGTCGTCGGTGTCGAACGCGGAGGCGAACCAGGTGAAGTTGATCCAGGCCCAGCAGATGGCGAACATCGAGAACGAGAACCCGACGATGCCCGACATGGCGTGCCCCTCGGAGAGCAGGTGCGCGCCCTGCTCGCCGGCCACCCCGAACGCGACCACGAACGTGAGGTCGAACAGCAGCTCCAGCGGGGTCGCCGTGCGCGCCGGCTCGTGCGGGTCGCGCCCCGTCATCGGCCGGTTGCGGTGGTGCAGTGTGGGCATGGGCTTGTTCTACCCGATGGCCCGGCGGGCGGCCTACCCGAAGTTCTTGTGCTCGCCCCGGTAGGTCGGCACGGTCTCCGTGACCTCGGTGCCCCGCACGAGGTGGACCTGGTCGAACCGCTCCATCATCTCGCCGGCCTTCGCGTGCCGGAGCCAGACGCGGTCGCCGGTGCGGAGCATGCCGCCGTCGGGCCGCCTGGCGCGCAGCGGTGTCTGGACCTCGCCCGCGCCCTCCGTCCCGCTGAGCGTGTAGCCGGGCGTGAAGATGCGCGGCAGCCGCGCCTTGCCCGCCTGGCCCGACGCCGCGTACCCGCCCGAGAACGCCGTGACCCAGCCGAGGGCGGGCTCCCGGACCACGTCGAGCCCGAAGAACGCCGCGGGGCGGGACTCGAAGGACCGGTAGCCGTCGAAGAGACCCGGGGCGAACAGCCCGGAGCCCGAGGTCACCTCGGTGACGCCGGGCGCGCTGCCGCTCACCTCGATCGAGCCGGTCCCGCCCGCGTTGACGAGCTCCACGTCGTGCCCGACGGCGTCCCGCACGGCCGCGAGGATGCGCACCCGGCGGTCGTTGACCTCGCGCATCGTGAGCCGCTTGACGACCCGGACGGCGGGGCTGGTGTCGGGCAGGCCGGCCACCTGGGCCTCGTAGAACATCAGGCCGCGCACCGCCAGGCCCTTCGCCTGGGCCACGGTCGCCAGGGCGGCGACCTCGCCGGGCTCGCGCAGGGGCGAGCGGCGCACGCCGAGGTGCGCGGTCAGCGGCCCGACGCCGACGCGCAGCGAGCAGTCGACGTCCAGGCAGACCTGGACCGGGGTGGCACCGGCTCCTTGCGTGCCACCCGCTCCGGCCGCCCCTGCCGCCTCCACCGCGTCGGCGATCAGCCCGAGGTGGGCCACGTCGTCGACCATCAGGGTGACCTGGGCCCGGGCCGCGGGGTCGGCCACAAGCTCCGCCAGCGCCTCCCGGTCCACCGTCGGATAGCCGACCAGCACGTCGCGCATACCCTCGCCGACCAGCCACAGCGCCTCGCGCAGGGAGTACGCCATGACGCCGGCGAAGCCGTGCCCGAGGGCCCGCTCGACGAGCGAGCGCACCCGCACGGACTTCGACGCCACGCGCACGGGGACGCCGTCGGCCCGCTTGAGGATGTCGAGGGCGTTGGTGTCGAACACGTCCAGGTCGACGACCGCGACGGGGGCGGGCAGGCCGGACGTGGCGGCGGAAAGCCGCGCGGCGGTGTCTGCTGCGGAGCTCATGCCCGAACGCTACTCCGGTTCTGTCCCCCGGAGCGGACGCGTGGGATAGTGCTCGCGTGATCTGGACGAACTGGGCACGCAACGTCAGCGCCGAGCCCGCGCGACAGGAACAGCCGGCCTCCGAGGAGGAGCTGTCCGACGCCGTGCGGCGCGCGGTGAAGGACGGGCACACGGTGCGCGCGGTCGGCGCGGGCCACTCGTTCATGCCGGCGGCCGCCACCGACGGCGTGCAGCTCAACCTGGACCACCTGGACGCCCTGCACCGCGTCGAGCGCGACCCCGACACCGGGCACGCCCTGGTCACGGTGGGCGCGGGCATGCGGCTGCACCAGCTCAACCGCATCCTGGCCGAGCGCGGCCTCGCGATGCAGAACCTCGGCGACATCGACCGGCAGTCGGTCGCGGGCGCCATCTCCACCGGCACGCACGGCACGGGCGCGCGGTTCGGCGGCCTCGCCACCCGCGTGCGGGCCCTGACGGTCGTGGGGCCCGACGGCGACGTCGTCCGCGCCGCTCCCACCGAGCGGCACGACCTGTTCGAGGCCTCCCGCCTGGGCCTGGGCGCCACCGGCGTGCTGAGCACGGTGACCGTCGAGGCCGTCCCCGCCTTCGACCTGTACGCCGTCGAGGAGCCGTGGCCCCTGGACCGGGTGTTCGAGGAGCTCGACGACCTCGTCGCGGGCAACGACCACTTCGAGTTCTACTGGTTCCCCGCCACGCGCCGCGCCCTGACGCTCCGCAACACGCGGGTCGACGCCGGGGTGAGCGCCGGGTCGGGTCTCGCGCACGGGATGCGGAAGGCCGTCGGGGCGTGCCGCTCCTTCCTCGACGAGGAGGTGCTGTCGAACGCGCTCTTCGGGACGGTCAACCGGATCGCGACCCTCGTCCCCGCGGCGACGCCCACGCTGAACGCGATCTCGGCCCGCGCGCTGAGCGCCCGCCGGTACACGGCGCCGTCGCACCACGTGTTCTGCACCCACCGCCGCGTGCGGTTCCGCGAGATGGAGTACGCGGTGCCGCGGGCCGCCGTCGTGGGGGTGCTCAACCAGCTCGACGCGTGGCAGCGGGCCACGGGCGAGAACGTGCCGTTCCCGGTCGAGGTGCGCTTCGCGCCCGCCGACGACGTGTGGCTCTCGACCGCGTACGGCCGCGACACCGCCTACGTCGCCGTGCACCAGTACTGGCGGCTGCCGTACGCGCGGTACTTCGACGCCGCCGAGCAGATCTTCACCGCGGCGGGCGGGCGCCCGCACTGGGGCAAGATGCACACGCGCGACGCCGACTACCTGGCCGGCCAGTACCGCCGCTTCGAGGACTTCCGCCGGGCGCGCGAGGCGGCCGACCCCCAGGGCGTCTTCGCCAACCCGTACACCGAGCGGGTCTTCGCCATCTAGGCCCGGGCCAGGCCCGGGTGGACGAGCCTCAGGGCTCCATGTCGTCGAACACGTCGTGCGTCAGGTCGGAGAAGGCGGAGCGCGCCGCGGCGTCGTCCTGGTCGACCATCCACGCGAGCTCGATGCCGTCGATGCGGATCGCCACCGTCCGCGCCAGCGCGTCGATGTCGGTCCGGTACTTGGCCTCGGCGACGTCGGCGAGCCGCAGCAGGTACTCCCGCGTCATCACGATGCTCTGCTTGAGGTGCGCCTGCGCCACCTCACGCAGCACCGGCGTCCGCGCGCCCGAGACCGCGAACTCGAAGGTCAGCAACCGCATGTGCTGGTGCTGCTTGAGCCCCGTCAGGAGGGCGTCCACGGCCGTGTCGGCCAGGGTCGTGTGGTCCGGCCCGACCTCCAGAGCCGAGATCATCGGCTCGGACGCCCGCATGGCGATGGCGCGGCCCATGGCCCGCAGCATCGCGTCCTTGTCGTCGAAGCAGTAGTGCACGGTGCCGAGCGAGATGCCGGCCTCCTGCGCCACACGGCGCACGGTCACCGACTCCACGCCCTCGCGCATCGCGACGCTCAGCCCGGCCTCGACGATCTCGGCGCGCCGCTCGTCGAGCGGCTTGCGCTTGTTGTTCATGCCGCCGCCCTGCCGTCGGGCACCACGAGGGCGGTCGCGATGGCCGCGACGCCCTCGCCGCGCCCGGTCAGCCCGAGCGCGTCCGTAGTCGTCGCGGTCAGCGACACCGGCGCGCCCGCGGCGGCGGACAGCGCCGTCTGAGCCTCGTCGCGCCGGGTGCCGACCCGAGGATGGTTTCCGATCACCTGAACAGCCACATTACCGATCATGTACCCCGCAGCCCGAACGCGCCTCGCGGCCTCGGCCAGAAGCGTGGTCCCCGAGGCGCCCGCCCACTCGGGACGGCCCGTCCCGAAGTGCGACCCGAGGTCGCCCAGGCCCGCCGCCGAGAACAGCGCGTCCGCCGCGGCGTGGGCGGCGACGTCGGCGTCGGAGTGCCCGGCCAGGCCCCGCTCCCCCGGCCAGTGCAGGCCCCCGAGCCACATCTCGCGGTCCGAGCCGTCCGGTGCGAAGGCGTGCACGTCGACGCCGATCCCCGTGCGCGGCAGGGGGTAGGCGCCCGGGGCCGGGACCACCAGGTCCGGCGTGCTCGACGGGTCGGTCATGCGTTCGTCTCCTGCAGCACGAGGGACGCGAGCCACAGGTCGCGTTCGGTGGTGATCTTGAAGGCCGCGGCGTCGCCCGGCACGATGTGCACCGGCTCGCCGAGCACCTCGACGAGCCCGGCGTCGTCGGTCGCCGCCAGGTGCTCGGCCTGGGCCCGGGCGGCGCCCGTGCGGTGCGCGCGCACCAGCAGGTCGCGCGCGAAGCCCTGCGGCGTCTGCACGGCGCGCAGCATCGAACGGTCCGGGGTGCCGGTGACGAGCTCGGCGTCGCCGTCCGGGCGCACCTGCTTCACCGTGTCCGTGACCGGCAGGCCGGGCACGACGGCGCCGTGGCCGCCCCGCACGGCACCCACGACGCGCCGGACCAGGTCCGGGGGTACGAGGGGGCGGGCCGCGTCGTGCACCAGCACGACGTCGTCGCCCGGCCCGGCGAGCGCCAGGCCGGCGCTGACGGAGGCCTGTCGCGTGGGTCCGCCGTCCGTCACCTCGACGGGGACCTGCACGTGCGGGTCGTCCGCCATGAGGTCGGCCATCACGGCTACGAGCCCGTCGGGCGCGGTCACCACGATCGAGTCCACGACCCCCGAGGCCGCCAGGCGCCGCGCGGCGTGGAGCACGAGCGGAAAGCCGTCCAGCTCCACGAGGGCCTTGGGCAGGTCACGTCCCAGTCGGGAGCCCGAGCCGGCGGCCGTCAGGATTGCAAGGGTCGTCATCTCGTCGCGGGTCCCCACAGGATCATGATTGAAGCGAAGGATCCCGTGGGGCACGATGCACCGGTCGCAAGACCGGTGCATCAGTGGAGCTGGGGACCCTGTGGGTACGTCAGGAGGCGAGGACCTCGTCGAGGATGGCTTCCGCCTTCTCCTCCTCGGTGTGCTCGGCCAGCGCGAGCTCGGACACGAGGATCTGCCGTGCCTTCGCGAGCATGCGCTTCTCACCTGCGGAAAGACCCCGGTCGGCGTCACGGCGGGACAGGTCGCGCACGACCTCGGCCACCTTGATGACATCGCCGGACGCAAGCTTCTCGAGGTTCGCCTTGTAGCGGCGCGACCAGTTGGTGGGCTCTTCGGTGTACGGCGCACGGAGCACCTCGAACACGCGGTCGAGACCCTCCTGGCCGACGACGTCGCGTACCCCGACGAGGTCGACGTTCTCCGCCGGGACCTCGATGGTGAGGTCACCCTGGGCGACCTTGAGCTTGAGGTACATCTTTTCTTCGCCGCGAATCTTGCGGGTCTTGATCTCTTCGATCAGCGCCGCGCCGTGGTGCGGGTAGACAACCGTCTCGCCTACTGTGAACGTCATCTGCAGATGTCCCCTTTCCCTGAAACCAGGTTACCACGGCGTGATCTGGAGAACTTGCACGCTTGGCATTGTCCGGGAGTGTTATCGAACCGTGTTTCCGCAGGTCAGAGCGTTACGAGCCGGGTGGAGCAGGGTGGTCTTCACCCTCAGGAGCCCGGTCGGATCGTTCCGGAGCCGTGACCGTCACCACCCCCTGACCGGGTAGTTCGTCACGTTCGGCGATGCGCGGGCACACCCGCGGGCCCACTAGGATATTGCGGGGATCCGCCCCCGCCAGAACCAGACGAACATCAGGGAGTTCACCGTGTCCCGTCGCGCCACCGCCGCCCGAGGCGCCCGCACCACCGCCCTCGCGGCGGTCTCCGCTGCGGGGGCCCTCCTGCTGGCGGCCTGCGCCCCGACCACCACGACGCTCGACTACGACCCGTCCGACGGTGTCGGCGTGTCCGTCCTGGGCGAGGAGAACAGGGACCTGCGCGGCATCAACCTGCTGGTCGTGGCCGCCGCCGAGGGCGAGCCCGGCAACGTGCTGGGCGCGCTGACCAACGAGTCGGCCGACGACGCGACCTTCACGCTCCAGTCGCCCGGCGCCGCGCCCCTCGTCGTCGAGGTCCCGGCCGGGGACACCGTCTACCTGAACGCCGAGGCGGGCGAGCCCCTGCTGCTCGACACCGTCAGCGCCGCGCCCGGCGACTACCTGGACGCCGTCCTGGCCGTGGGTGGCGACACCAAGGAGTTCCAGCTCCCCGTCTTCGACGGCACCCTGCCGGAGTACGCGGACTACGTGCCGGTCGAGGCGATCGAGGTCGTCGAGCCGTCGGCGTCCCCCTCCCCCTCGGAGTGACCGCGCCGAGGTAGAACCGTGGCGAGATAGAACTCTGGCGAGGTACCACCCGCGGGTGGTACCTCGCCAGAGTTCTATCTCGCCACGGTTCTATCTCGGCGGGACGATCACCCGAAGCGGCCCGAGACGTAGTCCTCGGTGGCCTTGACCTCGGGCGACGAGAAGATCGTCGCGGTGTCGTTCATCTCGATGAGCCGGCCCGGCTTGCCGGTGCCCGCGATGTTGAAGAACGCCGTCCGGTCGCTCACGCGCGCGGCCTGCTGCATGTTGTGCGTCACGATGACGATCGTGTAGTCCTTCTTGAGCTCCTGGATCAGGTCCTCGATCGCCAGGGTGGAGATCGGGTCCAGGGCCGAGCACGGCTCGTCCATGAGGACGACCTGCGGCTTCACCGCGATGGCGCGGGCGATGCACAGGCGCTGCTGCTGACCGCCCGACAGGCCGGAGCCCGGCTTCTCCAGGCGGTCCTTGACCTCGTTCCAGAGGTTGGCGCCGCGCAGGGAGGACTCGACGAGGTCGTCGGCGTCGGACTTGCTGATCCGCTTGTTGTTCAGCTTCACGCCCGCCAGCACGTTGTCCCGGATGGACATCGTGGGGAACGGGTTGGGCCGCTGGAACACCATGCCGACGGTGCGGCGCACGGCCACGGGGTCGACGTCGTCGCCGTACAGGTCGACGCCCTCGAGCTCGACCGAGCCGTCGACGCGGGCCCCGGGGATCACCTCGTGCATGCGGTTCAGGGTGCGCAGGAACGTCGACTTGCCGCAGCCCGACGGGCCGATGAAGGCCGTGACGGACTTGGGGTCGATCGTCATGGAGACACCCTCCACGGCGAGGAAGTCGCTGTAGTAGATGTTCAGGTCTTTCACGTCGATGCGCTGTGCCATCGGATCATTCCTTCGTGTGAGCTGCGGCTGAGGCTGGTCTGCGCGTCAGCGCAGCTTCGGGGAGAACCACCGGGTGACGAGGCGCCCGATGAGGTTGAGGAGCATGACGATGATGATCAGCAGGAGCGCGGCGGCCCAGGCCCGGTCGAAGTTGATGTTCACCAGGCAGTCAAGCGCATCCTCGCGGCAGGGCACAGGGCCCTGGCGGTACTGGCTGAAGATGTAGACGGGCAGCGTCATCATGCGGCCGTCGAACGGGTTGAAGTTGATCGAGTCCGAGACGCCGGCGGTGATGAGGATCGGCGCGGTCTCGCCGATCACGCGCGCGATGGCGAGCAGCACGCCCGTGGTGATGCCGGCGACGGAGGTGCGCAGCACGACCCGGACGATCGTGAGCCACTTGGGGACGCCCAGCGCGTACGACGCCTCGCGCAGCTCGTTCGGGACGAGCTTGAGCATCTCCTCGCAGGAGCGCACGACCACCGGGATCATCAGGACGCTCAGCGCGACCGCCGCGATGATGCCGAGCTTGGCGCCCGGGCCGAGGAAGATCGTGAACAGCGCGAACGCGAACAGGCCCGCGACGATCGACGGGATGCCGGTCATGACGTCCACGAAGAACGTCGTGGCCCGCGCCAGCGCGCCGCGGCCGTACTCGACGAGGTAGATGGCCACGAGCAGGCCGATCGGCACCGAGATGACCGTGGCGGTCAGCGTGATCATCAGCGTGCCGATGGCGGCGTGGTAGGCGCCGCCCATGTCCATGCCGCCGAAGACGCCGCGCATGGAGGTGAAGAGGAAGTCGCCGTCGAACCGCTCGACGCCGTTCACGATCACTGTCCACAGCAGGGACAGCAGCGGGATGAGGGCCAGCGCGAAGGCGCCGTAGATCAGCACCGTCATGGCCAGGTCGGTGCGCCTGCGGCCGGAGTCGGCCGCGGTCAGCAGGGCACGCGTGCGCTCGACGGCGCCGGCGTCGTCCGTGGTCGGGGTCGTGGCGCTCATCAGTTGGCTCCCGAGAATTCCTTGCGCCGCGCGACGATCGCGCGGGCGCCCATGTTGACCACCATGGTGATGACGAACAGCGCGAGGCCGGTGGCGATGAGCACGTTCACCGCGAGCCCGCTGGCCTCGGCGAACCGCGACGCGATGAAGGCGGCGATCGTCTGCTGCTGGCCCGAGTCGAAGATCTGGAACGAGTAGAGGATGCCGGGCGACAGGATCATCAGCACCGCCATCGTCTCGCCGAGCGCGCGGCCCAGGCCGAGCATCGCGGCCGAGATGACGCCGGAGCGGCCGAAGGGCAGCACGGCCGTGCGGATCATCTCCCAGCGCGTGGCGCCCAGGGCGAGCGCGGCCTCCTCGTGCAGCGTCGGGGTCTGCAGGAAGACCTCGCGGGAGACGGCGGTGATGATCGGCAGGACCATCACCGCGAGCACGACGGACGCCGTCGCGAGCGACCGGCCCGTGTTGGTCACGTTCACGGTCCAGAACGGCAGGAAGTCCAGGACGTTGGCGATCCACACCCACACGTCGCTGATGATCGGGGCCAGCGTGCGCCCGCCCCACAGGCCGAACACCACGGACGGGATCGCCGCGAGCAGGTCGATCACGTAGCCGATCACCGAGGCGGCACGGCGCGGCGCGTAGTGCGAGATGAACAGCGCGATGCCGATGGCGACCGGCGTCGCGATCAGCAGCGCCATGGCCGCGGCCAGGAGCGTGCCGAACACGAGGGGGCCGACCAGGTCCCACAGCGAGTCCATGCCGGCGGGAAGGCCGCCCTTGTCCTTGAGCTCCTCCGGCGACGCGGTCAGGGCCGGCAGGCCCCGCGCGATGAGGAACACCGCCACGGCTGCCAGCACCAGCAGCAGGAAGGCGCCGGCGCCGGTGGTGATCCAGCGGAACACGCGGCTGAACCCGCGTTCGGTGTCGCCGTGGTTGCGCCGCCGGACGGGCGGCTTCAGCCGGCCGGGCTGGGCGTCCGGCGGACTGTCGGTGGTGGTCACAAGAGCTCCTCGATGCTCGTCGCTCGGAGTGGGGGGATCGGGATCAGTGACTGACATGGCTGTGCCGGTGACCGGACCTGCGACGCCGTCGGCGCCGTTCGGTCCGGCCACCGGCCGGTGATCAGGTACTGCGTCAGCCGACCGTGATCGACTCGATCGCGGCGTTGACCTGCTCGGCGGTGGCCGCCGAGATCGGCGAGCTGCCCGCGGCGTCGGCGGCGGCCTGCTGGCCGGCCTCCGAGGCCTGGTAGGTCAGGAACGCCTTGACGAAGTTGCCCTGGGCCTCATCGGCGTAGTTGGTGCAGGCGATGGCGTAGGAGACCAGCACCAGCGGGTAGGTGGTCGGGTCGGTCAGCGTGCGGTTGACCTCGATGGCGAAGTCGTGCTCCGCGCGGCCCTCGATGCGGTCGGACTTGTCGACCGTGGCGGCGGCGGCCTCGGCCGAGAACGGCACGAAGTCCTCGCCGACCTTGATCGCGGCGGTGCCGAGCGTGCCGACCTTGGAGGCGTCCGCGTAGGTGACGGCGCCCTCGGTGTCGGTCACGACGCCGACGACACCGGAGGTGCCCTCGGCGGAGTCGCCACCCTCGAGCGGCCAGACACCGTCGGGCTCGTCGGTCCAGGCGTCGGACGCCGTCGCCGAGAGGTACTCGGTGAAGTTCTCGGTGGTGCCCGAGTCGTCGAGGCGGTGCACCGGCGTGATCGCCAGGTCGGGGAGCTCGACGTCGGGGTTGTCGGCGGCGATCGCGTCGTCGTTCCAGTTCTTGATCTCGCCGTTGAAGATGTTGGCGATGACCTCGGACGTGAGGTTCAGCGAGTCGATCTCGGGGAGGTTGAACGCCACGGCGATCGGGCTCACGTAGATCGGCAGGTCGATGGCGCCGTCGGGGCCGCACACCTCGGCCGAGGCGGTGAGCTCCTCGTCGTCGAGCGCGGAGTCCGAGCCGGCCCACTGCACGCCGCCCGCGAGGAACTGCTCACGGCCCGCGCCGGAGCCGGCCGGGTCGTAGTTGATCGTGGCGTCCGGGTTCGCGCTCTGGAAGCCGGCGACCCAGGCCTCCATGGCGGACTCCTGCGACGACGCACCGGCGCCGGCGAAGTCGCCGGAGATGGCCTCGCCACCCTCCGTCTCGGTGGTCTCGGCACCGGTCGTCGGGTCGGACCCGCAGGCTGCGAGGCTCAGCGCGAGCGCGCCCACCATGACAGCGGAGCCAACGCGGGGGAATCGGCTGATCTTCACGTGTCTTTCCATCCTGTTCAAGTCGTACGCGCGGCGAGCGCCGCGGCGTCAGTGGGGACGCTAGGCAGGTGGAGTGACCTGCTCACCAGGTCCAGGTAAACGGAGGGTGAACAAGCCCGCGGGGAGCGGGTGATACGCAACACGATCACCATGGCACGACCGCGCGCACTCCACCCGTCGTGCGGCTCCTGGGTCAGCCGGCGGGCTGCTCGGACGGCCGGTCCATGGTCAGGTAGATGGCCTCGCCGGCCTCACCGATCCAGTCCTGCAGGTCCGGCGAGATGACGGCGCTGCCCGCGGCGTCGGCGGCCCGCCGCTGCCCCTCGTCGGACGCGACGTACTCGACGAACTCCTTTACGAAGGCGCCCTCCGCCTTGTCCGCGTACCGCGAGCACACGACGAGGTAGGAGACGAGCACCATCGGGTAGGCGAACGGCTTGTCGATCGTCCGGTCGAGCACGAAGGCGAGGTCGTGCTCGTAGCGGTTCTCGATCCGGGGCGAGAGGTCGACGACGGCGGCCGCGGCGTCCGCGCTGTAGGGCACGTACTCGTCGCCCACCTTGATGGCGACGCGGCCCAGGTCGGCCGTGCGCGAGGCGTCGGCGTAGGTGACGCCGCCCGGCGTGGAGCGGACCGTGTCGGTCACGCCGCCGGTCCCCTCGGCCGCGAAGCCCGTGGGCAGCGGCCAGAGGCCGTCCGCGGGGTACGGCCACGCCTTGGGCGCCGTCGCGCCCAGGTAGTCCGTGAAGTTCTCGGTGGTGCCGGAGTCGTCGGACCGGTGCACCGGGGTGATCTCGAGCGCGGGCAGCTTGACCCCGGGGTTGGCGGCGACGATCGCCGGGTCGTTCCACTGCGTGACGTGGCCCGTGAAGATGCGCGCGATCACGTCCGAGGAGAGGTTGAGCTGGTCGATGCCCTTGAGGTTGAAGGCCACGGCGATCGGGCTGATGTAGACGGGCAGGTCGATCGCGTTGCCGCTGTCGCAGGCCGGACCGGACGCCGCCATCTCCTCGTCGCTCAGCGCGACGTCGGAGGCGCCGAAGGCCGACTTGCCCGCGAGGAACCGCTCGCGGCCGTCACCGGACCCGATGGGGTCGTAGCTGACGGTGGCCTCGGGGTGCAGCTCCTGGAAGCCGGTGATCCACGCCTCCATCGCCGACTCCTGCGACGAGGCGCCCGCGCCACGGAACTCGCCCGTGACGACGACCTTCGCCGGGGCGCTGGGCGTGGAGGCCGACTCGTCGCCGGTCAGCCCGAGGGCGGCGCAGCTCGCCAGCGGCAGGACGAGGGCGCCGGCGGTGGCGGCGGAGACGAGACGGGTGTAATGGGAGGTGGTCACGGTTCGTGAAACTACTCACGAGCGCCATCGCCCGGGCAAACACCAGGTAAACGGAAGGTGGCCGAAGTTCGCGTTTCATCCGTGAGGTGCGCCACGTCGGGGCGCACCTCACCGCGGCTCAGCCCTCGTCGTCGGCCAGCTTGTAGCCCAGTCCACGCACCGTGAGCAGGAACTTCGGCGTGCCCGGGTCGGGCTCGATCTTGGAGCGGATGCGCTTGACGTGCACGTCGAGCGTCTTGGTGTCGCCCACGTAGTCGGCGCCCCACACGCGGTCGATGAGCTGGCCACGGGTCAGCACGCGGCCGGCGTTCCGCATCAGCAGCTCCAGGAGGTCGAACTCCTTGAGCGGCAGCGCCACGCTCTCCCCGCTGACGGCGACGGTGTGCCGCTCGACGTCCATCCGGACCGGCCCCACCTCCAGCACGCCGTCCTCGTCGTGCTCGGACGACTCGTTGGGCTGGCGGCGGCGCAGCACGGCCCGCACGCGGGCCAGCAGCTCCCGGTACGAGTACGGCTTGGTGACGTAGTCGTCGGCGCCGAGCTCCAGGCCCACCACCTTGTCGATCTCGGAGTCCTTCGCGGTCAGCATGATGACGGGCACGTCACCGCGCGCCCGCAGCTCCCGGCACACCTCGGTGCCCGACAGCCCGGGCAGCATCAGGTCGAGCAGCACCAGGTCCGCCCCCTCCGCGTCGTACGCGGCGAGCGCCGAGACGCCGTCCGCGGCCTCGACCACCTCGAACCCCTCGCGGGTGAGCTGGTACGTCAGCGGGTCCCGGTACGACTCCTCGTCCTCGACCACCAGGATGCGCGTCACGCACCTACCTCCTCGTTCTTCGTGGCCGCGGTGTCCGCGGCCTTGTGCTGGGCCTGCTGGTCCTGCTCGTCGTGCTGGTCCTGCTCGCCATTCTGATCCTGCTCGTCGACCACGTCCTGCTGGTCCTCGCCGTCGCGGACGACGTCCGACAGCGACGGCGGGGTGACCCGGCCGGTGCGGCCGGAGCCCTCCGGCCGGTCCGCGGACGGGATCCGCAGCGTGAAGGTCGAGCCCCGGCCGGGCTCCGACCACATCTGGACGTCGCCGCCGTGGTCGGCCGCGACGTGCTTGACGATGCTGAGCCCGAGGCCGGTCCCCCCGGTGTCGCGCGAGCGCGCCGGGTCCACGCGGTAGAACCGCTCGAACACCCGGTCCTGCGCGTCCTCGGCGATGCCGACGCCCTGGTCCACGACGGCGATCTCGACGAGACCCGCGCGCTCGTTCACCCCGACTCCCACCCGGCTGGCGGGCCCGGAGTAGGCGACGGCGTTGTCGACCAGGTTGCGGACGGCGGTGACCAGGAGGTTGTGGTCGCCGTAGACCTCGGTGTCCAGGTCGCCGCCCATGGTGATCGCGATGTTCTTGGACTGGGCCGTGGTGCGGGCCCGGTCGACCGCCTCCTCCACGACCTCGCGGATCGGGACGGGCGTCAGCTTGGGCATCGCGCCGGCACCCTGCAGCCGCGAGAGCTCGATGATCTCCTGCACCAGTGCGGACAGCCGCACGGCCTCGCGCTGCATGCGCTCGGTGAACCGGCGGACGGCGACGGGGTCGTCCGCGGCGTCGGCCACGGTCTCCGCGAGGAGCGCGAGCGCGCCGACCGGCGTCTTGAGCTCGTGGGAGACGTTGACCACGAAGTCGCGGCGGATGGCCTCGACGCGGCGGGCCTCCGTGCGGTCCTCGGCGAGCACCAGCACCCGGTCCAGGCCGAGCGGCGCCACGCGCACCTGCAGCAGCACCGTGCCCTGGCCCACCGGACCGCGGGGCAGCTCCAGCTCCTGCTCGCGGATCACGCCGTCGCGCCGCACCAGGGCGACCAGGTCGGTGATGGCGGCGTGCACGAGCGCGTCGTTGCGCACCACGCCGAGCGCGTAGGCCGGCGGCGACGCGCGGATCACCTCGTCCTCGCCGTCCAGGACGACGGCGGCGGAGCGCAGCACTGAGAGCACGCGTACGAGGCCCGCGTCGAGCTCGTCGGGTTCGGTCGGGGGCAGGGCGTGCTGATGCCGTTCGGAGACGCGGAACGCCAGGGCTGCGACCACGCCGACGATCACGCCGAGAATTCCGGCGGCCAGCACCGGTACCCCGGAGATGATTCCGTCCACGCCTCCAGGGTAGGTCGACGTTTCAAGCCGTGACGGACGCCGGTGGGCGGTCGGAGGATCGTGTCGCCTACTGTTCATGTCGGGGAGGAACAGCGTTAACCTCCCAGTACATCGCGCCGTCGAACCTGGACGGGTGCGGGCGGTAGCTGTGCCGTGCGCCGTTCCGGGACGTGTCCGGGCGGCCGGCCCGGCCGCGCGTCGGCCCTGCCCGCCCCACGGCGGCGCGACAGCGGACGCGACGCCGTCCGCGCGCCCCGAGTGCGAGAGGAAACCGATGCGACAGATCTTCGAAGCCGAGCTCCAGCAGGTCGGTGAGGACCTGACCGAGATGAGCAGGCTCGTCGAGTCCGCCATCACCCGTGCCGGAACGGCGCTGCTGGAGGCGGACCTCCAGCTCGCGCAGGAGGTGATCGCCTCCGACAAGACCATCGACGCCATCGAGGACTCCCTCGACGAGCGGTGCGTGCACCTGCTCGCGCAGCAGGCCCCGGTCGCGACCGACCTGCGCGTCGTCGTGAGCGCCCTGCGGATGAGCGCGTCCCTGGAGCGGATGGGCGACCTGGCCCGCCACGTCGCGCAGGTCGCGCGCGGGCGCTACCCCGCGCAGGCCATCGTCCCCGAGGCCCGCGACACCTTCGCCAAGATGCACGACGCCGCCGTCCGGGTGGCCCAGCGCACCACCAAGCTGCTCGCCACGCGCGACCTCACGGTGGCCGAGGCGCTGGAGCGCGACGACGACATCATCGACGAGCTGCACCAGGAGACGTTCAACACGCTCCTCGCGCCCGGCTGGCAGGGCACCGTGCAGGAGGCCGTGGACGTGACCCTGGTGGGCCGCTACTACGAGCGGTTCGGCGACCACGGCGTGTCCGTGGCCCGCCGCGTGACCTTCCTGGTCACGGGCGACTTCCCGGAGGAGTGACCCACCCACCCCGCCACAAACGCTGAGTGCTGGGTATTTGTCCTTCTGAGAGGTTCAGAAGGACAAATACCCAGCACTCAGCGTTTTGGGGGGAGGGTCAGCGGCCCTGGTTGGCTACCGCGGCGATCGCGTCCTTCGCCGCCTCCGGGTCCAGGTACGTGCCGCCCGGCTTGACCGGCGCGAGGGTCTCCTCGTCCAGCTCGTAGACCAGCGGGATGCCCGTGGGGATGTTCAGCCCGGCGATGGCCTCGTCCGAGACGCCGTCCAGGTGCTTCACCAGCGCCCGCAGCGAGTTGCCGTGCGCGGCGACCAGCACCGTCTTGCCGGCCTTGAGGTCGGGGACGATCTCGCTCTCCCAGTACGGCAGGGCGCGGTCGAGCACGAGCTTGAGGGCCTCGGTGAGGACGACGGGGGCGTCCGCGTAGCGCGGGTCCGCGTCCTGGCTGAACTCCGAGCCCAGCTCGATCTCCGGCGGCGGCACGTCGTACGAGCGGCGCCAGAGCATGAACTGCTCCTCGCCGAACTCCTCGAGCGTCTGCTTCTTGTCCTTGCCCTGCAGGGCGCCGTAGTGGCGCTCGTTGAGGCGCCAGCTCCGCTTGACCGGGATCCAGTGGCGGTCCGCGACGTCGAGCGCCAGGTTCGCCGTCATGATCGCGCGGCGCAGCAGCGACGTGTGCAGGACGTCCGGGTTCACCCCGGCCTCCTTGAGGAGCGCGCCACCGCGCTTGGCCTCCTCGACGCCCTTCTCGGAGAGGGCGACATCCACCCAGCCGGTGAACAGGTTCTTGGCGTTCCACTCGCTCTCGCCGTGGCGGAGCAGCACGAGGGTGTAGGTCATGGGCCCATCCTGCCGCACTTGATCGGACGTCGACGAAGCCGCAGGCATCGGTCTCAGACCCTGGACGGGTCGGGGCTCAGGCCCGCCGGGACTCGACGTGGTGCTTGCGGGCCCGCTCGTAGACGTCCAGCATCTCGTCGGCCGCGCGGTCCCAGCCGAACCGGGTCGCCGAGCGCCGGGCGCCGGCGGCCAGCCGCGCCCGCAGCTCGTCGTCGTCCAGGATGGTCTTGAGGGCGAGGGCCCACGTCTCGGGCTCGTGGTCGGGCACGAGGACGCCGGAGACGCCGTCCTCGACGACGGTGCACAGGCCGCCTACCGCCGCGGCCACGACGGGCGTGCCCGAGGCCTGGGCCTCCGCCGCGACCAGGCCGAACGACTCGCTGTGCGACGGCACGGCCACGAGGTCGGCGGCGCGGAAGTAGTCGGCGAGCGCGTGCTGCGGCACCGGAGGCCGCACGCGGACGTGCGCGGCCACGCCCTCCTGGTAGGCGAGCGCCTCCAGCTCGCGCACGGCCGTGGGCCGCCCGGACGCGCCGCCCAGCACGACCAGCAGCGGCGGCTGCCCGTCTCCCTCGGACCAGACCCGCTCCCCCAGCGCCCGGACCAGCACGTCCGGCCCCTTGAGGAGCTGCACGCGGCCCGCGAACAGCACGATCCTGCGGTCGGTCGGCAGCGCGAGCTGCTCCCGCAGCTCGGCCCGCTGCCGGGCGCACTCGTCCGGCCCGGTCACGCCGTGCGGCGGCGCGAACACCCCGAGGTCCACGCCGGGCTGCACCACGCGGACCAGGGCGGGGTCGGCCTGGTAGTCGCGCACGAGGTCGGCAGCCTCCTGGTCCGTGTTCGCGACGAGCGCGTCGGCCTCGGCGACCACCTGCTCCTCGCCGATGATCCGGCCCTGCGGCTCGGGGGCGTCGCCGGGCGCGAGGGAGGCGTTCTTCACGCGCGCCATGGTGTGCATGGTGTGCACCAGCGGCACGTCCCAGCGCTCCGCCGCGATCCAGCCCACCTGGCCCGAGAGCCAGTAGTGCGTGTGCAGCACGTCGTACCAGCCCTCGGGGCGGTGCGCCTCGGCGCGCAGCACCCCCGCGGCAAAGGCGCAGAGCTGGCCCGGCAGGTCGTTCTTGTCCAGCCCCTCGTACGGCCCCGCGGAGACGTGGATGACGCGGATGCCGGGCTCGGCGTCGGTCACCTTGGGCTGGGCCGACGACGTCGCCCGCGTGTAGATCTCCACCTGCGCGCCGCGGCGGGCCAGCGCCTTCGACAGCTCCAGCACGTACACGTTCATGCCGCCGGCGTCGCCCGTCCCGGGCTGCTCCAGCGGGGACGTGTGCACGGAGACCATCGCGATCCGGAGCGGACGGGGTGCGTCCGGCTCGACGAGACCTGGCGGCAGGCTGTCACGCATCACGCCTCCAGGACGCACGCGGGCACGGGCAGCTCCAGCCGGTCGGTGATCTCGCCCTTGCCCGACGCGCGGTCCACGCGGACCGCGACCAGCGCGTCGGTGTTCTGCGCCGCGACGACGACGAGCGCGCCGTCGGCCAGCACCGCGTGGTGGCGCGGCCAGGCGCCGGCGCCGAGGTCGACGTCGTCGACGTTCTCGATCGTGAGCCGGCCCACCGGCTGGCCGGCCGAGGCCCCGGCGTCGTCCGCCGCGCGCACCCGGAGCACCGACAGGACGTCCGGGCCCCGGACGCCCACGTGCACCAGGTCGCCGGCGACGGTGATGTGCGAGGGGTACCCGGCGGCGCCGTCGGCCATGGTGCGGGCGGTGATCGCGACCGAGCCGACGTGCTCCAGCCGGCCCGGGCCCGCGGGGACCAGGACGTGCAGGCGGCAGTCGAGCTCGCCGGCGAGCAGGATCGTGCCGTCGGGCAGCTCGACCAGGTGCCGGGGGCCCGTGCCGGGCGGCAGGACGGCGGCGATCTCGCCGGGACCGTCGCCGTCCAGCGGGTAGGTGCGCAGCTCGTCGGTGCCGAGGTCGGCCACGAGCACCCGGTCGCCCCAGACGTGCACGAAGTGGGCGTGCGGGCCCTCCTGCCGGTCGGTCACCGGGCCCGTGCCCGCGTGCGGGAAGGTGCGGGGCTCGCCGAGCGCGCCGTCGTCGGACAGGGGCACGACGGCGGCGACGCCGTCGCCGTAGTTCGCGACCCAGGCGGCGCCGGGGACGGCCACGACGTGGCACGGGCTCGAACCGCCCGAGGCGACGGAGCCGGCGGGGGCGAGCGTGCCGGCGTCGGTCACGCGGAACGACGTGAGCTCGCCGGGCTCGGTCTCGGTGACGGCCAGGAGCGTGCGGCCCGACGGGTCCAGCGCGAGGAACGACGGCGAGGCGACCGGGGCGGCGAGCGAGCCCGTCGTGAACCGTCCGTCCGCGTCGACGTCGACGCGCCAGACTCCCTCACCGGTGCCCGGTGCGACCTCGGCCTTCGGATACGTGCCGATCCACAGGGCGGTGGTGGGGTTGCTCATGCGATCAGCCTAATGACGTCAGGCCTGTGCTCCGGCCGGGAATGCACGACGCCCCGGCCGCCCCTCGTCGAGGGGCGCCGGGGCGCAATTCGCCGTCGTGAGTACGTCGGCGTCAGCCATTCGCCTTCGCGTAGGCGTCCTGGACCTCGGCCGCGATACGCCCACGGTCGCTGACCGTGTATCCGTTCGCCTTGGCCCATTCACGGACCGCGGCGGTGTCGCTGCCGGAGCGGGACCGCCGCGTGGTGGCAGTACGCGCGACCGCGGACTTCACCTTGCGTGCGTGGCCGACCCACGAAGCGAGCGAATCACGCAGCTGGGCCGCGTGCTCGGCATTGAGGTCGATCTCGTAGGAGACGCCGTCGAGGCCGAAGTTCACGGTCTCGTCGGCGGCACCGCCATCGATGTCGTCTTCGAGAACAAGCTGAACCTTCTGAACCATACGGGTACTTCCCTTCCGCGCCACAAATTCCGGGGTTAGTTCGCGAGCATGCCGCACCTAATATTGACATGTCAATAATGAGCATGTGACACCGATCACGAAAACTTCACCCGGGTCTGTGAAGTCGCGGATTTGATCCGGGAACGCAGGTACGGATAACGTCACCCGCGCAGATCAGTGCGAAGCGGAATTCCCGGGGTTTTCCGACGTCACCGTCATGCCCTCGCGATCCATTCGCTCGAGGGCCTCGCGCTCATGCCTGTCGGCCCGCAGGATCTTGCGCATCGCAAACCAGAACAACAGGCCGACCCCTACCGAGGGCGTGAGCCCGGCAAGTACCGCAAGCGTCGTATCCATCACAAGATCCTCACATACTCGTCTGCGCGGCCGAAATCTCAGGCCTGCGGCTTCACCAGCGGGAAAAGGATGGTCTCCCGGATACCTTGGCCCGTCAGAGCCATGAGCAGGCGGTCGATCCCCATGCCCATTCCGCCCGAAGGGGGCATCGCGAATTCCATGGCCGTCAGGAAATCCTCGTCGAGCAGCATGGCCTCGTCGTCGCCGGCCGCGGCCATCCTGGCCTGGGCCTCGAACCGCTGGCGCTGGACCACCGGGTCGACCAGCTCGGAATAGCCCGTGGCCAGCTCGAAGCCGCGGACGTACAGGTCCCACTTCTCGACCTGGCCCTTTTCCGAACGGTGGTCGCGCGTGAGCGGCGACGTCTCGACCGGGAAATCGCGCACGAACGTCGGGGCCGTCAGGTGGTCGCCCACCCGGTGCTCCCAGAGCGTCTCGACAAGCTTTCCGTGATTCAGGATCTTCTTGTTGCCGACCTCGACGTCGAGGCGCTCGGCGATCTTCTCGAGTTCCTCCACCGTCGTGGCGGAGGTGATCTCCTCGCCCAGGCTTTCGGAGAGCGAGTCGTACATCCGCAGATTTGCCCATTCGCCGCCCAGCTCGTACTCGGAGCCGTCGGGAAGGGTCACCAGCGTGGTACCGAGAACGTCCTGCGCCGCGGTCTGCACCAGATCCTGGGTGAGCGCGCCGATGGTGTTGTAATCACCGTAGGCCTCGTACGCCTCGAGCATGGCGAACTCCGGCGAGTGCGACGAGTCCGCGCCCTCGTTACGGAAGTTCCGGTTGATCTCGAAGACCCTCTCGACGCCGCCGACGACCGCCTTCTTCAGGAAGATCTCGGGCGCGATGCGCAGGAAGAGCTCCAGGTCGTACGCATTCATGTGCGTCGAGAAAGGCCGCGCGGTCGCGCCGGAGGCAATGGTCTGCAGCATCGGGGTCTCGACCTCGAGAAAGCTGCGGCGATAGAAGTTCTCGCGCAGGGAACGCACCACCCCGGAGCGCAGGCGCACCATGTCGCGGGCCGCGGGGCGCGCGATCAGGTCCACGTAGCGCTGGCGGACGCGCGCCTCCTCGGACAGGTCCTTGTGCAGCACCGGGAGCGGGCGCAGCGCCTTGGCGGCCATCCGCCACTCGTCGGCGAAGACGCTCAGCTCGCCGCGCTTCGACGCGCCCACGCGGCCGTGCAGGAAGAGGTGGTCGCCCAGGTCGACGTCGGTCTTGAAGGCGGCCAGCGCCTCCTCGCCGAGCGCGGCCAGGCTCAGCAGGCCCTGGAGGCGGTTGCCCTCGCCGTCCTGCAGCGTGACGAAGCAGAGCTTGCCGCCGATGCGGACGAACACGACGCGGCCGGCGACGCCGACGACGTCGTCCGTCTCCTGGCCGGCCTCGAGGTGGCCGTACGCCTCGCGGACCTCCGCGAGGGTGTGCGTGACCGGGACGCTGACCGGGTAGGCCTCGGTGCCCTGCGCCAGGAGGCGCTCACGCTTCTCGCGCCGGATCCGCAGCTGCTCGGGCAGGTCGTCGGTCGGCGGGGTCGCGGCGTTCTCGGCAGCGGGGTTCTCGGTCGTCACGGAGGCGATTCTATCGGTGCGCCTCACCCGCCGAGTGCTCTTTATCCGCCCGGTTGGACACACCCGGCCCGTGGATCAGGCGCGCAGGTCCAGGGCCAGGTCGAGGATCGGCGCGCTGTGCGTCAGCGCGCCCACCGACAGGAAGTCCACGCCCGTGGCCGCGACCTCGCGGGCCCTCTCCAGCGTGAGGTTGCCAGTCGCCTCGAGCTCGACGTGCGCCGGGACGCCGTCGTGCCCCTCCCGCTCGCGGACGGCGGCGACCGTCCGGGCGAGCAGGACGGGCTCCATGTTGTCCAGGAGCAGGAAGTCCGCGCCCGAGGCCAGCGCCTCCAGCGCCTGGTCGGTCGTGTCGGCCTCGACCTGGATCTGGACGTCGGGGAACATCTCGCGGACGGCGCGGATCGCCGCGGCGACGGAGCCCGCGGCGACCACGTGGTTGTCCTTGACCATGGCGACGTCGTACAGGCCCATGCGCTTGTTGGTGCCGCCGCCCGCCCGCACGGCGTACTTCTGCAGGGCACGCAGGCCGGGCGTGGTCTTGCGGGTGTCGAGCACCTGGGCGCCCGTGCCCTCCAGCTCGCGCGCGAAGGCCCGGGTCGCCGTGGCGACACCCGACGCGCGGCTGGCCAGGTTGAGCAGGGTGCGCTCGGCCACCAGCAGCACCTGGGTGCGGCCCGCGAGGCTCGCCAGCACCTGGCCCGCGGTGACGGCGTCGCCGTCCTGCGCGTGGAAGACGACCTCCGGGGCCGGGAGCGCCAGCCGGCCCGCGACCTGCCCCAGCACCTCCGCCACCACCACGAGGCCGGCGACCACGCCGTCCTCGCGCGCCACCAGGTCGGCCACGCCCGTGGCCGACGGCGGGATGGTCGCCTGCGAGGTCACGTCCCGTCCCGGGGCCGTGCCCAGGTCCTCGTCGAGGGCGGTCTCCACGGTGCGGGCGACCCAGGCGGGGTCGAGGCCCGGGGCGACCGTGGAGGGGGTGGCGAAGACGGGGAGGGTGCTCACGGGGTCACGGTATCCGGAGCGGGACGGGCGGCGTCGGCGTCGACGACGGACTGGAGCGCGTGCTCCGAGTCGACGAGGTACCGCTCCAGGTCGGCCGCCGCGCCCTCGGCGTCACCGCCCAGGAACCGCCGCAGCAGGCCCGCGTTGCGGTCCACGAAGCCGTCGAAGAACGCGCCGTCGTCGCCCAGCAGGCCGAAGGACAGGCGCAGCTCCGCGGAGAGGTTCGCGTGCAGCCGGTCCAGGCGCGGGCTCCCCGCGAGCGCCACGATCCCCGAGTGGAAGCGCATGTTCGCGGCGGCGATGTCCCGCCAGTCGCCGCCGAGCCGGGCGGCGAGGGCGGCGTCGACGGCGTCGCGCATGGCGCGGGCCCCGGGGTGCGCCGGGTGGCCCGCGGCGAGCGCCGGCACCTCGATGAGGCGGCGCACACGGTAGATGTCGACGATGTCGGCCAGGGTGGGGCGTGCCACGGCGACGCCGGCGTTGGGGCGCCGGACCAGCAGGCCCTCGTGGACGAGGATGCGGAAGGCCTCGCGCAGGGTGTTGCGGGAGACGTCGAGGGACTCGCTCACCGACTGCTCCGAGAGGCGCTGCCCGGGTGCCAGCCGCCCGGTGACGATGAGCTCGCGGATGGCGTCTGCGCTGCGCTCTGCGCGGTCCGCTGTCACACGGCCATCCTACGGACTGCCACCGCTGGTCGAGCTTGTCGAGACCTGGGTCTCGACAAGCTCGACCGGCGATGGGTCAGTCGACCGTGTCGGCGACCGCGTGCACCAGGTTGGCGCCCTGGGCGACGATCGCGGTGCGCCAGGCGTCGAACGTCGGGTCGCTGACGGCGAAGTCGGTCTCGAAGTGCTGCATGTCCGGGGTGTGGATGTGCCCGGCCGGGATGTCGAGCCCGGCCCGGTCGCGCAGCAGCGTGTTGCGGTAGGCGCTCTCGTTCGAGAGGTAGTTGCCGCCGCCCCCGCTGTAGGAGCACGAGCCCTCGGCCGGCGGCACGGGCGGCGTGGTGGGCGGGTAGGTCACGGGCGGCGGGTTGTTGAAGGTCTCCCGCACGGGCGAGGAGCAGTCGGGGAACTGCGTGTAGTTGGTGTGCCAGACGACGCCGAACGCCTCGGACTCGTCGGGCCAGGTGTCGCCCGGGGGCCGCGGCACGTCCGCACCAGTGTCGGCCGCGATCATCTCGGCGACCGGCAGGGTCGCCGTGGTCCACTGCGGCGGGTCGGTGAGCCCGTCGCCGCCGCCCCAGCGGTCGACGACCTGGATGTTGCAGCCGGGGTTGTCGACCGCGAGCTGCGGCACGCCGCCGACGGTCGGGCAGGGCGCGGTGCGGTCGTTGCCGAGCGAGACGCCGTGGTACCGGCTGTTCCACTGCTCCAGGTTGAACTGCGCGCCGCCGGCCTGGCTGACGGTGAGGGACGCGTCGACCTGCCGGGGGCCGGGCTCCATGAAGGGGCCGACGGTGTCCTCGAGGTAGCCCCGCTCGAACTCGGGGTAGCTCACGGGCAGCGTGTAGGCCTCGATGTAGGCGGTGCGGCCGTCGTCGGTGCGGTAGGTGGTGCCGTCCAGGGCGAGCGCCGTGGCGCCGGACGGGTTGCCGTGCCGGACGTTGTTGCCGACCGTGCCCGGCGCGGACCCGGTGGTGCCGCCGTCGAGCGTGTAGACGTCGAACCCGCTGACGAGCACGCGCACCGCGTTCCGGCTGCGCGGGAGGTCGATGTCGTCCATGCCGCGGGCGGCCTTCTCGAACGTCTCGACGAGCCCGGAGCGCTCCTCGTCGGTGAGGCCGCCGCGGGGGTCCCACTGGCGGAGCGCGGCCATGCCCTCGACGCGGGTCCAGTACAGCGGGCGGTCGTCGCTCGCGGGCAGGTCGCCGCGCACGGCGCCGTGGCCCTGGGCCCTGCGGACGGCGGCGTCCCAGAGGGCCTGGCCCGAGCGCTGGGCGAGCCGCGTCGCGGCGTCGAGCGTGCGGGTGCGGCACAGGGCCTCGGTGAGCGACGCCGTGTACCCGCCGAACCCGCCGCCCTCGATGATCGTGCGGGCGTAGGTCGCGCCCGCGGCGACGGTGGGGTCGGCGGCGTCGGGCAGGTAGGCGACGAGGCGGCTCTCCTCGGCCGACAGCGGGATGCCCGGGTCGAGGCAGCCGGCAGCCGGCTGTGCTGCGGCCGGGCCGGGCTGCGCGACGGCGGGGCCCGGCTGCGCTGCGGCGGGGCCCGGCTGCGCTGCGGCCGGGCCCTCCTGTGCGACGGCCGGTCCGGCCAGTGCGGTGGTGGCGCAGAGCGCGAGGGCGGCGGCGCCCGCTCGCACCCTGGTACGTGATCTCGGCATGGTGGATCCCTTCTCCCCTCGGAAGCGGTCCTCCCCGACGCTAGAGGTTCGTTGAACAATCCGACAGGGCCTCGGCCGTAAAGTTCTCGTGTCCCCGACTGGTCCCCAGGTTTGAAGCCGTGTCATGATCGACCAGATCTCGCAATACGGGTGAAACATCCGATCGAGACCATCCTGACTGTTGAACAATCCGGCTCACCACGACAACCAGGAGGACGCCATGTCCGACACGAGCCACGAGCCCCCGGCCTCATCGACCGAGAGCACCCCGGCGAGCCACACCCCGGCGGGCGTCCGGCGGTTCACCTCGGCCCGACGCCGGTCCCTGCTGGGCGCGCTGTTCCTCATGGCGACGTCGGCCATCGGACCGGGCTTCATCACGCAGACCGCCACGTTCACGCAGCAGCTCGGCGCGGCGTTCGCGTTCGGCATCCTCGCCTCGATCCTCCTGGACCTGGCCGTCCAGATGAACGTGTGGCGCATGATCACTCTGACGGGCAAGCGCGCGAGCGTGCTGGCCAACGAGGCGCTGCCGGGCAGCGGCTACCTGCTGGCCGTCCTCATCGTGTTCGGCGGGCTCATCTTCAACATCGGCAACACGGCCGGTGCCGGGCTGGGCCTGAACGCCCTGTTCGGCCTGGACCCCCGGATCGGCGGCGCGATCAGCGCGGCCATCGCCATCGCGATCTTCCTGGCCAAGCGCGCGGGGGCCGTCGTCGACCGCGTGGTGATCGTCGCCGGGCTCGTGATGATCGTGCTCACCGTGATCGTCGCGATCCTCTCCGACCCTCCGGTGGGCGACGCGCTCAAGCAGACCGTGCTGCCGGACACCATCGACTTCGCCACGATCACGACCATCGTGGGCGGCACCGTCGGCGGGTACATCACCTACGCCGGCGCCCACAAGCTGCTCGACTCGGGCACCACGGGCCCCGAGCACATCGCCGAGGTCAACCGGGCCGCCATCAGCGGCATCCTCGTGACGGGGATCATGCGGTACGTGCTGTTCCTGGCGATCCTCGGCGTCGTCGCGTCCGGCGTGGTGCTCGACGTCGCCGGCAACCCCGCCGCCGACGCCTTCTCGGCCGCCGCGGGCGAGACCGGGCTGCGCATCTTCGGCGCCGTGTTCTGGATCGCGGCCATCACCAGCATCATCGGGTCCGCCTACACGTCCGTCTCGTTCCTGCCGGTGTTCTCGGCGAAGATCGCGGGACGCACGGCCGACCTGTGGACGGTGGGCTTCATCGTCGTCTCGCTCGCGGTCTACCTGGCGGTGGGCACGGCGCCGGCCACCCTGCTCGTGTTCGTGGGCGGGGTGAACGGCCTCATCCTGCCGATCGGCCTGACCCTGTTCATGTACATCGGCTGGTTCCGCGGCTCGCTGCTCGGCAAGGCCCGCTACCCGCGCTGGCTCCTGGTGGTCGGCACCCTGGCCACCGTGGTCACCTGGTACATGGCGGTCAACGCGGTGGGCCCGATCTTCGACCTGCTGTCCGTCTGAGCCCCACGAGAGGAACGCACCATGAGCGCCGTCGACCTGAACAGCGACCTCGGCGAGGGCTTCGGCCGCTGGACCCTCGGCGACGACGAGCAGATGCTCGGCATCGTCTCCAGCGCCAACGTCGCGTGCGGGTTCCACGCCGGGGACCCGGCGTCGATCCGCCGCACGCTGCGGTCCGCCGTGGCGCACGGCGTCACCGTCGGCGCGCACGTGGGCTACCGCGACCTGGCCGGCTTCGGCCGGCGCAACATGGACGTGCCCGACGACGAGCTCGAGGCCGACGTCGCCTACCAGATCGGGGCGCTGCGCGGCCTGGCCGACGCCGAGGGCGCCGTCGTCACCTACGTGAAGCCGCACGGCGCGCTCTACAACACCGCTGCGGTGGACGAGCGCGTCGCGCGGGCGGTCGCCGCGGCCGTCGCCGCCGTCGACCCCGGGCTGGTGCTGCTGGGCCTGCCCGGGAGCGTGGCCCTCGCGGCGGGCGAGGCGGCCGGGCTCGCCACCGCCACGGAGGCCTTCGCCGACCGCGCGTACACCCCGGAGGGCCGCCTGGTCTCACGGCGCGAGCCCGGCGCGGTGCTGCACGACGCCGACGACGTGGCGCGCCGGATGCTCCGCCTCGTCACCGAGGGCGTGGTCACCGCCGTCGACGGTTCCGACGTCGCGGTGCGCGCCGACTCGGTGTGCGTGCACGGCGACTCCCCCGGCGCCGTCGCCATGGCCCGGCGCATCCGCGACCTGTTCGACGCGGAGGGCATCGAGCTCGCCGCCTTCGCCCCGGCGCGGGGCAGCGGTCCCGCGGCGTGATGCGGGTCCTGACCGCGCGCGACGACGCCCTCCTGGTCGAGCTCGACGACCTGGACCAGGCGGTCGCGCTGTACGAGTCCCTGCTGGCCGACCCGGTGCGCGGCGTCGGGACGCCCGTGCCCGGCGCGCGGACCCTGCTGGTGCCGTTCCGGCCGTCGGCGGTCAGCGCGCGGGACCTGGCCGCCGAGCTCCGCGCGCGGCCGCTGGAGCGCGGCGCGCGGACGACGGCGCGCACGGTCGAGGTCCCCGTGCTGTACGACGGCGCGGACCTCACCGAGGTGGCCGCGCTGCTCGGCTGGAGCACCGACGAGCTGGTCCGGCGGCACACCGGGGCGACGTGGACCGTGGGCTTCGTCGGCTTCGCGCCGGGCTTCGCGTACCTGACCAGCGACGACCCGGAGCTGGTGGTCCCCCGCCGGTCGAGTCCACGCACACGGGTGCCGGCCGGGTCGGTGGCCCTGGCCGGGCCGTACAGCGGGGTCTACCCGCGGGAGAGCCCGGGCGGCTGGCAGCTCCTGGGCCGCACCGACGCCCCGGTCTGGGACGTGACCCGCGAGCGCCCGGCCCTGCTGCTGCCCGGCGACACGGTCCGCTTCACGTCGACGGCGGCCCTGTCGCGGGCGCCCGTGTCTGCGCCGCCGCCTGCGGCCGTGCCGCCGACCTCGCCTGCTCCGCCATCGCCGACGCCGCCTCCGACGGCCGGTGTTGACCACAGCAGTTGCTGCCACGACGACCCGGTTCCTGGCAGCAACCGCTGTGGTCAACAGCTCGGGCTGGAGGTCGTGAGCGGTGGGGCGCAGGCGCTCGTGCAGGATCTGGGGCGCGGCGGGGCCGAAGGGGCCGGCGTGTCGGCGTCCGGGGCGCTGGACCGGCCGAGCCTGCGCGCGGCCAACCGGGCCGTCGGCAACCCCACGGACGCCGCCGTGATCGAGTCGGTGGGCGGGCTGCGGCTGCGCGCCCGGGGCCCGCAGGTGCTCGCGGTGACGGGGGCTGCGGGCGACCTGGTGGTGCGGCCCGGGGGCGACGGCCCCGGGGCCCGCCGGGACGGAACTGACGGCCCCGGAGCGCGCCGGCCCGGCAACGGTGCCCACGGCGTACGCCGGCCCCGGCCCGGTGAGCCCTTCGCCCTGGACGACGGCGACGAGCTCCGGCTCGCCGCACCCGCCCGCGGCGTCCGTGCCTACGTGGCCGTACGCGGCGGGATCGACGTGCCGCCGGTGCTCGGCAGCCGGGCCACCGACGTGCTCGCCGGGCTGGGCCCCGACCCGCTCGGCTCCGGCGACGTGCTGCCGGTGGGCGCGCCCGACCGCGGCCTGCCCGCTGCCGCGCCGCCACCGCCGGCACCGGCACCGGCACCCGGCCCAACCCCGGACGAACTCCCGGCCCCCGGCGAGACCACGGAGCTCACCATCGTGCTCGGGCCGCGCGACGACTGGTTCGACACCGCCACGATCGACCTGCTGACCGGCCAGGACTGGCTCGTGACGCCGCGGTCCAACCGGATCGGTCTCCGCCTGGACGGCGAAGCGCTGACCCGGCTCCCGGAGCGTCGGGACACCGAGCTGCCGAGCGAGGGCTGCGTCACCGGCGCGATCCAGGTGCCGCCGGACGGCCTGCCGGTGCTGTTCCTGGCCGACCATCCCCTCACCGGCGGGTATCCCGTGATCGCGGCGGTCGCCGCGGACCAGGTGCCGCTCGCCGGCCAGCTCCCGGCGGGCGCGCGCGTCCGCCTCACGATCCGCAACACCCCTGGAGGCACGCCATGATCCGTACCGTCCTCGTCGCGAACCGGGGCGAGATCGCGGTCCGCGTGGTCCGGGCCTGCGCCGACCTCGGCCTCCGGTCCGTCGCGGTCTACGCCGACGGCGACGCCGACGCCCCGCACGTCCGCCTGGCCGACGAGGCCTGGGCCCTGGACGGGCGCACCGCCGCGGAGACGTACCTGTCGGTCGGCAAGCTGCTCGACGTCGCCCGCCGCGCCGGGGCGGACGCCGTGCACCCCGGCTACGGCTTCCTCTCGGAGAGCCCGGCCGCGGCCCGCGCGGCCGAGGAGGCGGGACTGGTGTGGGTGGGGCCGACGTCGGCGACCATCGAGCTGCTCGGCGACAAGATCGCGGCCCGCGACCTGGCGCGGAAGGTGGGCGCGCCCCTCGTCCCGGGCTCCGACGGGCCGGTGCCCGACGCCGCCGCCGCGCTGGCCTTCGCCGAGGAGCACGGGCTCCCGCTGGCGATCAAGGCCGCGCACGGCGGCGGCGGGCGCGGCATGCGGGTCGCGCGGACGCTGGAGGAGGTGCCGGAGCTCTTCGAGGCCGCGCGCCGGGAGGCCGAGGCCGCGTTCGGCCGGGGCGAGTGCTTCGTGGAACGGTTCCTGGAGCGACCCCGGCACGTCGAGGCGCAGGTCATCGCCGACGGCCACGGCCACGTGGTGGTCGCGGGCACCCGCGACTGCTCGCTGCAGCGGCGCAACCAGAAGCTGGTCGAGGAGGCGCCCGCGCCGTTCCTGGACGACGCCGTGCGCGCCCGGGTGCACGAGTCGGCCCGCGCCCTGTGCGCCGCGGCCGGCTACCGGAGCGCGGGCACCGTCGAGTTCCTGCTCGGGGCGGACGGCACGCTCTCGTTCCTGGAGGTGAACACCCGGCTCCAGGTGGAGCACCCCGTGACGGAGGAGACCACCGGCCTGGACCTCGTCGTGGAGCAGCTCCGCGTCGCGAGCGGCCTGCCCCTGTCCGTGACCGAGGACCCGGCGCCGTCCGGGCACGCGATCGAGCTGCGGCTCAACGCCGAGGACCCGGCGCGCGGGTTCCTGCCGGGCCCCGGACGCGTCGAGCGCTTCGTGCCGCCGGCCGGCCCGGGGGTCCGGGTCGACGCCGGTATCGAGTCCGGCTCGGTGATCCCCGGCGAGTTCGACTCGCTGTTCGCCAAGGTCGTCGTCTGGGGACCCACCCGGGACGCGGCGCTCGCCCGGGCCCGGCGCGCCGCCGCGGAGACCGTGGTGGAGGGCGTGCCCACGGTGCTGCCGTTCCACCGGGCGGTGCTGGCGGACCCCGCGTTCACGGGGACGGAGGAGCGCGGCTTCGCCGTCCACACCCAGTGGATAGAGACCGAGCTGCTCGCGTCGATCGACCCGCAGTCGCTCGCCGCACCAGTCACCGAGCCGGGGGTCGTGGACACCTGGGTCGAGATCGACGGCCGCAGGCACCGGGTGCGGACACCGGGCGTCATCGGGCTCGGACTCCCGGGACGGGGCGCGGACGGCGGCGGCGGGACCGCCGGCAACCCGTCGTCGGGCACGGCGGAGGTCGACGGCCCCTCGCCCCTGCTCGCGGCCATGCCCGGCACCCTGGTCCGCTGGCTCGTGCCCGACGGCGAGACCGTCGCGGACGGCCAGCCCGTCGCCGTCGTCGAGGCCATGAAGATGGAGTCGCAGCTCGTGGCCGACACCGCGGGCGTGCTGCACCACGAGGCCGCGGAGGGCACCCAGATCACCCCGGCGACCCCGATCGCCCACATCACGGTCGCCTGAGCCGGTCACCTCGGGCTGACTCCGGTTCAGCAGGCCACAGCCGACCATCACCCGGTGGGAAACGGTCGGCTGCGGCCTGCTGAACGAAAGTCAGTCCTCGGCGGCCGACGGGAGGCTACGACGGCAGGGTCGTCAGCACCCCGTCGTCGTCCAGCCGGACCAGCACCCGCCGCCGCCAGGCGTCGTCGGGCCGCGGGAAGTCCGTGCGGTAGTGGCCGCCGCGGGTCTCCTCGCGCAGCCACGCCGCGCGGGTCAGCGCGCGGGCGACCAGGTGCACGTTGGTGGTCTCCCACTCGGCGGCCTGGGGCTCGGCCACGACGTCGGCGGCGCGGTGCGCGTCCGCGCGGACGGCGCCCAGCCGCTCGTCGGCGTCGGCCAGCGACCGGGCCGACCGGATCACGCCAGCCCCGGCGGACGTGACCTTCTGGATCCGCGACCTCGCGGCGGCCGCGACCAGCGCCGCCCCGCCCGGCCGGGCAACCGGCTCCCCCGGCTTCAGGTCGCCGGTCTCGAACCGGTCCACGATGTCGCGGGCCGCGCGGGAGGCGAACACGATGCCCTCCAGCAGCGAGTTCGACGCGAGCCGGTTGGCCCCGTGCACGCCGGTGCACGCGACCTCGCCGACCGCGTACAGCCCGTCCACCGAGGACCGCCCGTCGAGGTCGGTCACCACGCCGCCGGAGTGGTAGTGCTGCGCGGGCGCCACGGGCACCGGCTCCTCGGACCAGTCGATGCCGGCCTCCAGCAGCCGCGCGTTGATCGTGGGGAACCGCGTCCGGAGGAACTCCCGACCCAGGTGGCGGGCGTCGAGCAGCACGTTGTCGGCCCCGGTGGCGGCCATCTGCCGCACGATCGCGTGCGCGACGACGTCCCGCGGCGCCAGCTCGGCCATCTCGTGCACGCCCGGCATGAACCGGTGCCCGTTGACGTCGAGCAGCAGGGCACCCTCGCCGCGCACCGCCTCGGAGATGAGCGGGAGCTGGCCCTTGGCGCCCGAGCCCAGCCACAGCACGGTCGGGTGGAACTGGACGAACTCCAGGTCGCCCAGCACGGCCCCGGCCCGGAGCGCGGCGGCGATACCGTCGCCCGTCGCGCCGGCCGGGTTGGTGGACGACCGGAACACCTGCCCGATCCCGCCGGTCGCCAGCACGACGGCCGGCGCCAGCACGGCGCCGACGCCGTCGCGCGAGCCCGTGCCCCGGACGTGCAGGGTCACACCGCAGGCCCGCCCGCCGACCGTGGTCAGCACGTCCAGCACGAGCGCGTTCTCGACCACCTCGATGCCCGGGTCGTGCCGCACGGCCTCGATCTGCGCGACCAGCGCGCGGGAGATCTCCGCGCCCGTGGCGTCGCCGCCCGCGTGGGCGATGCGGTCGGCGTGGTGGCCGCCCTCGCGGGTGAGCGCGATGTCACCGTCGGCCGCCTTGTCGAAGACGGCGCCGCGCGCGACGAGCTCGCGCACCCGCTCCGGGCCCTCGGTGACCAGCACCCGCACGGCCTCCGGGTCGGCCAGGCCGCCGCCGGCGGCGAGCGTGTCCGCCAGGTGCGCCTCGGGCGAGTCGGACGGGTCGAGCGCCGCGGCGATGCCGCCCTGCGCCCACACCGTCGAGCCCGAGGACAGCTCGCCCTTGGTCACCAGCACCACGCGCGGCACGCGGGTGCGCAGCTCCAGCGCCGCCGTCAGGCCCGCGATCCCGGAGCCGACGACGATCGCGTCGGCCTCGACGGTCCAGCCGGGCGCGGGCGCCGCGAGGGACCGGGCCAGCCGCGGGCCCGGTCCGGGAGTGCTGCTCACGCCCGGCCCGACGCCGTACGCACCAGGCCCGCGTGCTGGAACGGCTCGATCGGCAGGCCGCTCTCCTCCAGCCCGTACCCGTCGGGCACGTGCCCGGGCTCGTCGTTGATCTCGACGATGCGGTTGTCGCCGTCGACGAACACGACGTGCGGCAGGAACGTGCGTGCGTCGTGGTCGGAGAGCATGCCGTAGCCGATCAGGATGACCACGTCGCCCGGGCTGACCAGGTGGGCCGCCGCGCCGTTGATGCAGATCTGCCCGGAGCCGGGCTCGCCCGGGATCACGTAGGTGGTCAGCCGGGCGCCGTTGGTCACGTCGACCACGTCGACCTGCTGGCCGGGGACGAGGTCGGCGGCGTCGAGCAGGTCGGCGTCCACGGTGATGGACCCGACGTAGTGCAGGTCCGCCTGCGTCACGGTGGCGCGGTGGATCTTGGAGATCATCATCGGCCGCTGCAGCGAGGCGGGACGGCCGACGGGCGGACGGTGCTCGGTGGTGCTCATGGTGTTACCTCTGGACCTCTGGCGAGACCTCGACGGCCTGGTTGTCGATCAGGCGGGTGGAACCCACCCGTGCGGCCACGAGCAGCAGCGCGGGGCCGGAGAAGTCGTCGGTGACCGCGTCCACGGTCACCGGGTCGACGAGCGCCAGGTAGTCGACCACGACGCCGTCGGCCCCGTCCAGCACTTCGCGCGCGTCGTTGATCACACCCGCCGCCCCGCGGTCCGCGGCGGCGGCCCCCGCCCGCAGCGCGCGCGACAGCGTCAGGGCCTGCTCGCGCTCGTCGGGCGCCAGGTAGGCGTTGCGCGAGGACAGGGCCAGGCCGTCGGGCTCGCGCACCGTCGGCACGCCCACGACCTCGACGGGCACCTCCAGGTCGCGCACCATGCGGCGCACGGCCAGGAGCTGCTGGGCGTCCTTCTCGCCGAACAGCGCGACGTCGGGCCGCACCAGGTGCATCAGCTTGAGCACCACGGTGAGCACGCCGTCCATGTGCCCGGGGCGGAACTCGCCCTCCAGCACCTCGCCGACCCGCCCGGCGGACACCCGCACCACGGGGTCGCCGTCCGGGTAGACGACGTCGGGCGTGGGCGCGAAGACGACGTCGGCCCCGACCCCGGCGAGCCGCGCGACGTCGCCCTCCAGGTCGCGCGGGTACTTGTCCAGGTCCTCGCCCGCGCCGAACTGGAGCGGGTTCACGAAGATCGTGACGACGACCTGGCCGTTGGGCCCGGCCTCGGCGCGCGCCCGGCGCACCAGCTCCAGGTGCCCCTCGTGCAGCGCGCCCATGGTCATGACGACGGCGCGCTGTCCCGGCCCGGCGTCGGGCCCGGCGCCCTCCAGGGGACCGCTGAGGGCCCAGCGCATCTGCGCGTCCTGGAGCTCGGGGCGGGTGCGGACCACGAGCGGGGTGCGCTGCGCGGGTCCCGCACCGGAGGGGGTCGTGGTCTCGGTGCTCACGGTCTGTTCCTTCCGGCGTGCGACTCCCCGCTGGCGCCGTCCAGCACGTCCAGCAGGGCCTGTGCGGCGGTGTCGCCGATGCGGTGGCTCGCCAGCGCGCGGCGCGTGGCCCCGCGGGCGAGCTCGGTGTAGCTGTCGGGCACGTCGGTGGCGCCGCTCTCGGCGGCGAGCGCGCTGAGCTCGGTCAGGTGCCGTCGCACGGTGCCGACGTCGCCCCGGGACACGGGTCCCGTCAGTGCGGAGATGGCCCCCGGCCCGACGCCGTCGCGCGCGTCCGCGGACCGCGTCGCCTGCTCCAGGGCCGCCGAGAGCAGGGGCGCGAGCACCCGACCGGGCAGCTCGACACCGGCCGCCTCCAGCGCCTGCGCGGCCTGCGCGACGAGCACCACGAGGTGGTTCGCGCCGTGCGCGAGCGCGGCGTGGTACAGCCCGCGGGCCTGCTCGTCCACGACCACGGGCTCGCCGCCGATCTCGACCACGAGCGCCTGCCCGATGGGCAGCACCGGCGCCGGGGCGGTCACGGCGAACGTGCAGCCCTCCAGGCGCGCGAGGTCCAGCGACGTGCCGGTGAACGTCATCGCGGGGTGGATCGCGAGCGGGATCGCGCCGCCCAGCCGGGCGGGCTCCAGCACGGCGGTGCCGAAGCGCCCGGACGTGTGGATCGCGAGCTGGCCGGGCTGCCAGGCCCCGGTCTCGGCGAGGCCGGAGACCAGGGTCTCCAGGGCGTCGTCGGGCACCGCGAGGAGCACGAGCTCGGCCCGCTCCACGACGTCGGGCACCTCGAGGTTGGGGACGCCGGGCAGGAGCGTCTCGATGCGCTCCCGGGAGTCCTCCGAGATGCCGCTCGCGCCGACCACCGCGTGGCCCGCGGCCCGCAGCGCGTTGCCGAGCACCGCGCCCACGCGTCCCCCGCCCACCAATCCGACACCCAGCCGGCCAGGCCTGCGGCCCGCCTCGTCGGGGTCACTCACGGGTCACTCCCCCTGTCGTTCCATCCAGCGTTCGGGACCGGCGGCCGCACGCGCGGTGCGGGCCCGCCGGGCCTGCTCGGTCATGAGCTGCGCCGCGTCCGCGGCCTCGAGGTGCGGCACCTCCGGGTGCACCGGGCCCTCCGTGGAGTGCACCTGGAACGAGGCCACGCCCAGCCGGCGCTGCCACGGCCCCTGGCTCAGGGCCAGCGACTGCGTCCGCTCGTGGGGCACCACGTCCAGGATCTTGACCATGCGCCCCCGGCGCAGCAGCAGCGCGCGGCCCGTCACGGTGAACCCGTTGCGGCGCCATGCCACCGGGTCCAGTATGCGCGTCCGGCGCGGAGCGGTGATGTAGACGCTCTCCGTCCGGGAGTCGCCGTCCAGGCCCGCGTCCAAAACGCGGCGCGGCTCGTCGACGCCGAGGTCGGGCAGCACGAGGGAGAGCACGGTGAGCGCCTCCTCGCGGGTGCCGACCGGGAGCAGCACGCTGTTCTTCTCCTCGCTCTCGCCGCCGTAGCCGGCCACGTTCACCTGGACGCGCCACCAGTCCCGGCCCCGCCACAGCACGCTCTGCACCAGGCGGACGGCCTGCACGCGGCCGGGCGGGATGGTCTGGGAGCGCGTCTCCAGCATGCCGTGCCGCAGGCGGACGCCGTCGGGCGAGATGGCCACCCGGAAGTCGAACTCGCCGGTGATCCGGTTGAACAGGTAGCCGCCGGCGCCCAGCACCGCGGGCAGGGAGGCGGAGATGACGGCGAACTCGCCCGTCGCGATCATCACGACGACGACCCCGAGGGCCCAGACGAGCAGCGTGATCATCGCCCCGGAGCGCACCACGGACGCGATCAGCCGGCCCAGGGGCACGCTGAGCACGGGCACCTGGGGCGCCTCGAGGCTGCCCGCGGGCGCGGGCTGGGGCGGCGCGTCCTGGACGGGGGCGCCGGCGTCCTGGGGCGCCGTCCCCTCCGGGACGGGCGCGCTCACCGCGTCGGACGGCGCCGGCGCGGCCGGGGCCACCTGACGCCGGTCCGCCACCTTGAGGCCCGCCGCACGGGCGAGGAGCTCGGCGCGCAGCTCGTCGGCGTCGGCCCCCTTGAGGAATCCGATGGCGACGCCGGAGTCGGTGCCGCCCGCCGTCTCCAGGGTGAGCTCGCACAGCCCGAAGAACCGGGCCACCAGGGGCTGCCGGATGTCCACCGACTGGAGCCGGTCCAGCCGAGCGTGCCGCTGCTGCCGGAACAGGATGCCGCGCCGCAGGTGCACGGTCTCCTCGCCGACGGCGAACGTCGTCATGCGCCAGGCCAGCGTCGAGTAGCCCCAGCCCACGAGCGCGACGGCGGCCAGCGCCGCGAGCAGCGTCCACCAGTACTCGCCGGACACCAGGGCGATGAGGCCGCCGCGCGGCCCGCCCTCGATGCTCTGCTGCCCCAGGATGACCACCGCGGCGCCGACCACCGCCCAGCCCCGCACCAGGGGGGTGATCGGGTGGACGCGCCGCCACTGGAGGTTCTCGGTGGAGTCCGTCGTGACGGGGTCCGACGTGGCGGGGTCCGTCGGAGCAGGGTCCGACGTGGCAGGGTCCGTGCCGGGCTGCGGTTCCGCGCTCACAGCCCCGCCAGCCGGGCCTCGCCGCGGGACGCCAGGCGGTCACGCAGGCGTGCCGCCTCGTCCGGCGGCAGGCCGGGGATCTGGGCGTCGGTGCCGACCGACGCCGTGTGGAGCTGCACCTTGGCCAGGCCGAGCTTGCGGTCGAGCGGCCCGGCCTCGACGTCCACGTACTGCATGCGGCCGTAGGGCACCACGACCATCGACCGGAACATGACGCCCTTGCGGATGAGCAGGTCGTCGTCGCGCTCGGCGTACCCGATCGCGCGGACCTGCCGCGGGACCAGCAGGACCGACCACAGCAGGGAGAGGGCGGGCACGCCCGCGAGGATCCAGAACCACGGGCTGACGGTCACCGCGAGGGCGACGCCGATGACCGCGGGTATGCCGAGGCTGATGGCGCCCGGGACCAGCCGGGCCGTCACGAGCCGCGGGGACACGCGGTTCCAGGTCACGTCGTGCGGTTCGAATGGGCTGGTCATGCTGCCCATTGTTCCGCAGACCCGTTCCGGTGGGTAGCGAGGCGTCAGGCAGGCGCCGGCGACCCGTCCTCCTCGGACCCGTTGCGGTCCTTGTCCGACGGCGGCAGCTCGCAGAACTTCTCCACGACCAGGCCGACGACGGCCAGCGCGACCGAGCACAGCACGGCCACGGCGGCCGCGACCGCGCGGTCGCGGCGCGGCTCGATCGCGAGGTCGCCGAGCACCACCAGCACCTGCGCCAGGTACCAGCCGCCCAGGAGGGAGCCGGTCAGGGCCGCGGCCTTCGCCAGGACGAGCGTCCGGGCGGCCCGGATGCCGTCGAGGCTGGGGCGCTTGCCCTTCTGGTAGGCCCGCACGGCCCACCCCGACCAGAAGACGCCGCCGGCCAGCACCAGGATCGCGACGTCGACGAGCCAGGGCACGACGGGCAGGTACACGGAGCGCGACTCGAGGGCGCGCAGCACGAGCCAACCGACCACCGCGACAGCCACGAGGACTGCGATCAAGGACCGGACCGGGGTTCTGCGCATGTCAGGCGTCGCGCCCGCGCTCGTCCCGCACCGGCACCCACGAGGGCACCGAGTCGATCGGGCCGTCCGACGGCGGGAGCGACTGCTCGGTCGCGTAGCCCGGGACCCGGATCACCGTGTGGTCGTTGTCGTAGGCGTCCCGCAGCCCGTTGAGCTGCCCGTTCGAGTGGCCGCCGGAGTGGCCGTTCGACTGGCCGTTCCGGTCCGCGTCGGACGCGCCGTTCGGGGGCGGGCCGACCGGGGCGAACACCGGTGACGAGGGCTCCTGCGGGGCGCCGTTCATCGGCGGGAACACGCCGCTCTGCTGGCGCGACGGGTTGACCGGGGCGAAGACGGGCTTGGCGGGCGCCGGGGAGCCCGGCGGCAGCGGCTCGTGCGCCGGCTCCTCGTGGGCCGTGTCCCGGACCGCGCGGGGGGCGATCGGCGCCGGCGGGGCCGGGACGAGTGCCTCCTCGGGCGGCGGCACGGGCGAGCCGGTACCCGGCACGCCGGCCGGCGGCGCCACGGGGGCGGCCTGCGCCTGGTGCGGGATCGGCACGGAGCCGCCGGGGCCCTGCACGGGTCCGCTGGAGTAGGCCTGCGGGTGGGTGCCGCCCGCGTACGGGTCCTGCTGCGGGGGTCCGTCCAGGTCCACGGGGCCGCTGTGGTGCGCCTGCGGCTGACCGCCGCCGGGCACCTCGACCACGGGGCCGCCGGGCGAGGCCTTCGGGCGCCCGCTCGGCGGGAGCGACGGGGGCAGGGCCGGCGGCATCTCGGCGGAGCGCCCGTCCTGACCGTCGTCGGCCACGGCGGGCTGGTTCGAGACGGTGGGCCCACCGCTGCCCTGCTCCGGCTCGGGGTCGGTCAGCCAGTCGAGCGCGAGCCAGCGGATGCCGGTCCGGTCGGGTGCGGTCGCCGCGAGCTGGCCCACGGGCCCGCCGCCCAGGCCGGGCAGCACTGCTTCCGGCGCGATCTGCGACCAGGGCTCCAGCACGAAGGCGCGCTCGTGGGCCCGCGGGTGCGGGATCTCGATGTCCTCGGCGGAGTCGGTCAGCGTGCCGTACGTGATCAGGTCGACGTCGAGCGTGCGGGCGCCCCAGCGCTCCTCGCGGGTGCGGCCGTGCAGGTTCTCGACCTCCAGGCAGGCCTGCAGCAGCGCGCGCGCCGAGAGCGTCGTACGGGCCAGCAGCACCGCGTTCAGGTAGTCGGGCTGGTCCTCCGGCCCGCCGACGGCGGCCGTGCGGGCCAGCGGCGACACGTCGGTGATCTGCACCCCGGGCACCCGGTCCAGCTCGGCGACCGCGGACCGCATGGTCGCCTGGGGGTCACCCAGGTTGGCGCCGATGGCGACGACCACCTCGACGTACCCGGCGGGCACCTCGTCGAACCGGTCGCGGGGCTCCGCCTGGTACTGCTGCTCCTGCGGGTACTGCTCCTGGGCGAACTGCTCCTGGGCGAAGGCCGGCTCCGGCTGCCCGACGGCGGGGTCGGGGACCGCCGCCGACACCCGGGTCGTCTCCATGTCGCCCTGGTCGTACTGCTGCTCGAACATCTGGTCGTACTGGTTCGGCTGCGCGTCACGGCGCTGCTGCTCGAACGGCTGCTGCTCGAAGCCCTGCTGCGGCTGGTCGTACTGCGCCTGGTCGTACTGCTGCGGCTCGAACTGCTGGAGCTGCTGGTCGAAGCTGTTCCGCTGGTCGATCCCCGGCCGCTGGTCGAGCCCCTGGAGGGACTCGTACTGCTGGACCGGCTCGAACGCGGTCTCGGGCGTGAACTGCTCCTGCGGGGTGAACTGCTCCTGGGGCTGGAACTGCTCCTGCGGCTGGAAGGCCTCGCCCTGCTGGAACTGCTCCTGCGGCTGGAACTGCTCTTCGGGCTCGAACTGCTCCTGCGGCTGGAACGGCTCGCCCCGCTGGAACTGCTCCTCGGGCTGGAACTGCTCGCCCTGCTGGAACACCGGCTCCTTGGCGAGGTTCTCGCGCTGCTCGGGCTGCGCCGGGGCCTCGGCCTGCAGCTCCCACGCCGCGGGGATGACCCCGAGCGGCTCGGGCGCGATGAGCTCGGGCACGGGGAGCGGCTCGGGCTCCTCGACGGCCGGCTGGGCGACGGGGGCCGACTGCTCGACCGGCTGGTACGGCTCGTACGGCTCGGGCCGGAACGGCTCCGGCTCCTCGGCCACGGGCCGGGCGACGGGCTCGAAGTCCTGCGGCTCGAGCTCGGCCGGGACGGCGTCGGCGGCCGGCTCCAGCCCGTGCAGCGCCGCCGGCGCGGCCACGACGGGCACGCGGGTGCGGTCGCGGCGGATCGCCACCTCGACGTCGGCGAACGGCACCGGGATGGGCGCGTGCGGCTTGTGCACCCGCACGTCCACGGCCTCGATCTGCGGGCGGGCCAGCACCGCGGCGGCGATGCGCTCCGCGACCGTCTCGATGAGGTCGGCGGGGTCGCCCTTCAGGATGTCGTGGACGTCGGCCGCGACGTCCGCGTAGCTCACGGTGCGGGCCAGGTCGTCGCCGGCGGCCGCGGGGCGCGCGTCCATGTACAGCACGACGTCGGCCCGGAACTCCTGGCCGGTCTGCCGTTCCGACGGCAGCACACCGTGGTACCCCCGCGCGCTCACGCCGCTCAGCTGGATCTGGTCCAGCTGATGGCCGTCCGGGCCTGTGACGCCCGTTCCGAACGCTGTGGTCACCGTGGTCCTCCCCCATCGTCGTTGCCTGCACCGGAATCCTGCCAGGTTGGCATGTCTTGTCCCCCGGCCGTCCACGATTCTGTGGTCAAGGCCACGGTGGAAGTCAATGCCTCCGGTGCGGATCGGGAAGAAGTCCCCGGCGACCCTACCCGGGCGTCGCCGTCGGCGGCGGTCCACGCGGCGGCGACCTTGACGGCGTCGACGCTCGCCCGGACGGTGTGCACGCGGACGCACCAGGCGCCCGCGGCCGCCGACAGCGCCGAGATGGCGGCGGTCGCGTCGTCGCGCGCCCGCGGCGGTGCCGGGCGTCCGGCCTGGTCCGCGAGCAGGTGGCCGAGGAACCGCTTGCGCGAGGCGCCGACGAGCACCGGGCGGCCGAGCTGGTGCAGCGCGTCGAGGTGGGCCAGCAGCGGCCAGTTCAGCACCCCGGCCTTGGCGAAGCCGAGCCCCGGGTCGAGGATCAGCTGGTCGGGCCGGACCCCGTCGTCGTGCAGCGCGGCCATGCGGGCCGCGAGCTCGTCGCGGACGTCGGCCACGACGTCGTCGTACACCTCGAGGTCGTCCATGACGTCCGCGTGGCCGCGCCAGTGCATCGCCACGTAGGCGGCGCCGGTCTCGGCGACCGCGCGGCCCATCTCCGGGTCGGCGAGCCCGCCGGAGACGTCGTTCACGATGCGGGCGCCGGCGGCCACCGCACGTTCCGCGACGGCCGCGCGCGTGGTGTCCACGCTGACGACGGCGCCGTGCGCGGCGAGCCGCTCGATCACGGGCAGCACCCGCGCCAGCTCCTGGTCCTGCGGTACGCGCACCGACCCGGGCCGGGTGGACTCGCCGCCCACGTCCAGGATGTCCGCGCCCTCGCCGAGCAGCTCCAGCCCGTGCGCGACGGCCGCGGACGGCTCGAACCACTCCCCGCCGTCCGAGAACGAGTCCGGGGTGACGTTGACCACACCCATCACGAGGGTGCGGCCTGCCCCGGAAAGCTGGGGCAGGCCGTGTACCCGAGCGTCCCGGGTGGAAGAGCGGACGGCGGCGGACACCGTCACTTCCCGAGAATGAGGCTCATCGCCTCGGCCCGCGTCGCCCCGTCCCGCATGACGCCGCGCACCGCGGAGGTGATCGTGCGGGAGCCGGGCTTGCGCACGCCCCGCATGGACATGCACAGGTGCTCGCACTGCACCACGACGAGCACGCCGCGCGGCTCGAGCAGCTCCACCAGGGAGTCCGCGATCTGGGTGGTCATGCGCTCCTGGACCTGCGGACGGCGGGCGTACACCTCGACCAGGCGCGCGAGCTTGCTCAGCCCCGTGATGCGGCCGTCCACGTTCGGGATGTACCCCACGTGCGCGACGCCGTGGAACGGCACCAGGTGGTGCTCGCAGGTGGAGTACACCTCGATGTCCTTGACCAGCACCATCTCCTCGTGACCGAGGTCGAACGTGGTGGTCAGCACGTCCTCCGGCTCCTGCCGCAGGCCCGCGAAGATCTCCTGGTACGCCCGGGCGACGCGGGCCGGCGTCTCGCGCAGGCCCTCCCGCTCCGGGTCCTCGCCGACGGCGAGGAGGAGCTCGCGCACCGCGGCCTCGGCCCGTGCGGCGTCGTACGGCGGGATGTCCGCCGCACGCCGCACGGGCGTCGACAAGGGGCTGATCGACCCGTCGGTCATCGTGGTGCTCCGGTCAGTTCGACGGGTCGGGGTGGACGTCGTCCGACGGCGTCGGCGCGTCCACGACGGCCTCGTCCTGCGGCACCACGGAGGTGTGGCCGTTCTGGGCCGCCACCTCCTTGGGCGTCAGGACCGGGCCCCGCGTGTGGACGGTGCGCTGCTCGCTGGAGAGCCAGACGTCGCGCGCGGCACGCTTCTCGACGGGCTCGAAGACGTCCGCGAGCTCCTTCTGGTTCAGCGTCTCCTTCTCGAGCAGGCGCAGCACCAGGTCGTCGAGCACGTCGCGGTACTGGGTCAGCACCTCCCACGCCTCGTCGTGCGCGGCCTCGACGAGCTTGCGCACCTCGTTGTCGATGGTGCCGGCGACGGCCTCGGAGTAGTCCCGCTCGTGCCCGTAGTCACGGCCCAGGAACGGCTCGCCCGAGCTGGTGCCGAGCTTGATGGCGCCGACCCGCTCGCTCATGCCGTACTCGGTCACCATCTTGCGCGCGATGGCCGAGGCCTTCTCGATGTCGTTCGAGGCGCCCGTGGTGGGGTCGTGGAACACGATCTCCTCGGCGACGCGCCCGCCCATCGCGTAGGCGAGCTGGTCGAGCAGCTCGTTGCGCGTGGTCGAGTACTTGTCCTCGAGCGGCATGACCATCGTGTAGCCCAGGGCACGGCCACGCGGCAGGATCGTCACCTTGGTGACGGGGTCCGTGTAGCGCATCGCCGCGGCCACCAGGGCGTGGCCGCCCTCGTGGTAGGCCGTGATCTTCTGCTCCTTGGACTGCATGACGCGCGTGCGCTTCTGCGGTCCGGCCACGACGCGGTCGATCGCCTCGTCGAGGGCGCGGTCGTCGATGAGCTGGGCACCGCTGCGCGCGGTGAGCAGCGCGGCCTCGTTGAGCACGTTCGCCAGGTCGGCACCCGTGAAGCCGGGGGTACGCCGCGCGACGGCCGCGAGGTCCACCTCCGGGACCATCGGCTTGCCCTGCGCGTGCACGTTGAGGATCGCCTCACGGCCCTTGAGGTCCGGGGCCTCCACGGCGACCTGGCGGTCGAAGCGGCCCGGGCGCAGCAGCGCCGGGTCGAGGATGTCGGGGCGGTTCGTCGCGGCGATCAGGATGACGTTCGTCTTGACGTCGAAGCCGTCCATCTCGACGAGCATCTGGTTCAGCGTCTGCTCGCGCTCGTCGTGCCCGCCACCCATGCCGGCACCGCGGTGGCGGCCTACGGCGTCGATCTCGTCGACGAAGATGATCGCGGGCGAGTTCTGCTTGGCCTGCTCGAAGAGGTCGCGCACGCGGCTGGCGCCGACGCCGACGAACATCTCGACGAAGTCCGAGCCGGAGATCGAGTAGAACGGCACGCCGGCCTCGCCGGCGACGGCACGCGCGATGAGCGTCTTACCGGTACCGGGCGGGCCGTACAGCAGCACGCCCTTGGGGATCTTCGCGCCCACGGCCTGGAACTTGGCCGGCTCGGCCAGGAACTCCTTGATCTCCTGGAGCTCCTCCACGGCCTCGTCCGCGCCGGCGACGTCGGCGAAGGTCACCTGCGGGGTGTCCTTGCTGACGAGCTTGGCCTTGGACTTGCCGAAGCCCATGACCCGGTTGCCGCCACCCTGGGCCCGCGACAGCAGGAACCAGAACACGACACCGATCAGGAGGAACGGGATCAGCACCGACAGCATGGAGGACCAGAAGCTGGGCTGCGGCACCTCCGAGTCGAACCCGCCGGACGGGTCGGACTTGACGATGGCGTCCTCGACGCGGTCGCCCTGCGGCTGCGTGTAGAAGAACTCGACCGTCTTGCCGTGGTCGACCTCCTCGGCGGCGTCGCCCTCACCCTCGGTCGACTTGTACGCCTTCGAGAGCTCGAGCTCGACGCGCTGCTCGCCGTCCACCATGAGGGCGTGCTCGACGGTGCTGCCGTTCAGCAGCTCGATCCCCTGTGACGTCTCGATTCGCGAGACATTGGGCTGGTTCAGTGCCGAGATGGCCAGCGTCACCACGACCAAGGCGACCAGGATCCAGATGACAGGCCCACTCAGAAGCTTCTTGATGTTCATCGGCGACGGGGACCGAGCCCCGTTTCCCTCCGCTCGCGCAAGATGTATCCGTCGAAACTACATGGTCTCCCTGAGAGGAGCCCCGAGTGTTCGCCCAGAGCATGTGACTCCTGGACCACACTCGCCCGGACGCGACGAACCGCCCGGGACGGGCACCGACTCAGCCGCCGTAGACGTGCGGTGCCAGGGTGGCAACGAACGGCAGGTTGCGATAGTTCTCGGCGTAGTCGAGGCCGTACCCGACCACGAACTCGTTCGGGATGTCGTACCCGAGGTACTTCACGTCGACGTCGGCCTGCGCGGCGTCCGGCTTGCGGAGCATCGACGCGATCTCGACGGACTCGGGGCCGCGTGAGCGCAGGTTGGAGACCAGCCAGGACAGCGTGAGGCCCGAGTCGATGACGTCCTCGACGATGAGCACGTTGCGGCCCGTCAGGTCCGAGCGCAGGTCCATCAGGATGCGCACCACCCCGGAGGACTTGGTGCCCGAGCCGTAGGAGGAGACCGCCATCCAGTCCATCTGCGCCTTGTGGTGCAGGCGGCGGGACAGGTCGGCCATCACCATGACCGCGCCCTTGAGCACGCCGACCAGGAGCAGGTCCTTGCCCGCGTAGTCCGCGTCGATCTGGGCGGCCATCTCGTCGAGCTTGCTGCTGAGCTGCTCCTCGGTGAGCAGAACCTCTGCGAGGTCGGGGCCGACGTCGGACTTGTCCACGGGTCACTCCTGTGTCGTTGTGGGGGGTCGGACGCCGGTCCAGCCGTCCGAGATCCCGGTCGGCGCGGCGCGCAGGAAAAGACTGCCACACGCGCGACGTGCCCGTGCGCCGCCCGGGAGCCCGGCGGGACCCTGGCCGCTCCAGGACACGACGAACGCGTCGAGCGCGTCCACGTGCCGCGTCGTGGTGTCCGTGGGCCGGCAGCCGGCCGCGAGCGCGGCGAGCCGCAGGGCCCGGCGCCGCAGCGCCGGGTGGGCCCGCGCCAGCACCTCGACGTCGAGCGCGTCCTCCCCGGGTTCGGAGTCGAGCCCCGGTCCGGAGTCGGGCTCAGATTGGGAGTCCGGCCCGGGCACGGCCGCCGCCCGGGCGCCGGCCAGGAGGTCGGCCGCGAGGGTGTCCAGCAGGTCGGCGTCGTCCCGGAGCTGGTCCGCCGTGCGTGCGAGCGCCTCGGCGACGCCGGGCCCGAGCGTCTCCTCCAGGACCGGCAGCACGCGCCCCCGCACCCGCGAGCGCAGCGGCGTGAACCGATCGGCGGACCCGGCGTCGGGCAGCAGGTTGGTGGGGTCCGTCCAGTAGTCCAGGCCCGACGCCGCGCACACGGCCTCGGTCTGCGCCCGGCGCAGCCCGAGGAAGGGCCGGCGCAGGATGCCGCGCTCCCGGGGCATCCCGGCGAGCGACCGGGCGCCGGCGCCCCGGGCGAGGCCGAGCAGCACCTGCTCCGCCTGGTCGTCGAGGGTGTGGCCGAGCAGCACGCGGACGGCACCGGTCTGGGCCGCGGCCTCCTCGATCGCGCCGTAGCGCAGCTCGCGGGCGGCGGCCTCGGGCCCTCCGGCGCCCGCGCCGTCGGGCCGCTCCGGCCGGGCCTGCCCCTCGGACAGGGCGGGCCGGGCGGGCCGCTCCGGCCGCCGGACGAGCACCGGGTCCAGGCCCAGGGCGCGGCACTGCTCGGCGGCCCGCGCGGCGACGTCGGCCGAGCCCTCCTGGAGCCCGTGGTCCACGACCACCGCCCCCGCCCGGACGGCGTGCCCGCGGGAGCGCACCGACCTGCCGACGCGGCGGGCCTCGAAGGCCACGGCCGCGGCGAGGGCGAGGCTGTCGGCCCCGCCGGAGCAGGCGACGAGCACGAGGTCGCCGGGGCCCAGGCCGGCCAGCGCCGTCCGGACGGCGGTGCGGGCCGCCGCGACGGCGGGGTCGACCCGTGCCACGGTCAGCCGTGCACCCGGCGTACCCAGGCGCGGGCGTCGGCGATCTCGCGGGCGCTGGGCAGGTTCTCGGGCCCGGCCCACACGGCGTTGAGCCCCTCGCGGCCCACGGCCCGCTCCACGGTGCGCACGAACGCGGCCCCGTCGCGGTACTGCGCGAGCTTGGCCTCCATGCCGAGCAGCTTCTGCACGACGACGTCGAAGGTGCTGCGGCCCTCGCCGTCGCGCCGCCGCTCGAACTTGGCCCGGATGCGCCGCACGGACGGCACCACCCGCGGCCCGACGGCGTCCATCATGACGTCGGCGTGCCCCTCCAGGAGGGCCATGACGGCGGTGATGTCGGCGAGCTCGGCCTTCTGCTCGTGCGTGAGCATGCCGTCCATGATGGTGCCGCCCTCGCCGCGCAGGGCGTCGAGCACGCTGCGCCCGATCGTGGCGATCTTGCGGTCGAACCGCGCCTTCGCGAGCTCCGCCGACGTGCGGGCCATGCCCGTGACCAGGCCGCGCGTGCGCCCGCTCAGGTGCTCGGAGAGCCACGGGGCCGCGGCGAACTGGAGGGCGTGCGTCTGCTCGTGCAGGCAGACCCACAGCCGGAAGTCCGCCACCGGGACCTCCAGCGCGCGCTCCGCCTGCAGCACGTTGGGGGCGACCAGCAGCAGGCGGCCGGACCCGGAGTACGGGTCGAACTGGCCCAGCACCCGGCCGCTGAGCAGGGCGAGCACCGCCCCGATCTCGGCGGCGCCGGCCATCTGGGCGCCCGCCGACGTGGCGCTGCGGGAGATCTCGGCCACGACCTCGCCGATCCCGTCCGTCATGACGGACATCGACTGCGTGTTCGCCCGGGCCCAGGTCGCGCGGTCCACGACCGCGACCGGGCTCAGCCCGGCGCCGTCCGGCCCCGGGGAGACCGGCGTCATGCGCGTGGTCTCGAGCACGTGCCCGACGGCGTCGCCCGCCGCCGACCGCAGGCCCGCCACGAGCGCGTCGAGCTCGTCGCGCTCCGCCCGGGGGCCGGGCGCGGCGAGACGTGCCGCGATCTGTGCTGCCGCCGACCAGTCGACGATCTGAGGGGTTGCGGAGGCCTGGGTCACCGGACCACGGTAACGGCCGCGGGCGGTACCGCGTCAGCCCTGCGCGGAGTACGCCGCGAGGTCGCCCACGAAGGCGTCGTAGATGGACGTGGCGCCCACCGTCTGCTTGGCCGGGATCGAGTCGGCCAGCACGGAGAACACGAGCAGCCGGTCGTCGGCCGTGACGACCGTCCCGGCGAGCGCGCGCACCTTGGGCAGGCTGCCGGTCTTGGCCCGCGCCAGCCCGCGGGCGGGGTTGAGGCCCGTGAAGCGGCCGTGGGTGGAGTCGAGCGTCCCGGAGAGCCCGGCGATCGGCATCCCGGTGGCCTCGCTGCGCAGCTCGGGCTGGGCCGGGTCGACCATGACGCCGAGCAGGTCCGTGAGCTGCTGCCCGCTCAGGTACGAGCCGTCGCCGAGCCCGGAGCAGTCCCGCAGGCGGGCGCCGGTCATGTCGACGCCGAGGCGCTTCGCGGCGGCGATCACGGCCTGAGTGGCGCCGTCGTTGGAGCCGGGGAGCCCCGCGTCCACCGCGACGAGCCGCCCGAGCACCTCGGTGATCGTGTTGTCGGAGTACTGCATGGCGAACCCGACCACCTCGGCGAGCGGCGCCGAGCTGACCTCGCCCAGCACGCGCGCGTCGTCCGGGGCGGTCTCGTCGATCACGGCCCCGGCCGTCGTCAGCCCCTGGTCCTCCAGGGCCGCGGAGAACGCCTCGGCGGCGTACTTACCCGGGTCGGACGCGCGGGGGCCGTTGTCGGTGTAGCCGTCGGACAGCAGGCCCACGTTGACGCCCACGGAGGAGACGGGGGCGATGTAGCCGGCCGCGATGTTGGGGCTGGCGACCGTGGGGGCGATCTGGTCGCCGGTGAAGAGCGTGTCGTCGAGCGCGACCCGCACCTCGGTGGCGCCTGTGACCTTGATCTTGGCGGCGACCTGCTGGGCGAGGTCCGCCAGCCCGGCACGGCCGTTAACCGCGTTTGGGTCGCCCTTGCCCTCGGACAGCATCATGTCGCCGCCGCCGACCAGCACGACGGTGTTGTCGCCCACGAGGACGGCCTTGGTGTCGAGGGTGCTGTCCGCGATCGACGACGAGAGCGCGGCGACGCCGGTGAAGAGCTTCTGCGTGGACGCGGGGGTCATCAGCTTGTCGGGGCTCGACGAGCCGAGCACCTGGCCCGTCGCGCCGTCGGCCACCACCACGCCGATGCGGGAACCGAGCCGCTTGTCCTTCGCCAGGTCGCTCACCAGGCGCTGCATCTCGACGCTGTCCGGCACCGGGGCGTCGTCCGGGAGATCCTCCAGGAGCGCGGCGGGCGCGGGCCCGTCGACGGCGCCGGGGGCGGACGGGAACGGGCTCGGCTCGGGCCAGGGTGCGGCAGTGGTGAGCATGCCGGGGACGACGTCGTACGCGTCCGCCACCAGGTACCCACCGAACAGTGCGACGACCGCGGCGACGGCAGCGCCGGAGCGCAACCCCCACTCCATGGGCATCCTCTCGATCGTCACGTGAAAGCCATAGCCAACTCTAGTCGCGGCAAACCACGCGGCGGGTACGACAACGGCGATTCACGGGAAATTTCACCCACTCGTGCCGCCGTCTCCCGCGCGTGACGCGCACGCTGCGAATTATGCCGAACACGGACAGTGGTTCTGACCACAGGTAAGGGTCGGGATACACCGCGCATGGCACACTGGACAGGCGCAAGACCGCCGCCGCGGTAAGACACTTCGGCGACCAACATCGAGAACTGGAGCACATCGGCGTGGAGTTCGACGTCACGATCGAGATCCCCAAGGGTCAGCGGAACAAGTACGAGGTGGATCACGAGACCGGACGCATCCGCCTCGACCGCATGCTCTTCACCTCGACGCGCTACCCGGACGACTACGGCTTCATCGAGGACACCCTCGGCGAGGACGGCGACCCGCTGGACGCCCTGGTCCTGCTCGAGGAGCCCACGTTCCCGGGCTGCCTGATCCGGTGCCGCGCCCTCGGCATGTTCCGCATGCGCGACGAGGCCGGCGGCGACGACAAGGTGCTGTGCGTGCCGACCGGTGACCAGCGCGCGGCGTGGCGCCAGGACATCGACGACGTCTCGGACTTCCACCGCCTGGAGATCCAGCACTTCTTCGAGGTCTACAAGGACCTCGAGCCCGGCAAGTCCGTCGAGGGCGCCCACTGGGTGGGCCGCGCCGACGCCGAGGCCGAGATCGTCCGCTCGATCCAGCGGGCCAAGGACACGGGCTACTACGACAAGCACTGAGCGACTCGCACCCTACGTGTCAGACGCACAGGTCCCTCCAGGGACCTGTGCGTCTGACACGTTCAGGGGCGGCCCGCGTAGGGCATCGCGCCCGAGAGCCGCAGCGGGTTCTCCGAGAGCGGGTGCCCCGGCAGCGTCGCCTCGATCATCATGCCGCCGCCCGTGTACATGGCGACGTGGTAGATCGACGACGGGTCGCCCGGGTCCGAGCCGTAGAAGATGAGGTCGCCGGGGCGCAGCGCCGCGTAACCCACCTTGCCGACCGCGAGGTACTGCGACCGCGACGTCCGCGTGATGTTCACGCCCTGGCTCGCCCACGACATCATGGTCAGGCCCGAGCAGTCGTACGACGTCGGCCCCGCGGCGCCGAGCAGGTAGGGCGAGCCGATCTTGGTCCGGGCCCAGGACACCGCGCCGATCCCCCGGCCCGCCGAGCCGGCGGTGACCCCCGACGTCGGCGGGACGGCCGGAGCGGGCGGGCCGGACGACGTCGTGCCGCCCCCGCCGCCCCCACCGGAACCGGAGCCGGACCCGGAACCGCTGGAACCGCCCGACCCGCCTGAACCACCAGGCGAGGGCGCGGCCTCTTCGGCACGCGCCTCCGCGCGGGCCGCGTCCCGGGCCGCCTGCTGCCGTTCGAGCTCGGCCCGTGCCGCGGCCTCGCGCTCCGCCTCCGCGGCGGCCGCCCGGGCGGCCTCCCGCTCCCGCTCGACCCGCACGCTGGTCTGGCGCAGCTCCGCGAGCCGCTCGACCAGCGCCTGCCGGTCCGCCTCGGCCGCCCGGGTCCGCGCCTCCAGGTCCGCCGCGGCGCTCTGGGCGGCGTCGTACGCGGTCCCGGCCCGCTCGGCCGCCGCGTCGAGCTCCTTCTTCGCGGCCGTCCAGCGCGCGTCGGCGGACTCCGAGGAGGCCCGCGCCTCCTGGTACTCGGCCAGGGCCCCGCCGATCTTGCGCTGCACGGCGCGCTCCGCCGCGCTGCGGCCCACCATGTCGGGCACCGAGTCGGCCTGCAGGGCGACGCCGAGCGGGCCCAGGCCGCTGTCGCGGGACGACGCCCGGTACACCTCGGCCAGGCTCCCCCGGGCCGTGACCTCGCCCTCGTGCGCCTTCGCGGCCGCGGACCGGGCGGCGGCCACCTCCCGCTTCGCCTCCTCCACGGCCTGCTGCGCCTCGGCGTAGTCGGCCGCGGCGACCTGGACGCGCACCTGCGCGGCCTCCAGCTCTGAGCGGAGCGCGACGAGCGCGGCCTCGGCCTCCTGGACGTCGAGGGTCCCGGCGTCGACCGCGTCCCGTGCGTCCTGGACGTCCTGCGCGGACGGCGCGCCCGGCGGGTCGGTGAGCGGGTCCGCCTCCGCGCCCGGGCCCCACGGGAGCACCAGGCCGAGGGCGAGCACCGCCGACCCCAGGGCCCGGAGCCCCAGCACGGTGTGAGTGCGTCGCATGATCCCCCTCTCGATCCGCGGCCCGTCGGCGTGTCGCCTTGCGCAGATCCTGTGAATCACTTCGTTGTTACCGGTCCAAATGTGCCCCGAGCCTCTGAAGTACGCATCCGGAAGGCAAAACACCGCATAGGACGACACGCGCCCGGAGTCACCCGCGGTGTCTCATTTCTGCATCTCACGATTCAAGACATGTCTTTCGACCTGGCCTTGGTGCGTCTACGGTCACACCATGACTCGTCGAATGTGTTGTTGCTGATCCAGCGCACGTTCGCCTGCCCTCGGCCGCTTCGGCCGACCTCCGCGTGCGCGCCCTCGACCCCGCCGCGGACCCATCCCCTGATGCGCAGGCCCTCCGGGGCACGCCGCGGCACCGCTCGGTCAGTTCAGCCAGAAGCACGCCACCCGCACAGGAAGCAGGGAGAGCCATGACTCAGCCCCAGTGGTCGTTCGAGACCCGTCAGATCCACGCCGGCCAGGAGCCCGACCCCACCACCGGCGCCCGCGCGCTGCCGATCTACCAGACCACGTCCTTCGTGTTCCCCGACGCCGGTGTCGCGGCGGACCGGTTCGCGCTGAAGGACCTCGGCCCGATCTACACCCGCATCGGCAACCCGACGCAGCAGGTGGTCGAGGACCGGATCGCCAGCCTGGAGGGCGGTGTCGGCGCCCTGCTGGTCGCGTCCGGCCAGGCGGCCGAGTCCCTCGCGATCCTCAACCTCGCGCAGGCGGGCGACCACATCGTCGCGTCCGCGAGCCTCTACGGCGGCACGTACAACCTGCTGCACCACACGCTCCCCAAGTTCGGCATCGAGACCACGTTCGTGGACGACCCGCACGACCTCGACGCCTGGCGCGCCGCTGTCCGCCCCAACACCAAGGCGTTCTTCGGCGAGACCATCCCGAACCCGCGCTCGGACGTGCTCGACATCGAGGGCGTCGCCGGCGTGGCCCACGAGACCGGCGTCCCGCTGATCGTGGACAACACGGTCGCGACGCCGTACCTCATCCGCCCGTTCGAGCACGGCGCCGACATCGTGGTGCACTCCGCGACCAAGTACCTGGGCGGGCACGGCAGCGCGATCGGCGGCGTGATCGTCGACGGCGGCCGGTTCGACTTCGCGGCCGACCCCGAGCGGTTCCCCGGCTTCAACACGCCGGACCCGAGCTACAACGGCCTCGTCTTCGCCCGCGACCTCGGCGTCGGCGGCGCGCTGGGCGCCAACCTGGCGTTCGTGCTCAAGGCGCGCGTCCAGCTCCTGCGCGACCTCGGCGCGGCGATCTCGCCCTTCAACGCGTTCCTGCTCGCGCAGGGCCTGGAGACGCTGTCGCTGCGGGTCGAGCGGCACGTCGTCAACGCGCAGCACGTCGCGCAGTGGCTGGAGGCGCGCGACGACGTCCGCGGGGTGCACTACGCCGGGCTGCCCAGCTCGCCCTGGTACGGCAACGCCCAGAAGTACGCGCCGAAGGGCGCCGGCGCCGTGCTCGCGTTCGAGCTGGACGGCGGCAGCGAGGCCGGGCAGGCCTTCGTCTCGGCCCTGCGGCTGCACTCCAACGTGGCGAACATCGGCGACGTCCGCTCGCTCGTGATCCACCCCGCGTCCACCACCCACTCCCAGCTCACGCCGGACGAGCAGGCCCTGTCGGGCGTCACGCCCGGCCTGGTCCGCCTCGCCGTGGGCCTGGAGAACGTGGAGGACGTCCTGGCCGACCTGGAGCTCGGCTTCACCGCCGCGAAGAACCTCCTCGGCGGCGAGCAGGACTGACCCACCCGTGTTCCCACCAGGGCGGGCACCGGAGCACCCTCCGGTGCCCGCCCTACCATCCCGAGCCGCAGGAGGAGCCATGGCCGTCACCATCCCGAAGGCCGCTCACGGTGCCGTCGACCCGAGCGTCCGCAGCGTGAACGTCCCGTTCTCCGTGCCGGACGACACGCACGGCGGGGGCGACGTCGCCGCGCCCGGACCGGCGGGCCCCGTGGAGGCGTCGCGGACCCGGAGCAAGCCGCCGGTACCGCCGAGCGGCGCGTGGCGGGAGGGTGACGACCCCGGGCGCCGGCTGTTCGCCGACGTCGGCGCGTTCGAGCTGGAGGCCGGCGGCCGCCTGCCCGCCGTCCGCGTGGCCTACGAGACCTGGGGCACGCTGAACGCCGACGGCTCGAACGCCGTCCTGGTGCTGCACGCCCTCACGGGCGACTCGCACGTCACCGGCGAGGCCGGGCCGGGGCACGTGACGCCCGGCTGGTGGGGCCAGATGGTGGGCCCGGGCCGGCCCATCGACACCGACCGGTACTTCGTGGTGGCGCCCAACGCCCTCGGGGGCTGTCAGGGCACCACCGGGCCGTCGTCGACGGCGGACGACGGGCTCCCCTGGGGCGGCCGCTTCCCCTACGTCACGACCCGCGACCAGGTGGCCGTGGAGATCGCGCTGACCCGTGAGCTCGGCATCCGCTCGTGGGACCTCGTCATCGGCGCGTCCATGGGTGGCCTGCGCGTGCTGGAGTGGGCGCTGCTCGGACCCGAGGCCGGCGTCGAGGTGCGCAACCTCGCCGCCATCGCCACCACGGCCCAGACGGGCGGGGACCAGATCGCGTGGGCGCACCCGCAGCTCGCGGCGATCCGCGTGGACCCGCGCTTCCGCGGCGGCGACTACTACGACGCGGCCGACGACGACGGCCCGCACACCGGACTGGGCATCGCCCGCCAGATCGCGCACACGACGTACCGGACGGGCTACGAGCTCGACCAGCGCTTCGGGCGGCTGCCGCAGGGCGGCGAGGACCCGTTCGCGGGCGGCCGCTTCGCCGTGCAGTCGTACCTGGAGCACCACGGCGACAAGCTGGCCCGGCGGTTCGACGCGAACTCCTACCTGGTGCTCACCGAGTCGATGCTGTCGCACGACCTGGGCCGCGACCGCGGCGGCGTCGAGGGCGCGCTCAGCCAGATCACGGCCCGCACCCTGGTGGTGGCCGTGGACAGTGACCGGCTCTTCCCGCCCACGCAGTCCGCGCGGCTCGCGCGCTGGATCCCGGGGGCCGAGCCGCTGCGGATCGTGACGAGCGACGTGGGGCACGACGGGTTCCTGGTCGAGGCCGACCAGATCGGCCCCATGGTGAGCGAGTTCCTCGGGTAACCGTCGCGCGGACCGCGCGCCTCAGGCTTAGCGTGGCCGTATGGCAAAGCTCAACCCGTACCTCAGCTTCAAGTCCGAGGCCAAGGACGCCCTGGACTTCTACCGGTCCGTGCTCGGCGGCGAGCTCGCCGTCAGCACCTTCGGCGAGAACCCCATGGAGGGTATGCCGACCCCCGACGAGGACAAGGACCTCGTCATGCACGGGCAGCTCGACGCACCGGGCGGCCTCACGATCATGGCGGCCGACACGCCGTCGTTCATGGAGTACGTGGCGCCCACCAGCGGCGTCACCGTCTCCCTGACCGGCGGCCCGGACGACCACGAGTACATCAAGGGCGCCTACGAGAAGCTGTCCGACGGCGCGACCCCGGGCCAGGCGCTCGAGCTCGCGCCCTGGGGCGACTACTACGGGGCGCTCACCGACAAGTTCGGCATCTCCTGGATGTTCGACATCGGCACGGAGCAGTCCGGCAGGTGATCCTCCGTTCGTACCGCCTACCTGGCCCGGCACCGCGGGCCAGGTAGGTTGAACGGATGCTCGCCGCCTACGTGACCCACTTCGCCCCGGACAGCCCCCTCGACGGCCTGGAGGTGGGCGAGCGCCCCGAACCGGAGACGCCGGAGCACTGGACCACCGTGGAGGTGAAGGCCGCGAGCCTGAACCACCACGACCTGTGGTCGCTGCGCGGCGTCGGCCTCAAGGAGCAACAGCTCCCGATGATCCTCGGCACCGACGCCGCGGGCGTGGCGCCGGACGGGTCCGAGGTGATCGTGCACGGCGTCATCGGGGCCGACGGCCACGGCGTCGGGCCGAAGGAGCCGCGCACGCTGCTCTCGGAGCGCTACCCCGGGACCCTCGCCGAGCGCGTGGCGGTGCCGACCGCGAACCTGGTGCCGAAGCCCGCGGAGCTGTCGTTCGAGGAGGCCGCGTGCCTGCCGACGGCGTGGCTCACCGCGTACACGATGCTGTTCACGCAGGGCGGCCTGACGCCGGGCGACCGCGTGCTGGTGCAGGGCGCCGGCGGCGGGCTCGCGACGGCGGCGGTCACGCTGGGCGCGGCGGCCGGCCTGGAGGTCTGGGTGACGTCGCGCTCCGCGGAGAAGCGGGAGCGCGCCGTCGCGCTGGGCGCCGCGGGCGCCGTCGAGACCGGGGCGCGGCTGCCGGCGCGCGTCGACGCCGTGCTGGAGTCGGTGGGCCAGGCGACGTGGGCCCACTCGATCCGCTCGGTACGCCCGGGCGGCTCGGTGCTGGTGTGCGGCGCGACGTCGGGCGACGCTCCCCCGGCCGAGCTGACCCGCATCTTCTTCCAGGAGCTCCGGGTCCAGGGCGTCACCATGGGCTCGCGGGAGGACCTGGCCGCGCTCGCCCGGTTCTGCGCGCGCACCGGCGTGCGCCCGGTGATCGACGCCGAGGTGCCGCTCGCGAAGGCCGCGGCGGGCCTGGCGCGGCTGAACGAGGGTGACCAGTTCGGCAAGGTCGTCGTCCGGCCCTGATCCCGGCCGCCGACCTCACTTACAGGTCGGTCAGCAAAGTTCGCCGAAAGTCTTGACCCGGGTCCGGAATGTCCGCGACAGTGTCAGAGAGCGCTCTCTCATGCCGCTCACTTGTGCCAGACCGACGTTCGAAGGAGCACGTCACATGCGCAGACACCTCCGCCTGCTCGCGGCGGCGACCACCGCCGCGGCCCTGCTCGGCCTGGGTGCGATCACCCAGGTCACCACCGCATCGGCCGCCGCCGAACCGCTCTCCCAGGGCCGGCCGGTCACCACCTCCAGCACCGAGTTCGACTGGAGCACCGGGGCCGCCGCCGTCGACGGCGACCCCGGCACCCGCTGGTCCAGCGCCGCCGCCGACAACCAGTGGATCCGCGTCGACCTGGGCTCGGTCCAGGCGATCGACCGGGTCGTCCTCGACTGGGAGGCGGCGTACGCGTCCGGCTTCCGGCTCGAGACCTCCGCCGACGGCGCGGCCTGGTCCACCGTCTACTCGACCACGACCGGCACGGGCGGCGACCAGAACCTCGACGTCGACGGCTCCGGCCGGTACCTGCGGCTCTGGGTCACCCAGCGCGCCACCCAGTGGGGCGTCTCCCTGTGGGAGCTGCAGGTGTTCGGCACCGGAGGCGGCACGCCCACCGACACCTCGCTGCTCTCGTACGGCAAGCAGGGCAGCGCCTCCAGCTCGCAGAACGACGGCAACTGCTGGCTCTGCTCCCCCGACAAGGCGTTCGACCTCGACCCGGCCAGCCGCTGGGCCGTGAACCCCGACACCGGCTGGGTCGACGAGGGCTGGATCGCCGTCGACCTCGGGGCCGCCGCGCACGTGACCAGCGTCGTGCTGCAGTGGGACCCGGCGTTCGCGACGGCCTTCGACATCGAGGTGTCCGACAACGGCACCACGTGGCGCACCGTGCACACCACCACGGGCGGCACCGGCTTCAAGCAGACCATCCCGCTCGACGCCGACGGCCGGCACGTGCGCGTGCACCTGCGCGACCGGAGCGGGCCCTACGGCTACTCGCTGTGGGAGTTCCAGGTCTACGGCACGGGCGGAGCGCCGGCCGCTCCTCCGGCGGAGCCCGCCGACCCCGACTTCGACGACCTCGACCTGGTGTGGAGCGACGAGTTCAACGGCCCGGCCGGGACAGGGGCAGACGGCTCGAAGTGGACCATCGACGCGGGCCTGCCGCAGAACAACGAGCAGCAGGTCTACACCCCGAGCGGCAACGGGTTCCAGGACGGCCAGGGCAACTTCGTGCTGGAGGCCCGCCGCGAGGACCGTGACGGCCGGCAGTACACGTCGCACCGGATGAACACGTCCAACAAGTTCCACGCGCAGTACGGCCGGTTCGAGGCCCGCGTGAAGGTGCCCGAGGGCCGCGGCCTGTGGCCCGCCTTCTGGATGATGGGCTCCGACTTCCTCGACGGCCGCCCGTGGCCGTACAACGGCGAGATCGACATCATGGAGTTCATCGGCCAGGACCCGACCCGGGCACACTCGACCCTGCACGCCCCGGCGTACAACGGCGGTGGCGGCTACGGCGGCGGGTACACGCTGCCCGACGGCTCGAAGATCTCGGACGGCTTCCACACCTGGGCCGCGGAGTGGGACAGCGAGGGCATCCAGTTCTCGCTGGACGGCCGCGACGTCTTCTACGCCGACCGGGACACCGTCGAGTCGACCCGCGGTCCGTGGGTCTACGACCACGAGTTCTACCTGATCCTCAACCTCGCGGTGGGCGGTGACTGGCCGGGCCCGCCGGACGCCACCACCCCGTTCCCGTCCCGCATGCTCGTCGACTACGTCCGCGTCTACCAGTAACCCGTCGTTGAGTGCTGGGTTTTCGTCCTTTCGAGGCACGAGAAAGGACGAAAACCCAGCACTCAACGAAGCGGGGTGGGGGGTATAAAGGGCGGGTGCAGCGTCCTACCTTGGAGGTCGTCGCCTCCGTGGCCGGGGTGTCGCGGGCGACCGTGTCCCGCGTGATCAACGAGGTGCCCACCGTCGACCCCGAGATCGTCGAGGTCGTGCGCCGGGCGATCGAGCAGACCGGCTATGTGCCGAACCTCGCGGCCCGGTCGCTGGTGACGCGGCGTACCGGCTCGGTCGCGCTCGTCGTCTCCGAGCCGCCGGAGCAGCGCTCGCCGCTGCCGTTCCTGGAGCGCCTCTTCACCGACCCGTACGTGGGCCGCGTGACGGCGGGCGCGCAGGCGGTGCTGCGGCCCCGCGACATCCACCTCGCGATCATCCCCGCCGACCCGCCCGCCCACGACCAGGTGGTCCGGTACGTGCGGCAGGGGCACGTCGACGGCGTCCTGCTCATCACGTCCAGCTCCGCCGACCCGCTGCCCGCGCGGCTGGCCGGTCTCGCGGTGCCGCTGGTGCTGTCGACCCGCACCACCGTGCCCGACGTGTCCTGGGTCGACCTGGACCAGGCCGCTGGCGGGCGGCTGGCCGCCGAGCACCTCGCCGGGTCCGGCCGGACCCGGCTCGCGGTGGTCGCCGGGCCCGCCGACGCGCCGTTCGGGCACGACCGGCTGCGCGGCTTCCTGGACGGGGTGCGCGCCGCGGGGCTGCGCGAGCCCGAGGTGGTCCCGGCGGACTTCACGCGCCCGGGCGGCGAGGCGGCGGCCCGCACGCTGCTGGCCGCGCGGCCCGACGTCGACGGCGTCTTCGCCGCGAACGACCTCATGGCGGACGGCGTCTCGACCGCCCTGCGCGCCGCCGGCCGGGACGTGCCCCAGGACGTCGCGGTGGTGGGGTTCGACGACTCGAGCGTCGCCGCCCAGGCGCACCCACCGCTCACGACCGTGCGGCAGCCCGTCGAGGACATGGCCGACGCGATGGCGCGCCTGCTGCTCGCCGAGCTCGACGGCGAGGCGGCGGGCGGCGGGTCGGAGACCTTCGTGCCCGAGCTCGTGGTGCGGGCCTCGGGCTGAGTCGGCTCAGGCGAACCGGCGGGAGAACTCCTCGACCAGCGTGGGGCCGGTGTCGCCGAGACGCCACACGCTCCAGCCGTCGGCGGTGTACGAGCCCGACGCCGCCGTGGCGGCCGAGTCCGGGTGCCGGTACCGGGCGCCGTTGGCCAGCTCGATGGCGCCGTCGGGCAGGAGCATCGCCTCGAAGTGCTGGTTGCGCCGCGGGCGCGACCACACGATCCGGGTGGGCATGCCGATGCTGCGGGCGAGCGCCTCCAGGTCGGGGTCGTCCTCCTCCTCGAACAGCATCGGGGTGCTGGCGCGGATGCTCTCGGCCGGGGGCACGGCACGGGCCGGCGCCTCGGGAGAGCTCGACGGGTACGGGTCGGCGGCGAACGAGGTCTGCCCGTAGCCGTCGTCCGGACCGTTCAGGTAGCCGCCGGACTCCCAGGGGCTCTGCTCCACCACGACGGGTGCCGAACCGCCCCCGTAGGGCGCGGACTCGTAGCCCTGCTGCTCGCCGTACCCGTATCCGCCCTGGTCGCCGTAGCCGGAGGCCTCGGCGGAGTAGTCGTACGCGGGCGGCGCGGGCGCGGCCGGCGCGAAGGACGACGACTCGGCCTGGTAGGCGGGCTCACGCTCGTAGCGGGGCCGGGTGATCTCGAAGTCCGGCGTCTCGGGCTCGGGCGTCGCGGAGTAGGCGGGCGCCTCGTCGTACGGCGCGGGCTGCCACAGGTTCTCCTCGGCGGGCTGCGGCACGGGCGGCGGGGAGTACGGCGCGTCGGCGGACGGCACCGGGCCCGACGCCGGGTAGCCCGGGGTCTGCCCGTCCGGCTGGCTCGACGCCGCGAACCGGTCCGTGCGCGAGCGCCGGCGGACCGTCGGCGTCGGCTCGGCGGGCGTCTCGGGACGCGAGGGTGCGCCGTTGTCACCGCCGAGCGACGACCGGCTCGACGAGAGGCGCGGCGGGGTGCTCGGCGTCGGGCCGGGCTGCCCGCCCGGGCGGACCCGGGAGACCGGGGCGCTCGGCGGGACGGCCGCCTCGGGGGCGGGCGGCGGGCCCGGGACGGCCGGCGCGCTCGGGGCGCCCTGGACCGGCGCCGCCTCGGACGAGGCCGCGGCGGCCTGCGCCCGGCGGCCGGCGCGGGTGCCCGCGACGCGCTCCGGGGCGCTCCGGGGCGCTCCGCCGCGGAGGCCCGACCGGAGGCCGGTCGCCGCGTTGGTCGGGCTCGGGGGCGCGGGCGGGCCGTCGGCCACGGGGGGCTTGGGCTGCGCGGGGCGCTCGGGCCGGGCCTGCGGGGCCTGCGCGACGACGGGCATCTTGCCGGTCAGCGCGTAGCCGACCTTGACGCCCTCCTCGAAGGCGTCCTTGGGCGCCGACGAGCCGCCGGTGACCCCACCGGTCACGCCGGTGTCCATGGACGTGCTGACCGAGCGCTTCATCGAGCTCGTGATGGCGCCGCCGATGGGCGCCGACTTGGGCGCGGGCAGGCCGGGCGGCAGGTGCACGACGAGCGGCGACACGTCCAGGAACTTGCGGCCGTCGTTCGAGTTCACCACGCCCATCTTCAGCACCTCGACGGGCATCGAGGGCTGGCGCAGGAAGTCGACGGCGTTGAGGATCTCGTCGGGCGCGTTCTGGCAGATGATGATGAGCCGCGCACCCCCGCCGCCGTTCTTGCCGGCCTGCGTGCGCGTGATCGGCACGCTGTCGTAGAACGCGGCGACGTCGTGCTGGAACGAGTTGGCCCCGCCGCTGTAGCGCGCCGCGAGCTCCGCGCGGGTCAGCCGGCCGGCGGCGCCGGCGTGGTCGAGCGCCTTGGCCAGGTTCTCCCGGTCGAGGTCCGCCACGAGCTCCACGACCACGGGCGAGCCCGACGCGTCGAGGGCGAGCAGGTGCGGCTCGTCCGGGCCGGAGCCCTGGGCGATCGGGAAGACCTCTTCACCGAGGAGCCCGTCGATGTGGGAGTCCACCACCTGGTTGGCCGTGGTCTTCAGGCCGGGTTCGGAGCCGTCCGGGCCGTTGGCCGACGTCACGAGGAGTGGCCGTTGGGTATCGACCTCGAACAGTGGCATCTCGTGATCTCCCCGGGTCCTGCGGCATCGGTCCGCCTTAGCCTAAAGGCCCCTGGCAAGAGTCCGGAAACACGGGGGTGAAGGTGTAGTGAGACTTGTCCCGGGGTCCTGGGCTCAGGAGTGGCCGGTCTCCGACTCGTCCTCGGCGAGCCGCTCCTCGACCCGGGCGATCTTGCTGTCGATCTGACCTGCGGCGGCGCCCGGGCGGATGTCGGCCTTGATCACGAGGGACACCCGGTGCCCGCCCCGCGCGACGGAGTCGGTCGCGCGCTGGATCACCGGCATCACTTCATCCCAGGTTCCCTCGATCTCGGTGAACATCGAGGTGGTCCGGTTCGGGAGGCCGGACTCCCGGACGATGCGGACGGCCTCGGCGACCTGGTCGGCGACGGACTCGCCCGCGGTCATGGGGGCGACGGAGAACGCGAAGACAGCCATGCCCCCATCCTGCCCCCTCCGGGCGGGTCCGGGAGGTACTTTCCGGCGCGGCGCGCACGTAGGCTCGACGCGTGAACGTCACCCTTCTCGCGGGCGGGGTCGGCGGTGCGCGGCTCGCGCACGGCCTCGATCTCGCGCTCGGCGCACCCTCGCTCACCGTGGTCGTGAACGTCGGCGACGACACCGAGCTCCACGGGCTCGCGATCTCCCCCGACATCGACACCGTCCTCTACACCCTCGCCGGCCTGAACGACGAGGAGCGTGGCTGGGGCCTGCGCGGCGAGTCCTACGCGACCCTGTCCGCGCTTAAGGAGCTCGGCGAGGACACCTGGTTCACGCTCGGGGACCGGGACCTCGCCACGCACATCGTGCGGACGGCCCGCCTGCGCCGGGGCGACCCCCTGTCCGCCGTCACCGCGCACCTCGCCCGCGAGATGGGCGTCCGCCCGCGCGTCCTGCCCGCCACGGACGACCCGCTCGCGACCCTCGTCGACACCCCCTCGGGGCGGCTCGGGTTCCAGGAGTACTTCGTGGGGCGGCAGCACGCGGACGCCGTCCTCGGCCTGCACTTCGACGGGGCCGACGCCGCCCGCCCGGCCCCCGGCGTGCTCGACGCGCTGTCCGCCGACCTGGTGGTGCTGGCGCCGTCCAACCCGTTCCTGTCGATCGAGCCGCTGCTGGCCGTGGGCGGGGTCCGCGAGGCACTCCTGGCCGCGCCGGGCCGCCGCGTCGCGGTGAGCCCGATCGTCGGCGGCCAGGCGATCAAGGGTCCCGCCGCCCAGATCCTGGAGTCCCTGGGGCACGAGGTGTCGGCGCTGGGCGTGGCCCGGATCTACGCGGACCTCGTGGACGTCATGGTGATCGACGACCGCGACGCGCACCTCGCCGGCCCCGTGGCCGACCTCGGCCTCACGGTGCACGTCACCGACACGATCATGGGCGGCCCGCCCGGCCGCGAGCGCCTGGCCCGCGAGCTGCTGGCACTGGCATGACGACGGCGGTGGTGCCGCTGCGCGACGGCGTCTCGGGCAAGTCGCGGCTCGCCGCGGTGCTCGACGCCGCCTCGCGGCGCCGGCTGGTCCGCGTGCTGGCGCGGCACGTGGTGACGACGCTGCTCGCCGCCGACGGGATCGACCGCGTCGTCGTGGTGACGGCGGACCCGGTGTTCACCCGGGAGACGCTGGCGGGGCTGGCGGTCGAGGTGCTGGAGCAGCCCGCGGACCGGCAGGGGTTGAACGGCGCCCTGGAGCACGCCCGCGAGGTCCTGGCGGCGGACGCCGTCGGGGCGGGCACTCACGCGGCGGACGCCGGAGCGGCCGGGACGCGAGCGGCGGACATGCCCGGGCCGGACGCCGTCGGGCCGGACACCTCAGGGCCGGACCCGCTCTGTGCGGACGCCGTCGGGCAGCCGGGCCCGCGCCTACTGGTCGCGCACGCCGACCTCCCCGCGCTGACCCCGGCAGACGTGACGGCCCTTCTCGCGGAGCAGGCCCCGGTCGTGATAGCGACAGACCGGTACAGATCGGGCACCAACCTGTTGCTCCTCCCCTTCGAGACCGAAGTTTCTTCGCTCTCGACGGGCGGAAAGGCGAGAAACCTAGGTCTCGAAGGGGAGGTGGGCTTCCGGTTCCGGTTCGGCGTCGGGTCGCTGGCGGCGCACCTGGCCGAGGCCGACGCGCGGGGGCTGGCGGCCTCCGTCGTGGACCGGCCCGGCACCGCCGTCGACCTGGACACGGCCGACGACTGGTCGCAGCTTCCTCCCGAGGTGCGCGACGTGGTGCGTCACGAGGTCCCGGAGCTGCTGTAGGCCGCGCAGCTTCCAGCCACGCGGGCGCCGACCACGCGAGTTCCGGAAGCGCAGGTTCCGGCCGCGCGGGACGCCGAGCACGCGGGTTCCGGCCCGCCCGGGCCTAGCCCGACGACGACGCCGCCTCGACCGCAGCGCGCAGGCTCCGGATCGCGGCCGGCAGGCGGGCGTCGGCCAGGTTCCCGTAGCCGACGACGAGCACGGTCGACCGGGCCGACGGCACCGCCTGGTACCGCCGCAGGTCGACCAGCGCGACGTCCCGGGCGGCCCCCTCGCGCACGACGGCGGCGGCGTCCGGCGCGACGCTCCCCGTCAGGTCGAGCCCGGCCGGACCGAGCCCCCTCGGACCGGGCCCCGCGGGACCGAGCCCAGCTAGGTCCGGCCCGCCCGCGTGCACCCCCGACACCTTCAGCCCCGCCAGGTCCACCGTCACGTGCATCCCGGCCGCGATCCCGCCGATCACCGCGCCGGGCAGCTCGCGCCCGAGTGCGTCCAGGAGCGCGGTCCGGCGTCGGGCGTAGCGGGCGCGGGCCGAGCGCAGGTGCCGCGCGTAGGAGCCGTCGCCCACGAACCGCGCGAGGGTGAGCTGGTCCAGCGTGGCCGGGCCCGGCGTCGGGCCGCGGCGGACGGACACGTCCAGCACCGCCGCGCGCCACCGCCGCGGCACCACCATCCAGCCGATCCCGAATGCCGGGGCCAGGGTCTTGCTCGTCGAGCCGAGCAGCAGCACGCGGTCCGGGTCGAGCCCCTGGAGCGCGGGCACGGGCCGGCGGTCGTAGCGGAACTCGGCGTCGTAGTCGTCCTCGATCAGGAGCCCGTCCACCTCGCGGGCCCAGTCGAGCAGGGCGGCGCGCCGCTCGTCGGACAGCGCGGCGCCGAGCGGGAACTGGTGCGCCGGGGTCAGCAGCGCGGCGCGCGCCCCCGTGCGGGCGGCCTCGGCGCGCAGCCGCGCGGGCGAGATCCCGTCGTCGTCCACGGGGACGGGCACCGGCGTGAGGCCCGCGGCCTCGGCGACGTCGCGGAGCGCGGGCCAGCTCGGGTCCTCGACGAGCAGGTGGGTGTGCCCGGCGTCGGCGAGGGCCGCCGCGATGCGGGACATGCCGTCGGCCGCGCCGCGGGTGAGCACGACGGCGTCGTCGGGCCCCGAGACGATCCGCGAGCGCCGCAGGTGCGTCGCGACCGCCGCCCGCGCCGCCGGGTGCCCGGCGGGCGGCTGCGTGCCCAGGTCCTGGTTGCTCGCCTCCGCGAGCGCCTCGCGCGCCGCCCGCAGCCAGGCCTCGCGGGGCACGTGCCGCAGGTCGGGCACGCCGGGGGCGAGGTCGTGGGTCGCGCGGTCGGGGGCACGTTCCAGCCCCGGGCCCCGAACGGCGGACCGGGTCTCGACAGGCTCGACCAGCGACTCCCCGGGCCCGACGCCGAGCGCGCCACCGGGCGCGACCGCCGCCACCCGCGTCGCCGAACCCGTCCGTGCCTCCAGCACCCCCTTGCCCACCAGGTGCCCGTACGCCTCGGTGACCACCCAGCGGGAGAGGCCGAGCGCGTCGGCGAGGGTGCGGCTGGGTGGCAGCGCGGTGCCGGGGGCCAGCCGACCGGAGGCGATGTCGCCGAGGATCGCCTCCTCCAGCCGGTGCCGCAACGCACCGGTACCGGGGGCGAGGGCGATCAGCACGTCGGCGGAATTGGTCTGGTCCTGCGCCATGGCATTGGACCGTAGCACCAGACCGATTGCTGCCTAGCGTGGTGCGTGCCGGGTGGGAGACCCCCGGGACGAGACCCATGAAGGAGCAGACCATGCGGTACCACACGCTGGACAACGGGCACACGTCGTTCGAGGTGTCGACCCTGTGCCTGGGCACGATGTGGATGGGGACCCGGACGGACGAGGAGACGTCGTTCGCGATCCTGGACCGGTTCGTCGAGGCCGGGGGCACGTTCCTCGACACGGCGAACAACTACAACGACTGGGGCCAGGGCTACGGCCGCGACTCCGAGGACGTGCTCGGCCGCTGGCTCGCGGCGCGCGGCAACCGCGACGACCTGCGGATCGCGACCAAGCTGGGCGCGGCCAAGAAGGACCCGGCCCTGCCGCTGTCGACGACGCCGCCCACCAACTACCAGGGCCTGGACGCCGCGACGGTCGACCGGGAGGCCCGCGAGAGCCTGCGTCACCTGGGCCTCGACCACATCGACCTGCTGTACGGGCACGTGGACGACCGGGAGACGCCGCTGGAGGAGACGGTCGGCGCGTTCGGCAAGCTGGTCGACGAGGGGATCGTCGGCATCCCGGGCATCTCGAACGTCGCGCTGTGGCGGGTCGTCGAGGCGCGCGAGACCGCCGCGCGGCTGGGCGTGGCGCCGTACGGCGCGGTGCAGCAGTGCCACAGCTACCTGTACCCGCGCCCGCAGCCCGTCCGGACCAACTGGGCCACGCCCGAGCTGCTCGACTACGCCCGCTCCACGGGCGCGGACGGCCGCCCGGGGCTCACGGTCATGGCGTACTCACCGCTGCACCAGGGCGTGTTCACCCGCGACGACAAGCCGTTCTACGACGGCGCGGACCACGCCGGCTCGCGCGAGCGGGTCGCGGCGCTGCGCGCCGTCGCCGCCGAGATCGGCGCGACGCCGAACCAGGTGGCGCTCGCCTGGCTGCTGGGCGGCGAGGTGCCGGTGGTCCCGGTGTTCGGCGCGAGCAGCGTCGCGCAGCTCGACGAGGCCCTCGGCGCGGTGGACCTGGTGCTCGACGACGACGTGCGGGCCCGGCTCGACGCCGTGTGACGGCCGCCTGACGCCGGGTCACCACCCGCCGCGGTGCACCACCTCGTCGAGGGGCTTGCGCCGGCGGCGGGTGGGCGAGCCCTTGGCTCCGCCGTCGGCCGGGTGCCCGACGGCGACGACACCGGTGATCTCGAACTCCTCCGGGATGCCGAGCTCCGCCCTGACGGCGGGCACGTGCGCCGGCGGCACGCCGAAGAAGCAGGCGCCCAGCCCCTCGTCGACGGCGGTCTGCAGCATCAGCAGCGACGCCATGCCGACGTCGACGTGCCAGAACGGGACGGGCCAGCGGGACTCGTCGAGGTCCTCCCAGCCCTTGTCCTTCTCGGCGTAGCGCCGCAGGTAGGCGGCCTTGGACGCGAGCGCCAGCACGACGACGGTCGCGGTGCGCATACCGTCGAGCCACGCCGACATGTCGCGCTCCGAGGTGTCCGGGGTCGACGCCGCCCAGAACCGGTCCCGGTCCTCGGGCGTCTCCAGCACCACGAACGCCCAGCCCTGGCTGAACCCGGCGCTCGGGGCGCGGACGGCGTTGCGGGTGATCCGGTCGACGGCCGCCGGCGGGACGGGCTCGGCGGTGAACTTGCGGTGCATCCGGCGCGTGCGGACGACGTCCTGAAACTCCATGGCCGCATTCTGCCCCCGCCGGCCCCGCCGCCGCCGACGGCGACCGCGGCGAACGCAGACCTGGTCGCTCCATGGCCGCTCAGAGTGCGACCAGACCTACGTTCGGCCACCCACGAATCTGGTTGCCGCGCGGCGGCGCGCCCGCCAGCCTGAGGAGCATGACTCTCCAGGCGATCGAGCAGGCGACGCTGCCGCACGGCAACTTCGAGGGGTACCTCCACGGCTCGGAGGTCTCGGTGATCTTCGAGCGGGTGGCCGAGGACGGCACCGGCCCCCGCCTGCACCGGCACCCCTACTCCGAGACGTTCGTGATCCGGTCGGGCCGGGCGCTGTTCACCGTGGACGGCAAGGAGTTCGAGGCCGTCGGCGGCCAGATCCTCGTGGTCGAGGCGATGGTGCCGCACAAGTTCCGCACCCTGGGCGCGGACCTCTACGAGGCGGTCCACATCCACGCGAACGACCGCTTCGAGACGGAGTGGCTGGAGTAGCCCCTACAGCCGGTCGGCGATGACCTCCAGCAGCGACTTGCCCTCGACGCCCATCAGGTCGAGCGCCTGGGTGCGGCACGAGAAGCCGTCGGCCAGGTAGGTCGTGCCGGGGGCGGCGTCGCGGAGCGCGGGCAGCAGCGCGTTCTCCGCGACCGCGACCGACGTCTCGTAGTGCCCCTTCTGCATGCCGAAGTTGCCGGCCAGGCCGCAGCAGCCCGCCAGCACCTCGATCTGCGCGCCGCCCTTCTCCAGCAGCGCCTGGTCGGCCTCGTACCCCATGACGGAGTGCTGGTGGCAGTGCGGCTGCACCACGGCCGAGACGTCGCCCAGGTCGGGGACTGACCAACCGTCCGGGGTGTCGTCCGAGGTCAGCAGCTCCGCCGGCGTCCGCGTCATGCGGGCCACGGCCTGCGCGCGGGGGTCGTCCGGGAACAGGTCGAACAGGTCGGAGCGCAGCACCGCGGTGCACGACGGCTCCAGCCCCATGATCGGGATGCCGTTCACCGCGTACGGCCCCAGCACCTCGAGCAGCTTGAGCAGCCGACGGCGGGCACCGTCGAGCTGGCCCGTGGAGATCCAGGTCAGGCCGCAGCACGCCTGCTCGTCCGGCACGATGACGTCGAAGCCCGCGGAGGTCAGCACCTTGAGCGCCGCCTGCGGGACCGTGGGCGAGAGCGCGTCGCTGAACGAGTCGGTCCACAGCACGACCTTGGGCTTGGAGGCCAGCCGCGCCGCCGTCGCGCCCTCGCGCCCGGGCAGGCCCGTGACCGCCAGCCCCGGCACGCCGTGCGTCGCGCCGCCGCGCGCCCACCACTGCCGGAACGGCACCTCGGCGAACTTGGGCATCGAGCGCCGCGTGTCCATGCCGCCCGCCCACAGCACGGCCTTGCCGATCCACTTCACGCCCAGCAGGGCGTTGACCAGCTCCGGGACGGCGCCGGCCAGGCGGGCCCAGCGCGGCAGCCAGCCCAGGGCGTAGTGGTCCACGGGGCGCAGCTTGCCGCGGTAGGTGCGGTAGAGCACCTCCGACTTGTACTGCGCCATGTCGACGCCCGCCGGGCAGTCGCTGGAGCACGCCTTGCAGGACAGGCACAGGTCCAGCGACTCCCGGACCTCGGGCGCGGACAGCCCGCCGACGAGCGTCCCGTTCACCGCCTCCTGCAGCACGCGGGCGCGCCCGCGCGTCACGTCCTTCTCGTCCTTGGTCGCCTGGTAGCTGGGGCACATGAACCCGCCGGCCGCCGAGTTGTCGGCCCGGCACTTGCCCACGCCCACGCAGCGGTGCACGGCCGTGGTCAGGTCGTTGTGGTCGTGCGCGAACGAGAACCCCTCGTACCCCGCCTTGCGGCGCACGCCGTGCCCGGAGCCCTTGCCGACCAGCGGCAGCTTGGTGCGCACGGGGGTCGCGGCCGGCCGGCGCAGGTCGTCGTCCACGGCCCGCGGCCGCACGACGACGCCCGGGTTGAGCAGGTCCTTCGGGTCGAACAGCGCCTTGAACCGCTCCATCAGCGCGATCGCCTCGGGCGAGTAGATGAGCGGCAGCAGCTCGGACCGGGCCCGGCCGTCGCCGTGCTCGCCGGACAGCGACCCGCCATAGCGGGCCACGAGCTCGGCGGCCTCCATCATGAAGGTGCGCAGCACCGAGCCCGACGTCTCCAGCGGGATGTCGATCCGCAGGTGCACGCAGCCGTCGCCGAAGTGGCCGTAGGGCAGGCCGTCCACGCCGTACCGGTCCATGAGGGCCTGGAGGTCGCGCAGGTACGGGCCCAGCTTCTCGGGCGGCACCGCGGAGTCCTCCCAGCCGGGCCACGCCTGCTCCCCGGCGGGCGTGCGGCCGGCCAGGCCGGCGCCGTCGGCCCGGATCTGCCACATCTTGGTGGCGTCCGCCCCGGCGGGCAGCACCGCGGAGTCGAGCGCCGTCGACGACGCGACGATCGCGTCCGCGCGGCCGAGCGCCTCGGCCTGCGACGAGCCACCGACCTCGATCATCAGCCAGCCGGTGACGTGCGGGTCGTCCGCCCCGGGCAGGGGCGGCACCGACGCGGCGCCCTTCGCCCGGCGCACGACGTCGACCAGGCGGGCGTCGAGCCCTTCGATCGCGAGCGGCTTGTGGTCCAGGAGCCGGGGCACGTCGTCGGCGGCCGTGGCCATGTCGGGGTAGCCGAGGACGACGAGCGTCGGCGCGCCCGGCACCTCGACCAGGTTGAGCTCCGCCTCCAGCACCGTGACGAGCGTGCCCTCCGTGCCCACGAGCGCGCGGGCGAGGTTGGAGCCGTTCTCGGGCAGGAGGTGCTCCAGCGAGTAGCCCGACACCTGGCGGCCGAAGCGGCCGAACTCGGTGCGGATCAGCGCGAGGTTCTCCCGGACGAGCTCCTTGAGGCCGGGCACGTCGGCGAACTCCGGGTCGCCCGAGCCCGCGATGAACCGGCGCCCGGCGCCGTCGACCACGTCGAGCGAAACCACGTTGTCGGCCGTCCGCCCGTAGGCGACGGCGTGCGGGCCGCAGGCGTTGTTGCCGATCATGCCGCCGAGCGTGGCCCGGTTCTGGGTGCTCGGGTCGGGACCGAACCGCAGGCCGTGCGGCTTGGCCGCGGCCTGGAGGGTGGACATGACGGTGCCCGGCTGGACCCGGGCCGTGCCCCGGTCCGGGTCGACCGAGAGCACCTGGTTCAGGTTGCGCCCCAGGTCGAGCACGACGCCGGGACCCACCGAGTTGCCCGCGACCGACGTGCCGGCGCCGCGCGCCGTGACGGGGACGGACAGCTCACGCAGCACCCCGAGCACCGCGACGACGTCGTCCGTGCTCTCCGGGAAGACCACGCCCTCGGGGACGACGCGGTAGTTCGACGCGTCCGTGGAGTACTCGGCACGACGGCGCGTGCTGGTGTCGACGTCGCAGGCCACGACGGTGCGCAGCGCGTCGGCGACGGCGTCGCGCGCGGCGGCGACGGCGTGGTCCGCCTCGCGCTCCGCGGCCTTGCGCCGTTCCTCGATCTCGGCGCGACGGCGTTCCGCGTCCTCGGCGGCGCGGGCCTCGGCCTTCTCCCGCGCGATGCGGGCGGCCTCGGCGGCGTCAGCGGTGTGGCCCTTGTCGTTCATGCCGTTCAGGGGTCGGGCGTCGTGAGTCTGCGGTGGCACTCCGCGATTCTCGCACCACGAGGCCGCGGATCGCGTCAGGAGTTCACGGGCGCGGCTCGCGCCCGTGAACCCCCGGTCGACGTCAGCCCTCGAAGGTGACGTCCAGCGTGATCTGGCCGACGCCGGTCAGCGCCTTCGAGATCGGGCAGCCCACCTTGGCGGCCTCGGCGGCGGCCTTGAAGCCCGCCTCGTCGATGCCGGACGCGAACCCGCGCACGGTCAGGGCGCTCTTGCTGATGTGGAGGCCGCCGGCCGGGTCCGGACCGAGGGTCACCACGGCGGTGACCTCGATCTGCTCCGGCGTGGCGCCGGCCCCGCCCAGCTCGTTCGTGAAGGCCATCGTGAAGCACGACGAGTGCGAGGCCGCGAGGAGCTCCTCGGGGCTCGTGACGCCGTTCGCCTCCTCGGCGGCGCGCGCCGGGAAGGACACGTCGTACGTGCCGACGCCCGACGACGAGAGCTCGACCTGCCCAGATCCCTCCTGGAAGGTGCCGTTCCAGGCGGTGCGAGCGGTACGTGCTGGCATGGTGCACTCCTTGAAGATCGCGATGTGACCTCGACGGGTCCCTTGCGTGCCCGACCCTACGACGCCTGCCGGACGGTCGCGTGACGGCGCAGTCGCGTCACGGCGCGAAGTCGAGCAGCTCCTCGTCCACGGCGAGCACGGTCCAGGTGCTGCCCGCGGCGTCCGCCAGGTCGTAGGCGGGCACCAGCAGCACCGTGCCGCCGGGCAGGGTGTAGCGCACCTCGGTGAGGGTCGCCGACACGATCGTCACGTCCTCGACGGGCCACGCGATCGGGCCGCCGGGCTCGGGCACCCCGCCCCCGGAGGCGCTCCCCGACGACGTCCCCTCGTCCGCCCCGGACTGCCGGGGGCCCAGCACCGCTCCCGCGAACCTCGGGTCGCCCAGCCGCTCGACGGCGTCCTCCTCGCTGATCACCGGGTAGTCCCCCAGGCTCGCGCCGTCGGCCGAGCGCACCTCCGCCGTCCGCGGCGTGTCGGTGAGCCCGACGCCCGCGTGGAAGACGAGGCGCGTCGCCGCGTCGAGGTCGCCGCCCGCGTCGAGCGGCCGCGCGCCCTCGGACGCGGCCTCCGGCCCACCCTCCGGCGCCCCCATGACCGACGGTTCCTCACCGCGGGCCTCCGGGGCGGCCTCGGACGCGACGTCGGCACCGGCACCGCTGTCCTGCGCCGCGGGCGTGACCCCGGCCCCCGACTCCCCCAGCAGGTACCCCCCGCCCCCCACGGCCAGGACCCCGGCGACGGCGGCGGCCACGAGCCACGGCGTCCGACGCCGGTGGCGCCGCACCGCGAGCTCGTCCACCGGCTCGGTCCCGGCAGGTCGGCTCGACCCGGGTGGTGCAGCGGGCGCGCCGGACGCGCCGGACCCCCGGCCGAGTCCCCCGGCCCCGCCGAGCAGCGCGTCGACCTTGGCCCGGAGCACGGCGTCGACCGGGTCGGGCGCACGCTCCGCGGGGTCCGCCGCCACCAGGCGGTCGAACGCCTGGTCCTCCGGTCGCTGGTGCTCGTTCATCGCTGTCCCTCCGTGCCGGGCCCGGCTGCGCGCCGTCCACACCCTCTACATGTGCTCATGCGTCCACCGCTTGCTCGTGCGCGTCCCACGCGTCGCGGAGGCGGGCCCTGGCGCGGGACAGCGCGGCGTCCGCCCCGCCGCGCGAGACGCCCAGCACCTGGGCGAGGTCGTCGCCCGACAGGCCGTCCCAGGCGACGAGCAGCAGGATGCGCCGGTCACGCGAGGAGAGCCGGGACAGGACCTGCCGCACGGCGTCGTCGTCCACGGCGAGCGTCGCGGGGTCCACGTCGTCGGGCTCGTCGGGCACGACGGCGACCGGCAGCGCGCGCATCTTGCGCCGGTGGTTCGCCAGCAGGTAGCCGGCGGTGCGGTAGAGCCAGGGCAGCTCGGCGCCGTCGGGCACGTCGTCGCGCCGGCGCCACGCGGTGGCGAGCACCTCGGCGGCGAGGTCCTCGGCGTCGGAGGCGCGGCCGCCGTCGGGCAGCCGGCGCACGAAGTAGGAGTAGAGGGCGCGCGAGTGCGCGTCGAAGAGGGCGCCGAACCAGGCCTCGTCGTGCGCCGGCCGGTCGTGCGGCGGCTCGTCCTGCGAGCCGGGGCTGTCGTCCACGACCTCACTCTGTCGTGGATGCCGGGTTCCTTGCACCCCCGGCCGCCACAAGTACCCGGGCACGGGAGAACCCCGGCGGGACGTCCCGCCGGGGTTCTCCGTCAGAGGTGCCTCAGGTCAGCAGGCGCCCAGGTCCTGCCACACGCCCCACTCGCCGGTGGTGCCGGGCGTCTCGCCCTGCGTCCACCACTTGGCGCGCCACTCGTGGCCGCCGTGCGACACGGTGTTGCCGCCCACGTAGACCGAGGACGAGCTCCAGGCGTCCGAGGCGCAGACCTCGCCCGGCGGGTCGGTCGGCGGGTCCGTGGGCGGGTCGGTCGGCGGGTCGGTCGGGTCGGTCGGGTCCGTCGGACCGCCGCCCTCGATCGGGCCCGGGTTCCCGGAGCCGAGCACGTTCCACAGCGCGCCGGTCAGCGCGCCCGAGCGGTCGCCCGAGAGGTCCCACCACATGGCGCCGCCGAGCCCCTCGGACCGGATGTACTGCGCCTTCTTGGCGACCGACTGGTCGTTGTCGTACGACCACCAGGTGTTGCCGTCGTGCCGCCACGCGGCACCGAGGTCCGCGTCGTAGTAGCCGGTACCGGTGTTCTTGATGACGTCGTAGTCGTTGATGCCCGCCTCCCACTGGCCGGGGGCGGCACCGGTCGCGGTGCCCCACGCCGCGGACGACGAGGCGCCGGTCCAGCCGCGGCCGTACATCGCGAGGCCGAGGCCGAGCTGCGCGGGGTCGATCCCGGCGTCGGTGTACGACTTCACCGCGAGGTCCGCGCTGAACTGCCGGGCCTCCTCCCGCGGGTCGGCGGGGTCGTGGTAGAGGTTGCCCTGGTGGCCGGTGAGCGCCGGGTCCCAGGCACCGTGCAGGTCGTAGCCCTGGACGTTGCCGAAGTCGAGGGACTCGAAGATCTCCGGGTCGTTCCAGCCGCCGTCCTCGATGTCCGCCGGGTTGGCGGGCAGGAACGCGGAGAGCTCGTAGTCCTTGCCGGTCGTCGCACCGAGCGCGTCGAGCTGCTCACGGAACTCGGCGAGCAGGAGCTTGAAGTTGCGGGCGTCGTTCGCCTCGTCGACGTGGTTGCCGACGTTGCCGTTCTGCGAGCCGGGCCACTCCCAGTCGATGTCGAACCCGTCGAAGACGCCGGCGGCGGCACCGGTGCCACCGCGGCCGTCGATCACCGGCAGGTTGCCCTTGATGAACATGTTCACGCAGCTCGACACGAGCTTCTCGCGCGAGGCGTCCGTCGCGGCCGCCAGCGAGAAGTTCTTGGACCAGGTCCAGCCGCCGATCGACATCAGCACCTTGAGGTCGGGGTGCTTGGCCTTGAGCTGCTTGAGCTGGTTGAAGGACCCGGCCAGCGGCTGGTCCCAGGAGTCGGCGGCGCCGGAGACCGAGTTGGCCGCCGTGTAGCCCATGCCGTAGTCGGCCCAGGCGTCGCCCGCGCCGTCGGACCCGTTGGGGCCCTCGCCCTGCGCCTTGTTGGCCTCGAAGCACTCGAGGTTCTGGTGGTGGATGTTCGCGAAGGCGTAGTTGATGTGCGTCAGCTCGTCGGCGACGCCGGAGGTGTCGATCTGCTTGACCTGGTAGCCGCGGCCGTACACGCCCCACTGCGTGAAGTAGCCGACGCTCCGGAAGCCGTTGATGGCGGAGCTGCTCGCGCCGGCCGTCGTCGCGGACTCGGCCTCGGCGGCGTTCGCGGCCCGCAGGCCCACGCCCGCGACGGCGGCGGATGCCGCGACGGCGAGGGCGGCGACCCCCGCGAGTATTCGTCTGGTCGTCTTACTGGCGCCTGATGGCGTTTGGTACGTCGAGTCCATCGTCTTCCCTCTCTGGTCCGGGCACTGCTCCGGTAACGGTGGTCGCGCTGGTCATGCTTCGTTAAAAGTAAGGAAACCTGCGTTAACGGGAAATAAGGGGATTCCACACGGTGGGACTACGTAGTGGTCCTGGGCCGCCGGCACGCGGTTGTTACGGTGTGAAACCTTCGCCACAAGAACAATTTCGCGCGGTATCAGGTAGCCGACCGGGTCGAGGAGGGGCAGGATGCCAGGCCTGGAGCCCGATCGCAGCAAAAGTCGCAGGCGAAGTTTGATGCGGGTGAAACGTGTGGAGGTCATACTTGCGAGCACCGTGAACGAATCCGGGAGGCTCGACGATGACCGCGCTGCCCCAGCAAGTCGTTTTTCCGCTCCCCCTCGGTGACCGCACCGTGGCCCCTCACGTCGCGTGCGAGCTCACGCGGGTGGTGGGCGACGAACCGGGATGTGTGGACCAGACAGCACGGATGCTCGACGAAGAGCATCTGGTGGGTACGGCGCTGATGCCGGACCCGCTGCCTGCCGCGCGTGCGGTCCGAGAGGCCGTAGGCCCGCTCGGCCTCGACGACGAGGCACGCCGTGTGCTGCTCGTCGCCGCAGTCGCCGTGGTGGACCGCACCGAGCTGTTGCTCGCCGCGTCGGGCACAGACATCGACACCCTGATGGCCGGCCCCGCCGGCCGGCACCTGCACCTGGTGGGCGGCCGGTTCCGCTTCCACCATCCGCGCATCCGCTCCGTGGTGCACGACGACGCCGACCTGGCCTCCCGCACCGCCGCGCACGTCGCGCTGGCCGAGGTGCACCGGAAGGCCGACGAGCCGCTCATCGCGATGTGGCACACGGCCCTGAGCACGCTCGCGGGCGACCCGCTGCTCGCGGACGGCCTGGTCGAGCTCGCCGAGCAGCACCTGGCGCGCGGCGACGTCCACCGCGCGCACGAGGTGGCACGCGAGGCGGCGAGCCACGGCACCGACCGGGTGCGGGCACGCGCCTTCGCGGTCGCCGGGCGGGCGGCGCTCTGGGCGGGGCACGTGCACGACGCCGTCGTGTACCTCCGCCGCGCGACCAGCCCGTCGGACAGCACCGCGCCCGCCGCCGGCGCGCCCGACGCCGCCCGTTCGCTCGGCATCGCGCTGGCCCTCCTGGACGGCCGGCCCGACGCCGTCGTCCCCGAGGACGCGGCCGGACCCGACCGGGCGGCGATCGCCGCCGCCCGCAAGACGATCCGCCTGCTCGACGGCGCACCCGGCGAGGCCTCGGCGATCCTGTCCGAGGTGGCCGAGCTGGCCCCCGCGCGCCCGCTGGGCTGGTGGTTCGACGGTCCGGACGAGGCGATGACGCCGCTCGCGGAGGCGCACCTGCGGGTCGCGCAGTCGTACCTGGCGCTGCGCCTGGGCAACATCTCCGAGGCGGCATCGGTGCTTGACGACGCCGTCGAGCGCCTTCCCGTGGCCCTCGCCTTCGGCGGGCTGGGCATCGCCCTCGCGCGCCGCCTCGACCTGGTCCGGGACGGGCACCTGCGCCGGGCGACCACCGCCCTGGAGGCGTCGGTGCCCGGGCAGGTCGCGCCGGTCGTCCGCGCCGCCACGCTCGGCGACCGTGCCCAGACGGCCGTGTTCGACGGGCGCTGGGTGGAGGCCGCGACCCTGCTCGGGCTCGCGGCGGAGCGCGGCGGCGACGAGCTGCGCCGCCTCTGGCTGCCCACGCCCGACCCGGTGGAGCTGCTGGTGCTCGCCGGCCAGGACCGGGCGGCCCGCAGGTCGCACGAACGCCTGCGGCTGCGCGTGCTGCCGTCGGTCGGCTCGGACACGACCACGGGGCCCTACTCGGGCGGGCCCACGCACACGAGCCATGCCGGGGCCGGACCCGGGACCCCGCCGGCCGGGGCCACCATGTCGAGCGCCGGGTTCTCCGGCGGCCCGATGCGGCGTCGCCGGCTGGACCTGGCGCGCGCCGAGCTCGCGCTCGCCGACGCGTCCGGCGTGAACCGGGCCCGGGAGCGCGCCGTGGAGGCGTCGCTCCGCGTCGGGTCGACGTTCGAGCGGGGCCTCACGGAGCTCGTCGCCGCGCGGTCGTTCGCACGGCTCGGCCTGCCCGGCGACGCCGCCGCGCACCTGCTCGGCGCCCACGAGCTGTTCGAGGAGTCCGGGGCCAAGGCCTGGGAGCACATCGCCGAGCAGGCGCTGGCGACGCCCGGGTTCGTCCGCGAGGCTCCGGGCCCGGTGGTCCCGGCGCCCGGCGAGGCCCCGGGCCGGGCCGGCTCGGCTCCCCCGCGGCCCGACGCCGGACGGCCCCGCCGGGAGCCGGCGTCCAGGCCCGTACCGACGGAGGCCCCGGCCGAGCCGTCGGGCGGTCCGGTGATCGACATCGGGGAGGAGCTGTGCGGGCAGTGGAGCGACCTGCTCACCGAGCGCGAGCTGGACGTCGCGCGGCTGGTGGTGCAGGGCCGGACCAACCGGCAGGTCGCCGCGAACCTCTACGTGTCGGTCCGGACCGTGGAGGTGCACCTGGGGCGGGTCTTCCGCAAGCTCGGGGTGCGCTCCCGCACGGAGCTGGCGGTGCTGGCCCTGCGCGGGTAGGTCACCGCGTAGGTCACGCCTCCAGGAGGATCGTCACCGGGCCGTCGTTGACCAGCTCGACCTGCATGTCGGCGCCGAACCGGCCGGTCTCGACCGTCAGGCCGCGCTCGCGCAGCGCGGCCACGACGGCGTCGACGAGCGGCTCGGCGACCGGCCCCGGCGCCGCCTGGTTCCACGTGGGGCGGCGCCCCTTGCGGGCGTCGCCGTAGAGCGTGAACTGGCTGACGACGAGCACCGGGGCGCCGACGTCGGCCACCGACTGCTCGTCGTGCAGGATGCGCAGGTCCGCGATCTTGCGGGCGATGGTCTCGACCTGCGCCGGGCCGTCGTCGTGCGTGACGCCGACCAGCGCCAGGATGCCGGGCTTGTCGATGGCGCCCACGACCTCGCCGTCGACCACCACGGACGCGCGGGTGACGCGCTGGAGCACCGCCCTCACCGGCGGCCCTCCGCGTACGCGCCGGCGAAGACGGCGCGGACCTCGCCCACCGGGCGGCCGCCGCCGAGCACCGGCACGCGGCCCAGCCCGTCCAGGCCGCCCGGGTAGACGCCGGGCAGGCCGGCGGCACCCGCGGCGCGCAGCGCGGCGGCGAGGATGGCGGGACGTGCCCGGGCGGACCCGTCGAGCACCTTGAACGCGATGGCGGAGCCGTCGGGCAGACCGGCGGCGTAGACGCCCTCGGCGCCGTCCTTGGCGACCAGGCCCGGCACCGCCTGCATGGCGAGCGTGACGTCCCGGCCGGTGCCGCCGACCATGTCGGGGTGCGCCGAGATCGCGCGGGCGGCGCGCGCCTCGTGCGAGCGGACGTCGACCGTCGGCGCGGCGCCCAGCGTCGAGAACGCGCGCGCCAGGCCGAGCAGCGTCGTGGAGAACAGGGGCGCGCCGCAGCCGTCGACCGTGGTGTGCATGACGAGCTCGGCGTCGCCGGTCATCTCGAGGATCGTGCCGCGCACGGCCCGCTGCAGCGGGTGCTCGGGCGACAGGTACGTCTGGATGTCCCAGCCCTGCGTGAGGCAGGTCGCGAGCATCGCCGCGTGCTTGCCCGAGCAGTTCTGCGCCAGGGACGCCGGGCCCGGGCCGCCGCTGTGCGGCGCCACGTGCCACTCCAGCGCGGCCGGCGGGTAGATCGGCAGGTCGGGGGTGTTCTGCAGGGCGCCCGGGCCGAGGCCCACGGAGGCCAGGATCTGCAGCACGCCCTCCAGGTGGAACTGCTCGCCGTTGTGGCTGGCCGAGGCCAGGGCCAGCAGGCGGTCCGGCAGCTCCAGGCCCGCCCGCAGCATCGCGAGGAGCTGGAGCGGCTTCAGGGACGACCGCGGCCAGATCGGCGTGGTCGGGTTGCCCACCTGGACCACGGGCCGGCCGGCCGGGTCGAGCACCACGAGGTGCCCCAGGTGCACCGACTCCACGAGGTCACCGCGGACCACCTCGGCGAGCGGCGCCGCGTCGTCGAGCACCGCGCCCGACGCCGAGACCGTGCGGCCGCCCCCCATGGGCGCGGTCACCAGCCGCCCTGCGGTCCGCGCGGCTTGTTGCCGGTGCCGTACGGCTGCAGGCGGGGGCGTACGTCGGCCCAGTACACGATGGCCGGGACCACCGCGATCACGTTCAGGAACGAGCCGGCCGTGATGTAGCTCGGCGGCAGGCCCAGCAGGCCGAAGACGGCCGCGACACCGAGGATCCCGAGCCAGATCGGCTTCGACAGCTTGCCCTCGGACTTGTAGGCGTGGGCAGGACGACGGATCGCGTCGACCAGGGCGATGACCTGGACCGCGAAGACGATGACGCCCAGCACGATGAAGACGAACGTCTGGAGAGCTCCGAACACAGCACGAGCCTACGGCAACCGGGGCGACGTCTCGCCTGGTCCGGACCGGTCAGTCCGCCTTGCGCGCCCCGTCCAGGACCCACGCCTTGCGCCGGTTGGTCTGGGTGGCCGAGAGATAGGCGAGCCAGGCGATGCCGGCGAGGAGCACGGGCGTCATGATCATCAGGTAGAACGGGCTCATGAAGGACGTGTAGCCCGCCGTCCCGACGAAGAGAGACAGCGCGATCAGCGCCCAGGCGAAGCCGTACGCGATCGCCCGCTGCCGCGGCATCGCGTACCTGCGGTCGGTCTCCTGGAGGAGCGACGCCCCGACGATCCAGCCGATGGCAGGTCCGGCGAAGAGCGCACCGACGAGCAGCGGGATCATGCCCCACATCTGCCCCGACACAGTCAGCAGCACTCCCACGAACGGCGAGAGCACCACTACCGAGGCGATGACGACGCCGATGACGAACCGGCGGGACGGCCGGTACCCGTCGTGCGTCCTGGCCTGTTCGAGCACCCACGGCTTGTGGCGGTTGGTCTGGGTGGCGAGCAGGTAGGCGAGCCAGGCCCCGCCGGCGACGAGCAGCGGCGCACCCGTCTGGACCGTCACGCGAACCTGCCCGAACAGCACGCCCGCCTCGATCCCGCCGACCAGGCCGAGCACGAGGAGCGCCGAGGCGACCCCGTAGGCGGCCGCCCGCCGGAGGGGCATGCCGTATCGCTTGGTCGTCTCCCGCACGAGCGACGCGCCGACAATCAGACCGGCCACGGGGCCAATCAGGAGCGGGGCGACGAGCAGCAGCGGCGAGGGCCCGTCAGGAGCGACCCGCCCCGTCTGGAACGCGTCGACCACGAACCCGCCGACCAGCACGGGCGGCGTGAGCGCCAGCAGCACGACGGCCGAGGCCACCACCAGCCCGGCGACGTCGCGGCGCCGCGGCGGAACCGGTGGCCGTCCCGCGGCCGCGGCGGCCGCGCTCGCCACACCCGGGCTCGGCGCCACGGGCACCCCGTCGTCAGCATCCTCGACCAGCGCCCGCACGTCGCCGAGCTCGCCCAGCGCCCGCCGGGCGGCGTCGTCGGCGTCCACGCCGCTCGCGGTCAGCTCCGCCACGCGGTCCAGGAGGTTCGCGCGGATCTCCTCCTTGAGGTCCTGCACGTCGTGGGTCGCGGGGAGGCCCGCGAAGGCCTCGTCGAGCAGGCGGTGCACCGAGGTGTTCATCAGCGGGAACCTTTCAGGTCGAGGAGGGAGTCGATGGTGCGCCGGGTGGCCACCCACGCGTCCACGTTGCGCCGGTAGACGGCGCGGCCCGCGTCGGTGATCCGGTAGTACTTGCGGCGTCCGCCCTGGGACTCGTCGCCCCAGTAGGCCTCGACCAGGCCGTCCTTCACGAGCCGCCGGTAGGCCGCGTAGAGCGTGGCCTCCTTGATCTCGTGGTCGCCGCCGGTCGCGTCGCGGATCTCCTTGTAGATCTCGAAGCCGTAGCGGTCCCGGGCGCGCAGCACGCCGAGCACGATCGTGTCGGTGTGGCCGCGCAGGAGGTCGGCGGCGAAGGCATCAGCCCCGCCGTCCGACGTCGGGCCGCTCGATTTCTGGATCACGCCAACTACTGTATCTGATCAAGTACCTGACGACAACGAGTTCTGTGCACAGCCTGTGGACAGGCGCCTACAGCTCGGGCAGGGCCTACAGCTCCGGCAGCGCCGCGCGCGCGTCGCCCGGGGTGGCCCCCGTGGCCTCCAGCGCGTCGACCACGGGCGAGCGCAGCAGCAGCACCAGGGACTGCACCTGCCAGTCGCCCTCGCCCACGGTCCGCGGGTCGAGCTGGGCGGCGACGGTGCTCAGCACCTCGCGCGCCCGCGCGGCGTCGCCCCCGGAGCCGACGTCGGACGCGAGGAGCCGGACGCCGGACGCGAAGCCCTCGACCAGCCCCGCGACGGGCTGGACGTCGTGCTCCCCCTCGACCACAGGGAGCGCGCGGCGCGCGAGCACCCGCACGGACCGCATGACCCGGTCGACGAGCACCGCCTGGTCCTCCAGGCGGCCGAGCTCACCGCGGTGGATGCGTCCCACCGAGATCCGGGCCAGCTCGCGGGCGTCGCGGGCGGCCTCCTGCCACTCGGCGAGCACAGGTTCGGAGGCCCGGCCGCGCACGAGGGCGGCGCGGACGTCGTCGGTGTCGTCCGAGCGCAGGCCGCGGGCGAGCGTCTCCAGGGTCTCGGCGAGCTCGGTCACGGCCTGCTCGGCGAGCGCCCGCGGCCGGCGCCGGGTGTCACCGGGGGTGAGCAGCGCGACCGTGAGCGCGACGGCGCCGCCGACCAGGGCATCGGTCCACCGGCCGAGCGGCCCGCCGGAGACCTGCGGCAGGCCCACCACGATGATCGCCTGGACGCCCGCCTGCGTGACCAGCAGCGCGCCGCGGTCGATGAACCGCGCGGCGATCGCGGAGATGAACAGGACCAGGCTGAGCTGCCACCAGCCCGAGCCGATCAGGTGCACGATCAGGTCGCCCATGGCGACGCCGACGGCCACGCCCACGGCCATCTCGGAGACCCGGCGCACGTCCCGCTGCGCGGTGAACCCGAGCAGCACCCAGGCCGCGACCGGCGCGAAGAAGGGCTGCTCGTGCCCCAGCACGTACCGCGCGATCAGGTACGCGACGCCGGCCGCGAGCGAGGCCTGGGCGATCGGGATCAGGCTCGCCCGCGCGCGCGTCCAGCCCTGCCGCAGCCGGGTGCGCAGCATGAGCGTGCGCTTGGCCTTGCGCCACATCTCGTCGGCGGGGCCGGGCAGTGAGGTCACGGTGGCATCCTGCCACCCGGCCTCACGGAGCTGTCAGATGAGGCTGGCCGGGCCGCGCAGGCCGCGGGTCAGGGGGCCGTGGGACTCGGGCCGGTCCACCGACATGCCGTCACCCGGCACGATGATCTCCTGCGCCGCCGACACCTCGATGGCCTGGCCCGAGACGTCGCCGGACACCATCAGCTCGGTGTCCTCCGGGACGTTCCGCTTGAGCACGGCCAGGCCGATCGGCCCCAGCTCGTGGTGGCGTGCCATGGAGGTCAGCGTGCCGACCACCTTGCCGGGCGCGCCGTCCGCCCCGGGCAGGCGCACCTCGGCCCCCGCCTCCGGGAGCAGGTGCTGCGAGCCGTCGAGGTGCAGCATGACGAGCCGGCGCGGCGGCCGGCCGAGGTTGTGCACGCGCGCGACGGTCTCCTGGCCGCGGTAGCAGCCCTTGTTGATGTGCACGGCGGTGCGCAGCAGGTCGAGCTCGTGCGGGATGGTGCGGTCGTCGACCTCGCGCGCCTGGCGCGGGCGCCAGGCCTCGACGCGCAGGGCCTCGGTGGCCCAGGTGCCGGCGAGCGGCCAGCCGGCGGCCTCGCGGGCAGCGACCTGCGCCTCCAGCTCGGCGCGCGGCACGAGCACGAGCCGCCACGGGCGCATCGCGCCGGGGTGCTCGCCCTCGGGCGGGCCGTAGCGCGTCCCGCCGCCGACGACGTGCGGCCAGGCGTCGTGCCAGGTCACCGGCTCGCCCTCCGCGCCCTCGGTGGCCACGGGCTCGCCGATGGCCGCCCACTCGTCGGTGGCGTCCGTGATCTCGACGCGCAGCGTGAACTTCATGCGGTCGAGCCAGCCGGCCAGCGCCGGTGCCGACTCGCGCTCGGTGATCAGCCACGTGGCCTCGCCGTCGTCGACCACGCCCGCGACGTGCTCGATGTGGCCCTGCGGCGACAGGACGAGCAGCTCGGTGCTGGTCCGGGGCTGCAGGCCCTCGAGCTGCTGGGAGGTGATCGAGTGCAGCCAGCTCAGCCGGTCGGGGCCCGCGACGCGCACGATCCCGAGGTGGGACTGGTCCACCACGGCGCCGCCGCGCGACAGCGCGCGCTGCTCGGCCGTCGGGTCGCCGTAGTGCCAGGCGACCCCGGCGTCGGGCCCGGCGGCGGCGACCGCGCCGCGCCGGCTCAGCAGGGGGCTCTCGTAATCCATGCTCACCTCAGGTGCAGCGTCGTGGACGGGCGGGACATTCCCGTCCGGGTACTACTGGCGGTCGAGTTCCGCCGAGGCGTACGAGCGCAGCGGCTCGCCGAAGGCGGCGAGCTCCTCCACCCACAGCAGGCGACCTTGGACCAGGCCGTACAGGCGCTTCGACGCGCGCACCTCGGACGCCGTCGACGTCCGCGCGATCGCGTCCGAGGCCAGGTCGATCCGCCCGTTGCCCGCGGCGCCGATGTAGACGGTGATGCGCCCGGAGGCGTCGGCCACGAGCACCTCGAGCGCGTGCTTGTTCTCCTCGAGGCCCTCGGGGCGGTCCGTGGAGACGCGCCAGTAGCCGGTCTCGGTGGACCAGACGGTGCCGGCGGCGTCGGGCGTCGCGTCGGCGGCCGGGGCCTCGGCCTCGGTGTCGGTCGGGTCCGGCACGGGGGCCGGCCACTCGCCGTCGTCGGGCAGCTTGTCGGGGACGACGCTCTCCAGGACCCGCAGCGTGGACTCGAACCGCAGGTACGGGCCGCCGTCGTGGTCGAAGACCAGGTCCTGCACGAAGGTCTTCTTGCCGACGCCGGGGTAGTCGATCACGCCCTCGCCGCGCCAGCGGCCGACCAGCCAGGCCAGCGGGTAGATCTCGGGCGAGAGGCCGTCCGGGAACGTGAACGTCATCAGCGCTGGCCGGTGTACAGCTTGTAGACGACGTAGCCGGCGAACCAGGTCACGGCGACGGCGACGGCGACGATGAGGCCGGTGAAGATGAGCTCAAGGGCGTGGATCGACATGGTGCCGATCCTAACGTCCACGGCCTACAGTCGGCCCATGCGCCAGCTCGTGATCAAGACCACCTCCGGCCTGGACCGGCCCGAGGCCACCAACCAGGCCTTCACCGTGGCGGCCGCCGCCGTCGCGTCCGGCGCGGAGGTGAGCCTCTGGCTCACGGGCGAGTCGGCGTGGCTCGCGCTGCCCGGCCGCGCCGCGGAGCTCGAGCTGGAGCACGCGACGCCCCTGCCCCAGCTCATCGAGGTGATTCTGGGCGCGGGGACGGTCACGGTCTGCACGCAGTGCGCGGCACGCCGCGACATCACCGAGGCGGACGTGCTGCCGGGCGTGCGAATCGCCGGCTCGGCGCTGTTCACCGAGGAGATCCTGCGCGACGGGGCCCAGGCGCTGGTCTACTGACGTGGGCCGGCCCGGACCCGCGCTCAGGCGCGGGTCCGGGCCGGCGCTCAGGCCGAGCCGCGCTCAGGCGCGGACCAGGCCCGACTTCCGCAGCAGCAGGTAGAGCTCGCACCCGAGGCACAGCCCGACGACGGCGTTGAGCGCCGCCGCGACGAACGCCGCCGCGGCCGCGATCGGCACAGCGGGCAGCACCCCGAAGAAGCCGAGGATCACGCCCACGCCGGTGACGAACAGGCCCACGCCCTGCGCGAAGCGCGGCGGGCGCCGGTCCTCCATCTCCGTGGGCGGGCTCAGCCGCGGCCGCACGAACCTCTTGTAGAGCATCCCCTGCCACGAGCCCTCGGCGCCGCGCAACGTGCCGAGCAGGAAGCTCAGCATGATGAACGTCAGCAGCCACAGCCCCGCGGTGCTCGCGCCCAGCAGCACGACGGCGGCCAGCAGCACCGCCGTGATGCTCGCTCCGACGCGCGGCCCACGCGGGTCGATCCCCTTGCTCACGCTCATGACTGCCCTTCCCCGTCCAGTTCGGCCACAGCTGCGGGAACCCGGCTCAGCGCCTGCCGCGCCTGGGTGTCGGACACGACGCCGCTCATCCGGGCCACCTCGCGGCCGCCACCGTCGACCACGAGCACCGTGGGCGTCCGGAGCACGCCGAGGGTGCGCACGAGGTCGAGGTGGTCGTCCACCAGCACCTCGCGGTGCGCGACGTCGGGCTCCTGCCCGGTCAGTCCCCCGAGCACGCGGGACGTGGACCGGCAGGCGGCACACACCTCGGCGGAGAACTGCACGAAGGTCACCCGGTCGGCGAGCGCGATCCCGGAGGAGGCCCAGTCGATGCCGACGGGCGTCGCACGGGGGGCGCGGACGGCCCCCTGGCGTGCCGACCACCACACGCCGAGCGCCGCGGTGCCCAGCACGAGCACGACGAGCGCGATCACCTGTCCCAACATTTAGCCCACCCTGCCGTGCCTTGCTCGTCCAGACAAGTCCTGATCCGCGATGTGGATGGACCATGAGGCCGGTCACAGTGGGGGGCCTGATCTTCTCGGGCACAGGTCCGCATGATTCCCTGGTCTGCACCGTCGCTCGGGACAGTATTTCTGGTGCCGAAATCCCACCCGGGCGAAGGACGGCCCGGTGGTAGCGTGCATGCATCCGCATCTATAGGAGAATTGTCTAGGATGGAAGTTTTGCCTACTCGTACGTGGAATGGTCTGACCATCCCGGCGGCCGGGGTGTACCAGATCGACCAGAATCACAAGCGGCTCGGCTTCCTCGCCATGCACATGATGGTCAGCCCGGTCCGAGGCGAGTTCGCCGAGGGCGAGGCGACGGTCACCGTCGGGGAGGACCCGCTCGCCTCGCAGGTCACCTGCACCATCCAGGCGGCGTCGGTCGACACGCACGTGGACGAGCGCGACACCCACCTGCGCAGCGCGGACTTCCTGGACGTGGAGAACCACCCCATCATCGAGTTCCGCAGCACCGGGTTCCGGATGCGGACCGAGGTGGACCCGATCTTCTCGTGGGCCCGGCTCAAGGCGGGCACCGCCGGACGGGCACCGCACGACCCCGCCCAGGCCGACGGCTCGTTCACCAAGTTCGTGATGGACGGCGAGCTGACGGTGCGCGGCGTGACCCGTCCGGTGACGCTGGAGTGCGAGTTCGGCGGCGTGGGGCACGACCCCTACGGCCAGGACATCTTCGGCTTCCACGGCAGCTGCGAGATCCTGCGCGAGGACTGGGGCCTGCTGTGGAACGTCGCGCTGGAGGCGGGCGGCGTGCTGGTCGCCAAGAAGGTCCGCATCGAGATCGCCGGCGAGATGATCCGCCAGTCTTGACGGGACCGCACGGCCCCGCCGGCGTCACCTCAGAGGATGACCATCCGGCCCACGACGAACACGAAGATGCCGCCCACCGCGACGGGCAGCGCGCTGGCCGCGAGCCCGGCCAGACGTGCGCCGCGGGCGGGCAGCCGCTCCAGGAGCAGGTGCAGGGCTCCCACGACCACACCCGCCACCAGGCCGCACCACAGCCCGCTCACCGTGTCGATGTTCGGCAGCAGGGTCGCGGCGCCACCGCCCACCACCACGGCGGCGACGGCGGAGATCCCGAGCGCCACCCAGCCACGTACCGGCAGCGCCGACACGGCGGCGGCCACGGCGAGCGCCACCGCGCTCGTGACGACGAGCGCGGCACCGGCGTCGGACCGTGCGGCGGCGACCCAGCCGGAGGCGGCGACGGCCACGACGACGCCCGCCACGGTGCCCGACACGGACTCCGTGAGCTGCGGGCGTCCGTCCCGGCGCAGCATCTGCGCGATGAACGCCAGCACCACGGCGCCGGCCAGCACGATCGGCAGGTTCCGGAGCACGGGCTCGCCCTGGGTGAAGTACACGGTGGCCGCTCCCCCGAGCCCGCAGAGCGCCACGACCACCCGCGTGCTGCCCGAGGCGGGCAGCCGCAGGAGCGACGGCCAGCCCAGCGCGACGAGGACCACCAGGACCACCACCGCGGCCACGAGGGGCAGGGGCCGGGGCTGGACGTAGGACGCGGCGGCGACGAGGGCCGCGAGCGCGGCGGTCGTCACGGCGCGGGTGGAGACGGACACGGCTCAGAGTTTTCCAGAGAGTTCCGCAGTTCCTTCAATCGCAGCCCCGTGTTCCCCCATCGAGACCCCGTACCGGCCAGATCCCGGGCCTGTTCCAGCGCCGGAACGAGACGAGCAACACCCGCGTCATGCGAACGTCACGGGCCCTGACCAGCATGGTGGTGTCCAGGAAAAGGGCGTGTAACATGCACGCAACAAGCAACAGGGCAGACTTCCGCAGAGCCAGTTGGACGCGACGGGACGTCTCGCGTCAGCGAGACCCGAGCCAGGGACGGTAGCAGCACGCCGGTTCCGAGAGGAGGTGCGTCAATGGCAGAGCTGTTGATCCTCACGCCCGCCACCGGCGGGTCGGCCGAGGTACTGCCCGCGCTGGGACTGCTGTCCCACCGGGTGCGGGTGCTCCCGATGGAGCCCTCCGCGCTCGTGGACGCGCCCGACGCGGACGTCGTGCTGCTGGATGCCCGCCGCGACCTCGTCGCGGCCCGCACCACCTGCCGGCTGCTGCACGCCACCGGCCTGACGGTGCCGCTCGTGCTGATCCTCACCGAGGGCGGCCTGACGGTCGTGACCCACGAGTGGGGTGCCGATGACCTTCTGCTGGAGTCCGCCTCGCCCGCCGAGGTCGAGGCCCGGCTGCGGCTCGTGGTCGAGCGCTCGGCGCGCGGCCCGGCCGAGGAGTCGCAGCAGGAGATCTCCGCCGGCGAGCTCGCGATCGACGCCGGCGGGTACACCGCCCGGCTCCGCGGCCGGCCCATCGACCTGACCTACAAGGAGTTCGAGCTCCTCAAGTACCTGGTGCAGCACCCGGGCCGCGTGTTCACCCGCGCCCAGCTGCTGCAGGAGGTCTGGGGCTACGACTACTACGGGGGCACGCGCACGGTGGACGTCCACGTGCGGCGCCTGCGGGCCAAGCTCGGCCCGGAGCACGAGCAGCTCATCGGCACGGTGCGCAACGTCGGCTACCGGTTCGACCCGCCGAAGGAGCGCCCGGTCGAGGAGCCTCCGGCCCCCTCGGCCCCGGCGGCCTCGTCCGACACCCCGGCCACCGACGACCAGAACGGGCGACGCGCAGACCGCGCACCGAGCGCGTAGGTTCGGTTATGTGACCGCACTCTCGGCCAGACCGGCCGTCCGCTCGGCAGCCACCAGCGACTACACGTTAGCCCTCGTCGAAGGGCCGTGGCGGCACGAGTTCGTCTCGTCCGGCGGTTCGCGCTTCCACGTGGCGGTCGCGGGCCCGGAGAGCCGCTCCGCGCCCCTGGTGCTCCTGCTGCACGGGTACCCGCAGTTCTGGTGGGCGTGGCGCGCGCAGATCCCGGCCCTGGCCGCCGCGGGCTACCGCGTCGCCGCCATGGACGTCCGCGGGGTGGGCGGCTCGGACAAGCCGCCGTCGGGCTACGCACTGCCCGCCCGGGCGGCGGACGTCGCCGGGGTCGTGCGTTCCCTGGGCCGGGAGACCGCGGTGGTCGTGGGGCACGGCACGGGCGGCACGCTCGCCTGGGCGGTCGCGGCCCTCCACCCGGGCACGACGGCGGCCGTGGCCGTCCTGGCCAGCCCGCACCCCGCCCGGGTGCGGCTGCGGAGCGGGGCCGCCTTCACGCCGGGGGCCCTGCGTGAGCTGGCCTATCTGCAGGTCCCGACGTTCCCGGAGCGCGCCCTGACCCAGGGTGACCGGGTACGGCGCACCCTGGACCTCGGCACCGCGTCCCCGTTGCCCGACGACGTCGTGGACCTGTACCGGACCGTCATGCGCATCCCGTTCGCCGCGCACTCCGCCGTCGAGGCGCTGCGCTGGTTCGTGCGGTCGACGCCCCGGATGGACGGCCGGCGGTTCGCCACCGCGCTGCGCCGTCCGCTGGAGGTGCCGGTGCTGCAGCTCCAGGGCGCCCGCGACGGGTTCCTGCGCTACGAGCGGGCCGACGTCGACGCCGTCGGGCTCGCCTCGGACCTGCGGTACGAGCTGATCCCCGGGGCCGGGCACTTCCTCCCCGAGGAGGCGCCCGACCGGGTGAACGAGATCCTGCTGGGCTGGCTCGCCCGCGTGGCCTGACTACTTCGGCGCGGCCCGCTACTTCGGCGCAGTCGGCTGCTTCGGCGCGACCAGCGGCAGGCCCGCCAGCGCGGAGCGCTCCGGCGCGGGCCGCACCAGCTTCGCGGCCTTCTCCGGGTCGGTCTCGCCCGCCCCGTACGACGGGCACAGGTGCTTGATGCTGCACGCCCCGCACGCCGGGGTGCGCGCGAGGCACACGCGCCGCCCGTGCCACACGAGGTGGTGGCTGAGCATCGTCCACTCCTTCTTCGGGTAGAGCCCGCCGACCTCGGCCTCGACCTTGACCGGGTCCTCCTCGGTGGTCAGGCCCAGCCGCCGGGACAGCCGCCCGAAGTGCGTGTCCACGGTGATGCCCGGCACGCCGAACGCGTTGCCGAGCACCACGTTCGCCGTCTTGCGGCCGACGCCGGGCAGCGTCACCAGGTCCTTCAGCCGCCCCGGGACCTCGCCGTCGAACCGCTCGACCAGGGCCTTGCCCAGGCCGATCACGGCCCGGGACTTGGCGCGGAAGAACCCGAGGGGCCGCAGGATCTCCTCGAGCTCCTCGGGGTTCGCCTCCGCGTACGCCTGCGCGTCCGGGTACATCACGAACAGCTCAGGCGTGGTCTGGTTGACCCGGACGTCGGTGGTCTGCGCGCTGAGCACGGTCGCGACCAGCAGCTCCAGGGGCGTGCGGAAGTCGAGCTCGGCCCGCGCGTCCGGATAGGTCTCGCCGAGCAGGCGGTTGATGCGCCGCGCCCGGCGCACGAGCGCCAGCCTGCTCTCCGGCGCGTCCTTGGGCTGACTCTCGGGCTCGTGCTCGCTGACGGTCACGTCGCCACACTAACGATCACCACCGACATCCGGCCCGGGAACGCCGTCCGAACCGGATCTCCGGGAACGGGAACCTGGCGCCGGGTTGGCTCGTGTACCTAGGACGCGGAGTATGAGAAGGTCAAGGGCGCATCCGCCGTCCACCAGCCGAGCGGTCGCGACCCGATGCCCGCCCGACGGTCCGGGCAGCACCCCGGACCCCACGACGGTCCACGTGAATCGAGGAAGAGTCACCATGCCGTACACGCACCACCTGCGCGTCTACCCGTCCGCCGAGCCGCTCAAGCGCACCGACCAGCTCGCCTGGAAGCTCGCGGAGCTCGCCACCGACACCGTCGAGCCCACGGCCGAGGTCACCGACATGGTGATCAACCGCGTGATCGACAACGCCTCGGTCGCGGCGGCCAGCCTGACCCGTAGCCCCGCCGTCGCCGCCCGGTCGCAGGCCCAGGCGCACCCGTACTCGCCCGGCTCCACGGTCTTCGGCCTCGCGCCCGACGCGACGAGCAGCCCCGAGTGGGCGGCCTGGGCCAACGGCGTCGCCGTGCGCGAGCTCGACTTCCACGACACCTTCCTCGCGGCCGAGTACTCCCACCCGGGCGACAACATCCCGCCGATCCTGGCCGTGGCGCAGCACGCCGGCCGTTCGGGCCGGGACCTGGTGCGCGGCATCGTGACGGGCTACGAGATCCAGGTGGACCTGGTCCGCTCGATCAGCCTGCACAAGCACAAGATCGACCACGTGGCGCACCTCGGCCCGTCGGCGGCGGCCGGCATCGGCACGCTGCTCGGGCTGGACACCGAGACGGTGTTCCAGGCGATCGGCCAGGCCCTGCACACCACGACCGCCACGCGGCAGAGCCGCAAGGGCCAGATCTCGACCTGGAAGGCGCACGCGCCGGCCTTCGCGGGCAAGCTCGCGATCGAGGCCGTGGACCGCGCGATGCGCGGCCAGACCTCCCCCGAGCCCATCTACGAGGGCGAGGACGGCGTGGTCGCCTGGCTCCTGGACGGGCCCGACGCCGCCTACGACGTCGTGCTGCCCGCGGCCGGCGAGGCCCGGACCGGCATCCTCGACACGTACACCAAGGAGCACTCCGCGGAGTACCAGGCGCAGGCGATCATCGACATGGCCCGTGCGCTGGGCAACGAGCGCCCGGAGCTGCGGGACCCGGCGAACGTCGCGTCGATCGTGTTGCACACCAGCCACCACACGCACTACGTCATCGGCTCCGGCGCGAACGACCCGCAGAAGTACGACCCGACGGCGTCGCGCGAGACCCTGGACCACTCGGTGCCCTACATCTTCACGGTGGCGCTGCAGGACGGCGGCTGGCACCACGTGGGCTCCTACGCCCCCGAGCGCGCGCAGCGGCCCGACACGGTCGAGCTGTGGCGCAAGGTGACCACCGCCGAGGACGCGGGGTGGACGCGCCGCTACCACTCGACCGACCCGGCCGAGAAGGCGTTCGGCGGCCGCGTCGAGATCACGCTCACCTCCGGCGAGGTCGTCACGCGGGAGATCGCCGTGGCCGACGCCCACCCGCTGGGTGCCCGCCCGTTCGCCCGCGCGAACTACGTCGCGAAGTTCCGCACGCTGGCCGCGGACATCCTGTCCGGCGCCGAGATCGACCGGTTCCTCGACCTGGCCGAGCACCTGCCCGAGCTCACGCCCGCCGAGGTCCGCGAGCTCACGATCGTCGCGGCGCCCGGGGTGCTGGACGCCGTCCCCGCCCCGACGGGGCTGTTCGAGCTGGGGCGCGCCTGATGCTCTACTCCCACCTCACCCCCGCGGCCAAGCGCCGGGCCTTCCGCGAGGCCCTCGCCGGGCCGGACATCCTGCGGCTCCCGGGCGCCTTCAACCCGCTGAGCGCCAAGCTCATCCAGGACAAGGGGTTCGACGGCGTCTACGTCTCGGGCGCCGTGCTGTCGGCCGACCTCGGCCTGCCCGACATCGGCCTGACCACGCTGACCGAGGTGGCCGGCCGGGCCGGTCAGATCGCCCGGGTCACCGACCTGCCCGTCCTCGCGGACGCCGACACCGGGTTCGGCGAGCCCATGAACGTGGCCCGCACGGTCCAGACCATGGAGGACGCCGGCGTGGCCGGCATCCACATCGAGGACCAGGTCAACCCCAAGCGGTGCGGCCACCTCGACGGCAAGGAGGTGGTCGGGCTCGGCGACGCCGTCCGGCGCATCCGGGCCGCCGCCGACGGCCGGCGCGACCCCGACTTCCTGATCATGGCGCGCACCGACGTGCGCGGCACGGAGCCGGGCGAGCGCGGGCTCAAGCTCGCGATCGATCGCGCCAAGGCCCTGGCCGACGCCGGGGCGGACGCCATCTTCCCCGAGGCGATGAAGGACCTCGCCGAGTTCGAGGCCGTGGCCTCGGCCCTCGACGTGCCGGTGCTTGCGAACATGACGGAGTTCGGCAAGTCCGAGCTCTTCACCGCCGAGCAGCTGCACGACGCCGGTGCGCGGCTCGTGATCTACCCCGTCACCCTGCTGCGCATCGCGATGGGCGCCGCCGAACGGGCGCTGGACCAGATCTCGGCGTCGGGCACGCAGGCGGGCCTGGTGCCGCAGATGCAGACCCGGGCCCGGCTCTACGAGCTGACCGACTACGCGGCCTACAACCACTTCGACTCGAACGTCTTCACCTACAAGCCCTGACTTAGTCTCGACACGAAGGAGTGCGCATGACCGAGACCACGGAGATCCGCAAGGGTCTGGCCGGAGTCGTCGCCGACACGTCGGCGATCTCGAAGGTCAACCCCGACACGAACTCGCTGCTGTACCGGGGCTACCCGGTGCAGGAGCTGGCGGCGAAGAAGTCCTTCGAGGAGGTCGCCTACCTGCTGTGGCACGGCGAGCTCCCCACGCCCGCGCAGCTCGGCGAGCAGACGGCGGCCGAGCGGGTGCACCGCGAGCTGCCGGACAACATCAGGGACGCGATCCTCGAGCTGCCCACCGACTGCCACCCGATGGACGTGTGCCGCACCGCGGTGTCGATCCTGGGCGCGCACGACCCGCAGGCCGAGGACTCCTCGCCCGAGGCGGAGCTCGCCAAGGCGCTGCGGCTGTGGGCGGTCCTGCCCGCCGTCGTCGCGCTCGACCAGCGCCGTCGCCGGGGCCAGGAGATCGTGCACCCCCGCGAGGACCTCGGCTACTCCGCCAACTTCCTGTGGATGACGTTCGGGGAGGAGGCCGAGCCCGCCGTCGTTCAGGCGTTCGAGGCCTCGATGGTGCTGTACGCCGAGCACTCGTTCAACGCGTCCACGTTCACCGCGCGCGTCATCACCTCGACGCTCGCCGACCTGCACTCGGCCGTCACGGGCGCCATCGGCGCCCTCAAGGGCCCGCTGCACGGCGGCGCGAACGAGGCCGTGCAGGCCACGTTCGAGGAGATCGGCTCGGCCGACCGGGCCGAGGCCTGGCTCGAGGACGCGCTCGCGCAGAAGAAGAAGATCATGGGGTTCGGCCACCGGGTCTACAAGAACGGCGACTCGCGCGTACCGACCATGCGTGCCGTGCTCGGCGACCTCGCCGAGCACTACGGCCAGACCGAGGTGCTCGACCTGTACGACACCCTCGAGAACGCCATGGGCAGCCGGAAGAACATCAAGCCCAACCTGGACTACCCCGCCGGGCCGGCCTACCACCTGATCGGGTTCGACACGAACATCTTCACGCCGCTGTTCGTGGCCTCCCGGATCACCGGGTGGACGGCGCACATCATGGAGCAGCGGGCCGCCAACTCGCTGATCCGGCCGGTGTGCGAGTACGTGGGCCCGGAGCAGCGCGAGGTTCCCTGACGGGTTCCCTGGACGCCCGTTCCGAACTCCCAGGTACCACCCCTAGGATTTATGGACGGGCGTCCTACTTCGTGCTGGGCAAAGCCGACATCCCGCATGAGGCGGACGATCGCGTCGGGCTGCACGCCACGCGGACGCCGCGAGAGGGGCCGATGATCCGGCAATCTCGTGACATTGAGGCAGACTGAGAGGTGGAAAAGACTGATGGACGAAAGTCCCCGACACGTGAGGACACCACTGGTGGACGACGAAGTCGTACTCTCTGCCCCCCTCTTCGCGGACATGGAAGGCGAGGAGACGCACGCACTCTTCGAGTCCATGGTGCCCGTGGAGCTGGTCCGGGGTGACGTGCTCTTCCGCGAGGGCGAACCGGGCGACCGGCTCTATGTCATCGCGCAGGGCAAGATCAAGCTGGGTCGCCGGTCGAGCGACGGCCGCGAGAACCTGCTGTCGATCCTGGGCCCGGGCGAGATGTTCGGCGAGCTGTCCCTGTTCGACCCGGGCCCCCGCACGGCCTCGGCGTCGTCCGTGTCCGACTCCGTGGTCTACGAGCTGCGTCACGACTCGCTCGTGAAGTGGATCGCCGACCACCCGGGAGTCGCCACGCAGCTTCTCGGTGCGCTGGCGCGCCGTCTGCGCCGCACCAACGAGACGCTGGCGGACCTCGTGTTCTCCGACGTCCCCGGTCGCGTGGCCAAGGCGCTGCTGGACCTGTCGACCCGGTTCGGCGAGCCCAACGACGACGGCATCCGCGTGGCGCACGACCTCACGCAGGAGGAGCTGGCGCAGCTCGTCGGCGCCTCCCGCGAGACCGTGAACAAGGCCCTGGCCGACTTCGCGACCCGCGGCTGGGTACGCCGCGAGGGCCGCGCCGTCGTGCTGCTGGACCTCGACCGCCTGGAGCGCCGGGCGCGCTGAGGCTGCAACCAACCAAACTACTGAAGGAGGGCCGGGCGCTAAGCCTGAGCCCTCCTTCAGTTGTTTCGTGCTAGATCAGTGCTTCTGGAGGTCAGCGATGCAACCGTCGTCGACCGGCGAGCTGGTCACTTCTACGCCATCCGGTACGACCCTCGCTCGGAGCTCAAAACATTGTGCTGACGTTGAGGAGCCAGGGATGTGAACGACGATCGTCACTGCATCAGCCGCCACGTCACCTCCCCAGTACTCGCCGACGCTCGCAGTCACCTCGGGCTCCGTGAAGGATCGGTCGGCGCCAGCCGCTTCGAGGCCAGCCTCGTACCGTGACAACGTGGTTGCTTGCAGTTCTTCCGGATCTGTGGATGATCCCCGGAGCGCGTCCCCCAGATCTTCGGAGAACGCCGACCAGACAACCCACCCCACCACCAGGCAAGACACGCCCACCGCGAGAGTTACAGCTGGACGACGCTGCACTACAGGACCCGGATTCTTGATCGCCGATCACTGCCGCCCCAGAGGCGGGTTCGGAGGCCATTCCTCCCGTAGCGCTCGATCAAATGCTCGTGCATAAGCGTCTGTGCCCCGATCGTTGGGATGGATGGATGCCCGGCTCACGGTACCTGCGCTGTCTCCGGAGCCCTGCCGATGCGTCGCCGTGAGGAGCGGAGGATTGATCCAGTTGTCCCCACCAGCATCAAGGACACAGGTGTCATGTCCTCTGAACTCGGGTTCAGCGTAGGCGATCGATACATCGAATCCGTCGTAATAGAGCCGAGTGAGCAGTTCTTCGAGCCGACTGCTGAAGTATGCCTGAAGCGCCAGAATGTGCGAAGCCTCGCCGGGTTCGACCCAACAGAGCTCGATGACGTCCGGGTCATAGCTGAAGAGCTCAGGATACGTGCCGATCACGATCTTGGCATTCGGCGCCTTTTCTCGAATGACACCAAGAACACTCTCCATCGCCGGAAGGGTATTGTCGTCCACCTGATCGTAAGCAGTGTCGAGCGGCGGGCGAGTCTGACAGGCAGGCAACTGGATGCAATTCTCCACTATACCAGTGAACAGATCGCCATCGTTTCCACCGATTGTGAGGAGGACAAAATCTGTCTCATCGCCGAGAATTCCAGCGCGAGCCTGTCGCACTTCTCCGTACTGCGAACCAACCCCGTCGTTCCACGGCACGTCGAGCAGGTCCTTGGTCTGCGCACCAGAGCAAGCGACGAAACCGAGTTCGACATCCGAGCTCCAGGCGTCGGTCAATGCGCCTACATTCTCCGAGGTTCCAGGAACGGTGATCTTACGCGCCCAGGCGTCGGGGCTCCGCCGACATGAGTTCTGCCAGTCGCTGTCTTCAGTGCCTTGAAGGTCGCCGCCGACATTCGTCTCAGGGTAATACCCTGCCGCGCCCGACGAGGCAGAGTACCCCGTTCCTTCACCTGCACTGAATGAGTCACCGAGCACCGCTACCTTGACCGGCTCCTGGTCCAGCGCCTGGAAAGCGACAGCGTCCCAAGCCACGTCCTGCGTACCCTCTCCATCCTCCGATACATTACTCAGCATGACGCTCGGAATGCCGTCGACACGGTATGCGCCGAGCGATACCCAGTTATTAGCCATGCGCCGCTGATTGATATAGCGGGTTTCATAACGACCATCACCGAGGTGAATCTCGTAGCGCGCTTGTTGAGTGTGCGCGCCATGATCCGGTAGGTGAACGGCGATCCGCATCCATCCAGAGTACGAACGGTCGAGCGTCCAGGTCCCCTCCGCACGGAGCATCGCACCGACGCCGCCGGCCCCTCCGGTCCGGGTGTGGCTGAAGAAGAAGTGTCCCTGCCAGCCGGCTCCGATCTGGTGGATGTCTTTCTTCGGCGGGAATGTTCCGTCGTCCGCTTGTTGCATGGCCCACGCGAACGTCCCGTCGCTAGCCGATCTGCCACAAGTCCTTACGGAAGCAGTTCCCGCCGGAACATCGTCCACGATCCACGAGCCTGGTGGTGCACTGTTCGTACCGGCTGTCGCGTTGGTCGAGCAATTCGGCGGATAGGAACGCTGGTTGTCTTCCTCGTCGTAGGCATCGCTGTGGGGGTTCGGCTGTACACCGTCCTGGTAGGGGTCTTCGTCACCATCCCATTCACCCGGAAACCGGATGAAGCCCTCCCCACAAGTGGGCGATGGGGTTCCAGTTCCGGGCGAGCAGTACTCCTTCCAGGAGGCAGGCTCGTGATACCAGCACCGGAAATCGTAGCTCGGGGTCTGGGACTGGCTATAGCACGGCCCTGGGACCTCAGGTCCGTCAGGCCCGGTGTACACGTCGCCCACTCGGTCCTTGTCACAACGGTTGGTCTCATCGCAGAAGGTCTCGATCGGAGGCTTGATGGTCTCCCTGTACTCATTCAGAGTCCACCGGGCGGGCCGAAAACCGATTGCGGTCTTGCCTACACCATCGATGAGTTCGCTCGACCATGCTGCGAAACCCAGCGTCCTCTCGGGGTATGTCCAGAGGTTGGGGCTCCTGCCGTCGTCGAAGTTGTTGTTGTTCAAAAATGGAAGGCGGTACGGCGGGTACTTCGGGTTAGCCGGGTTGTTGTGCCAACCGAGCCCCCAGGCTCCATTGTTGATGTCAGCATCCGACTCTGGATACCAACCGCTGTTATACGCCCAGAGAGCGTAGAACCAGTCCTCCACACGCGTCGCGTCACCATCGTGAATCCGAGCCCCCGCATTATACGTCTGGTTCCACTTCTCCACGAGGATCTGCACACCCGCTTGGATGTTGTACACGTAATCCACTGCGATCGCGTTCTGCTCGTCATAAGGGCGCCCGTTGACCACCATGCCGTCGGTCACTTGCATGACACCGTATCCACAGTCCGCCTCGGTGAAGTCGATGTCCCAGCCGTCGTTGACGCCCCAATAATTTCCGATCAGGGGGTTACCCGTCACGCCTGGTACAACCGATTTTGCAGCCTGCTGCATGTTCGACTCGCTCATTGCGATGCCGAGAATCACTTGCGGCGGAATATCCGCGACGGTCTTCGGCCCGGCCAGCGGGGGCAGATCAAGCAGGACACCGGGAGCAACGTCCGACTTCTCGACACGCGTCCGCCATCCGCCACGCCCCTCGGGGTAGTACGCCTCGTCCAGCGTTCCCTGCACGAGCTGGTTCACGGCCCACTCGACCTGCCGTGGACGCGGCTGCATCGCCTGTAACCGGGGTTCACCGCGTGTGACACCGCAGGCGCGCTCGTTGAACTCGTCATGCAGGTCTGTCGGGGCCATCGCACCCGCAGCAACCTTTCCCAACGCTGGCGAAAGTTCCCGGCCGGCCGGGTCACTCGGCGTCGACTCGTGTTCGGCGGCGAGCGACACGCCTAGTTCGGTCGACGACGACGCCTCCGGGACGTGCAGCGTCAGCCGAGCGGAACGAGGGACCATCGGATCGGCAACCTGGGCCTCACGATCCCAACCGACACCGTCGATCACCACGTCCGCGTCGAACGACACCCTCGCCTGGGCACTGGGCACAAGATCCGGAATATGTGTCATTCCGGAGGGGAGGTTCTTGCGGACCTCTGCCTTACCGAGGATTGCGACCGCACCACGGGGCGCCGGTGCCAGTGCGAACTCGTCTGCACGGCCACGCGCCAACTCGGCCGGCGCGAGGAGATCGCGCCGGTCGGGTGTCGCACGCCACTGAGCTCGTCCTAGACGTTGTACCGCTACCTCGTCGACGTCTTGGGCATTGCCCGCTACCACCCCACGGTCGCCAGCGACCGAGTCCAGGTAGACGATGCCGCCGTCAGAGTCCAGGATCAAGGACGACGGCACGGCGTGCGTCTCGGCCACAGGGATGATCTGCCCGTCCGCCTCAATGCGTGAAACCAATCGCCCAGTTGCCGCGACATATTCAGCCTTAGACACAGGTACCGCGGACGTCACCTGACCAGTGAGTTCCACTGCCCTACCCTGCCGCCCCGTGGCGGCGTCCACCGTGATCAGGCGGGTATCACCCTGATCGTCATTCGCTCGGGCCGCGGTAATCGCGGCCAGGTCGTTGGCGCCGCACCCCGGGTTGAAGTACGCCAGCGAGGCCGATGCTTCAAGCTTCGTGACTGCCCCGGATCGCAGGTCGACCACGGCGCTCAGGGCACCTCGGTCGAACAGGTCAGGCTTGTTCACGAACATGCGTGGCGCGTACACGACAACCGCGTAACGACCGGATGACGTCACACATGCGTTGCCAATCCACTCGTCGGCATCGATTCCCGGCTCCGTCAGCGTCGCCGTGACGCCCCAGTCGTATCCGGACTTGGCAGTAGCCGTGAGCAGATGGAGCCCGGCCGAGTCGCCCACGGTAGTCCAGGCCACGTCGCCCGAGGTCTTCCAGTCATCCGGAAGTGTCTCGGCGCGGTCCCGCTCGGGCACGGCCGACGGAAGACTCTGCTCAAGGCCGTCGACAGACTTGGGAGCCTGATCCATGGGACTTGGCTCCACGTCGGCTTGAGCCGGAACCAGACCGGCACACACGAGCGCGCCGACAAGCGCCAGTCCGGTCGCAGTCGCGCCGAGCCGTCGCGCTCGGAACCTGGGACGTGAGCGGGTCTGACTCGAAGGTCTTCCTGGCATGGGCATGGCACCACCTGGGTGAGAAGTCACGGGTCGCCGCGACACTACGTATCCCGCCACCGCTCGAGGAAGGGGCTCTAGCCGCAACCTTGCAGAATTCATGAGTCATGAAGAACTCAGAGTCGACGTATCAAAGACGACGACAGCGCCCTCGTCCGTGCCGTGGCGGCTCCGCACCGCATTTCACCCGTCAACGACCTTGCGGCGACTCGATGTCTGCGGCAACCTCTGAGTCGCCCTTGCAATATCGTTGCAACATCATTGCCCGGAGGCGACGTGCTGACCGATCCTCGGATCCACTCATTTCTTGCACTGTGCGAGTACGGGACGACAACCGCAGCGGCAACCGCTACCCACCGCGCACTGAGCACTATCAGCACCCATGTCAACGCGATCGAGACGCGAGTCGGTGCGGCGCTCTTCCGGCGTGCTCATGGCGAGTTCGTACTGACCGAACTTGGCGAGGAAGTACGCAAGCACGCAGAGGCGATAGTGGCGGCAGAAGCTGCGATCATCGCCACGGCGACCCACCTGCGACGAAGCAGCACGCCGGACAGCAGTGGGACCGGCCGCCCCCTTGCCGCACAGTCAGTCCATTCAAGCGCCGGCAGCTCGCATCGAAAATTTCACGATCGATGAACATTCGGATCTCACCCTTGCCAGAGGTGGCGGGCCGTTGATTGGCTCACCGCATGAAGAGAATTCTGCGTGTGACGGCAAGTGTCGCCGTTCTAGGAATGGCACTGTTCGCAACCCAGGTGGACGCTGCGCCACCTGCACAGGCAGTCAGCACGTGCAACCTGTTCGATTCCATTGGCTGGTCCACCAAGGGTGGCGGCAGCGCCCTCATTCCATACACCGGAAACACCGCGAGCTGGAGCCGCAACTGCTCGATGTGGGCTGGATTCTATTCCGGGAGCGCTAACGGCGCACAGAGACTCCAGGAGTCTCTGAACCGCTGCTACGGTGAAAACCTGACGACTGACGGGATCTTTGGATGGCGAACTGAAGATGCCCTGGCCCGCGCGCAAGCAGATGAGGGGATCGAGGCCGATGGAATCTACGGCCTCCAGACGGCCAAGAACATCAAGTTCGCCAAGTACAATTCGTCGGGATGTGGGTACCTGGCTGCGACCCGATAACCATGGCTGAATCAATGGTGGGCGGTCGGGCAGCAAGAATGCTCGTAACGTAGTTCTGCCTGCCGCCTTACAGTCTCGGTGCGCCCAAGACTACGAGCGATAGACCGCACAGGAAACTTGCCCGCCCACAAATGGCGAAGGACTCGACCGCTAAGTGTCGAGTCCTTCGCCTTGTCCGCTATCAGAGACTTGCAGTGAACGTCATCAGGGTGGCCTCCGGGCGGCACGCGAAGCGCACCTGAGCGTACGGCGACGTGCCGGCGCCCGCCGAGACGTGCAGCCACGTGGAGTCCTCCCCGCCCTCGCGGTCGGGGCGCGGCCCCGGCCACCCGTGCAGGCCCGACGCGCGGCCGCGGTCCAGGTCGCAGTTGGTCACCAGGGCGCCGTACCAGGGCAGGCAGAGCTGCCCGCCGTGCGTGTGGCCCGCGATGATCGCGTCCACGCCGTCGTCCTTGAGCTGGTTGAGCACCCGCTGGTAGGGCGCGTGCACGACGCCGAGGCGCAGCACCGCGTCCTCCTCGCCCGGCGCCCGGCCCGGCTCAGGCATGACGTCGAGGTCGAGGTGCGGGTCGTCCATGCCGACCAGCCCGACGGTGCGCCCGTCGCGCAGCTCCACGAGGCCGCGGCGGTTGTCCAGGTCGACCCAGCCGGAGTCCGTGAACGCCTTCCGGAGCGACTCGGTGGGCAGCGGGATCTTCTCGCCGCCCTCGACGCGGGCGTCCGGCAGCAGGTACCGGGCCGGGTTCTTGAAGTGTGGTGCGTAGTAGTCGTTCGACCCCATGACGAACGCGCCGGGCACGTCCATGAGCTGGCCCAGGACGTCGAGCAGCGGGGCGAGCGCCTGCTGGTGCCCGAAGTTGTCCCCCGTGTTGATCACCAGGTCCGGCTCGAGCGCCGCCAGCGAGCGGACCCACGCCTGCTTGGTGCGCTGGCTCGGCGTGAGGTGCAGGTCGGCGACCTGCAGGATGCGGATCGGCCGCTGCCCCGGGGGCAGCACCGGCAGGGTCACGCGACGCAGCCGGAAGAGCTTGGTCTCCACGTGCGCGTACGCGATCCCGGCGGCGGCAAGGCCCCCGACGATCCCGAGAGCCTTGCCGACGTTACCCAGCCTCCCCATGCGGATCAGTCGTCTCCGCCCGGGCCGCCGCCTTCGCCGCCGCCGTTGCCGTTGCCGTTGCCGTTGCCGCCACCGTTGCCGCCGCCGTTGTTTCCACCGCCGTTGCCGCCGCCGGAGTCACCACCGCCGTCGGAGTCTCCACCGCCGTCGCCACCGCCAGAGTCACCGTCACTCGTGTCGGGCTTCGGGGCGACCGGGGCCTTGCCGACGAGCTTGGGGTCGGGCGCGGGGAAGGACTTCACGGGCAGGTTCGCGACCGCCTGGTCCATGTACCTGCGCCATGCCGGGGCGGCGATGGTACCGCCGTACATGGGGCCGGCCTTGGGCGCGGCGCCGTACCAGGTCATGGACGGCAGGTACACGTTCATGTGCGGCACGTTGCCGCTGGCTTCGCCCACCCAGACCGACGTCGAGAGGTTGGGCGTGTAGCCGGTGAACCAGCTCTGCATCGCCTCGTTGGTCGTACCTGTCTTGCCTGCGACCGGGCGGCCGTCCCCGAGACCCGGCGACAGCTGCCAGGCCGTGCCGAACGGGCTCTTCTGGAAGACGTGCGTCATGGCGTAGGCCACGGTGTTGGCGACCCCGGCCTCGAGCGTCTGCTTGCAGTCGGCCGACGGGACGTCGATCTTCTTGCCGGCGTGGTCCTTGACCTCGAGGATCGCGACCGGGTTGCAGTAGGTACCACCCGAGGCGAAGGTCGCGTAGGCCGCCGCCTGGTTGACCGGGGTGGATGCCTGGGTACCGAGCGTCATCGCGGCGAACACGTCGATATCCCGCTTCTCCGGGTTGTCGATCGTGCGGAACACACCACCGGTTCCCTCGTACGTCAGGCTCGACGTCATCGGCCGGAAGCCGGCGTCCCACGCCGTCTGCTGGACGTTGCAGAGGTTGAGCTGCTGCGACATCCGGGCGTACACCGTGTTCAGCGACTGGAACGTGCCCTGCATCACGCTCACGGTGCCGCTGGCGGACCCGTCGACGTTCGACACGGGCCACTGCTGATGCGTGAAGGCGTGCGCGCAGCCGCTGGCCTCGAACTCCGTCTCGTAGGCCGAGAAGGAGTTGGCACTGACCCGATCATTGAGAGTCCGGCCACTGCGCAGCCACTCGGCGAGCACGAACGGCTTGAAGTTCGAGCCCACCTGGAAGCCACGCGAGTTGCCGTGGTTGTAGTCGGCCGAGTAGTTCTGCGCGGTCGTGCGCGGGCCCGGCTCGGACCGCGCGTCGTACGGCACGTTCTGGGCCATCGCCTTGATCTGACCGGTGCCCGGCTCGACCGACGTGACCGCCGCCTCGAGGTCGTAGGCGTTGTCGGCCGGGACCGCGTCGGTGATCGTCTTCTGGGCGGCCTTCTGCATCTTGACGTCCATCGTCGTCACGATCCGCAGACCGCCGCGGTACAGGAGGTCGTACCGGTCGTCCCTGGTCTCCCCGAACTCGGGGTTGGCCATGATCTCCTTGATCACGTAGTCGCAGAAGAAGGCGGCGCCGCCGGCCGAGTCGCAGCCGACCTCGATGGGCTGAACGTCGAGCGTGTCCTCCAGCTTGGTCGCCATCGCCTCGTCACGCTCGGCCGTGGAGATGTAGCCGAGCTGCCACATCTTGCCGATCACCAGGTTGCGGCGGACCACGGCGTCCTCCGGGTTGGCCACCGGGTCGAACTGGCTGGGCGCCTTGGTGATACCGGCGATCGTGGCCGCCTCGACGATCGACAGGTCCTTCGAGGACTTGTTGAAGTAGTGCTGCGCGGCCGTCTCGACGCCGTAGACACTGGTGCCGAACTGCGCGATGTTGAGGTAGCCCTGCAGGATGTCGTCCTTCGACATCTCCTTCTCGATCGCGATCGCCAGCTTGGCCTCGCGCAGCTTGCGGGTGAGCGAGTCCTCGCGGGCCTCCAGCACGCCGAAGGTGTCGTTGGCCCGGACGGACTCCTCGATGAGCACGTTCTTCACGTACTGCTGGGTCAGCGTCGACGCGCCCTGCGTGTCGCCGCCGCCGAAGTTCTGCACCGCGGCACGCGAGATGCCCTCGGGGTCCACGCCGCCGTGCGTGAAGAAGCGCTCGTCCTCGATGGCGATCACGGCGTTCTTCATGTGGTCCGAGACCTTGTCGAGCGGCACGACGATGCGGTTCTGCGCGTAGAACGTCGCCAGCTTCGTCTTGCCGTCGGCCGCGTAGATCTGGGACTGCTCCGAGAGCGGCCCGGGGACCAGCTCGTCAGGAACCTCCTCGAACACCTCCACGCCGGTGTCGACCGCCGTGTCCATGCCGGACGCGAGCGGGATCACCAGCCCGGCCGCGATCACGCCACCGGCGCCGGCAGTGAGCACGAATGCAAGAAGAAGTCCGATGAGCTGAGCCGCGGGTATGGTCCGAGTGATCCGGCGCGGCTCGCGAGGGTTCGCCATGGCCATGCGCCCAGGTTACGGGGTGTCACTGACAGGGCACCTCGAAAACCGGCTCGGCCGGTGTGCAGGTCTCGTGCGGAATCGCCGTCGCCGTTCGCGGGCTAGCATCGTCGGCATGGCAACGAAGTGGGAGTACGCGACGATCCCCCTCCTCATTCACAACACCAAGGCGATCCTCGACCAATGGGGCTCGGACGGCTGGGAGCTCGTGCAGGTGGTCCCCGGACCCGACGGCACCGGTCTCGTCGCCTACCTGAAGCGCCCCACGGGCGGTGACGCATGAGCCACGAGCAGCGCCTCGCCGAGCTCGGCATCACGCTCCCCGAGGTGGCGGCGCCCGTCGCCGCCTACGTGCCGGCCGTGCAGACCGGCCGCTACGTCTACACGTCCGGCCAGCTGCCCTTCGCGGAGGGCACCCTGCAGGCCACCGGCAAGGTCGGCGAGGGCGAAGGCCTGGTCTCCCCGGACGACGCCGCGGGCTACGCCCGCACGTGCGCCCTCAACGCGCTGGCCGCCGTCCGCTCGATCACCGGCTCGCTCGACTCGATCTCGCGGATCGTGAAGGTCGTCGGCTTCGTCGCGAGCGACCCGTCCTTCTCCGGCCAGCCCGGGGTCATCAACGGTGCCTCGACGGTGCTCGGCGAGATCTTCGGCGACGCCGGCCTGCACGCCCGTTCCGCCGTCGGCGTGGCAGTCCTTCCCCTGGACTCGCCCGTCGAGGTGGAGCTCGTGGTCGAGCTCGCGTAAGGCTCTCGCAGCGGCCCGGGACGGGCGTGACCGGACCCACTACGGATTCGGTTTCCGTTCCGGGCCATGCGTCGGCTATTCTGAGCAGGCTTCCGCGGAAGGGCTTCGTGCCTGGTGTGCGGTCGACTCCATCGGGGTGTGGCGCAGCTTGGTAGCGCGCTTCGTTCGGGACGAAGAGGTCGCAGGTTCAAATCCTGTCACCCCGACCATGTGAAAGGCCCTCCGGCCAGCAGAAATGCTGCCGGAGGGCCTTTTTCGTCCCCCCGATCAAGTTCCTCGTCCCGACGCCGCGCGGGCTCTTCTCCTTCGAGACCTAAGTTTCTTCGCTTTGGGGCGCCGCAAAGCGAAGCAACTTAGGTCTCGAAGGAGAGCGGCCCCAGCCGGGTTCCGGGCGGGCTGTGGACAGACTGCTCGCATGCGCCTCGGGTGCAAGACTGATCGCCTACCCAAGAGCCCGGGAGTCCGAGCCCAGGAGGCGTCCTATGAACCCGTTCGTTCTGGTCGGTGGTGGACTGACGACAGCCCGTGCCGCGGAAGCGCTGCGCAAAGAGGGGTACCGCGGCGACCTCGTGGTCGTGACCAGCGAGCCCCATCATCCGTACGAACGGCCCCCGCTCAGCAAGGACTATCTCCGGGGCGAGTCGGAGCGGGACGCCGTCTTCCCGCTGGACCAGGCCTGGTACCGCGAGCACGAGGTGACCGTCCGGACCAACGAGACGGTGGTCGGGCTGAACCCGGGCGAGCACATGCTGACCCTGTCCGACGGCGCCACGCTCCCCTTCGCGAAGCTGCTCCTCGCCCCCGGTTCGACGCCGCGTCCGCTCGACGCGACCGGCACCGACCTGTCGGGCGTGCACTACCTGCGCACGATCGACGACTCGGACCGCATCTCCAGCATGCTGCTGGAGGCGTCGCTGGAGGGCGTGGGCCGGGTCGCCGTCGTCGGCGACGGCTGGATCGGTCTCGAGGTCGCGGCGTCGGCCCGGACCCTGGGGCTGGACGTCACCGTGGTGGGCCGCGGGTCGCACCCGCTGGGCCGCGTGCTGGGGCCGGAGATGGGCGACTTCTACGCCGGGGTGCACGTCGAGCACGACGTGCGCCTGGTGCGCCGCACCTCGGTCTCGGGGCTGCAGGGCGCGGACGGCCGGGTCACCGGCGTCGAGCTGTCGGACGGGACACGGATCGGGGCCGACGTCGTCGTGATCGGTGTCGGCGCCACCCCGAACATCGGGCTCGCGGAGGTCGCCGGGCTGGACCTGCGGCCCGCGGCGGAGGGCGGCGGGATCGTCGTGGACGGCACCCTGGCGACGTCGCACCCGGACATCTTCGCGGCGGGCGACGTCGCGAGCATCCCCTCGCCGCACTACGGGCGGCCGCTGCGGGTGGAGCACTGGGCGACGGCGGAGCGGACCGGCGCGCACGCCGGGCGGGCCATGCTCGGCGCCACCGCGCCGTTCGACCGGCTGCCGTACTTCTACAGCGACCAGTACGACGTCGGCATGGAGTACACCGGCTGGGTGGACGTGCCCGGCGGGTACGACGACGTGGTGGTCTCGGGGGATCTCGGAGCCCGGGAGTTCGTGGCGTTCTGGCTGCTCGACGGGCAGGTCGTGGCCGGGATGGCCGTGAACGTGTGGGAACAGATGGACCGTGTGGAGGAACTGATCAGGTCTCGGAGGAAGGTTCCGCGCGAGGAGCTGGACGCCTTCGTGGGCTGACCCCCCGGTGGGACGATCTCGGGGTGCCACCACTCCCCAGGATCCTCGCACTCGCCGCCGTCTCCGTGCTGGTCCTGGCGGGATGCACGCCGTCCGCCGACGAGCCGCCCGCCGAGGTGACGTCGGCCGCCGACGCGGTCCGTGACCTCCCCGGGGTCGACGACGTCGCGGTCACCCGGACCGTCTCCGAGGGCGAGCCCGTCCAGGGCAACTTCGGGCAGCGGCGCGAACAGGCGCCGAGCACCGTGAGCGTCGAGGTCGCCCTGGCGGGCACGCTCGACCCGCGCGCGGCGGGCGAGGCCGCCGGGGAGGCCCACCGCCTCCTGGTCGCCGGGGCCGACCGCGTGGACGACGGGGAGAACGTCACGGTGGCGTCGAGCTTCGTCGGCGGCCCGGGGCTCAGCGTGAGCACGGGGCCTGCGACGGCGTCCGAGGTCGTGTCCGCCGCCGTCGCCGACGGGTTCGCCCTGCTCGCGGCGGGGGCGAGCACCGTGGGCCTGAGCCTCGGTCTCGGTGGTGGTGACGGCTCCTGGGAGGAGAGCCCGATCGCCTCGACGGCCCACGTGACCGCCGCGAGCCCCGAAGACTTCGTCGGCCTGGCCCGCACCGCCGTGGAGCTGGAGCGCGGCGTCGACCTCGAGGCCCCCGGCGTGCACTACCAGGGCGCTACGCGCATGCCCGACGTCGACGCCGTCCGCCTGCTGGTCGCCGCGGCGGCCCGGCCCGGGGTCGTGGACGCGACGTACCTCTCCCCGGAGCAGCGGATCACCCTCCAGACCGACGCCGAGGCCGACAGTCAGAGCCTTGCTGACCTGCGACGTTGGCTCGAGACCCAGGACTACGGCACAGCCGACGACCCCGTGGGCTACACGGTCCTGGACGCGGCGTACGCCGAGACGACCGGCTGGGTGTCCGGCGCGGAGCCGGCCTCGCACGCGCCCCACACCCTCGACCCGTTCACCGATGCTGGGGTCTGGCCCGAGGACCCCACCGCCCCGGACTGCGCCGGCCCGGACCTGGAGGTCACGTTCGGCGTCGTGGACTCGGCGGCGGGCACCCGCGGCGGGTCGGTCCGGGCAACGAACGTCTCGGGCGGACCGTGCGCCGTCGAGAACGTGCCCGGCCTCGTCTTCGAGAACGAGGCCGGGCAGCCCCAGCAGGACGTCACGATCGAGCCTTACGAGCCGGGCGTCGTGCCCGGCCGCGTGGTCGTGCCCGACGGCGGGACGGTGCTCGCCCCGCTGCTCTGGCGCGCCATGTCGACCGCCAACGACCCGGACACGACCACGACGGTCCAGGTCACCACGGTCCCGGGCGCCGATCCGGTGCCGCTCGACGCGACGACGGACGGCACCCCTGCGACAGGGCTCGACGTCCTCGACGGCGCCGAGGTCCGGATCGGCCCCTGGACCCAGGGCGACTAGCGCTCACGTCGTCGCGCCGAAGCACCACTGCACCATCTTGGTGTCGGCGGGCGCACCCGCCAGAACCCGGACGTTGTCCACCGATCCGGACCAGTCCGAGCCGCCGACGAGCAACGGGGCTCCCGACCCCGCGTCCAGCGGGTCGACGGTGCTCTGGGCAACCTGACGCGGAGTGTCGACGTACGACTCGCAGAAATACATCCGGACCTCGTCGGCGTACGGGTTCCGGATCGCCGTGACGGCGTTCCACACGCCGGGGAGTGGCTCCGCGTCGGCATAGGTCGTGGTCGATCCGCCTCCGTCCCCTGTCGCGACCGTAAAGGCCCAGCAGGTAGCGGTCGCCGTGGGGCACTCGGGCGAGGTCACGACCGCCAGCTCGAAGTCGGATCCCTGCGACACGACACGTCCCGGACCTGCGTCATCGGGGTTGACCACGGCCGAGACCGTGAACAGACCCGTGGGATCGACGACCAGCCCTGACGAGACCGCCGAGTCCGCAGGTTCGTCGAGCACCAGTCCGAAGTCGTCATCGGGAAACAGCTCCGCGTTGGAGCCCGGCCCCCAGAGGTCGAGGCTCGAGAGCGCGAGGGTGTCCCCTGTCACCTCGCTGACCGCCGTCCCTCCCTCTCCCTCGTCGAACAGCCAGCGACCGGCCGTTACCGGCAGACGGACATTGAACTCGTAGGTCGGTGCGCTGGTCGCGATGCCCCTTGCGTCCACAGCGCTCACCGCCAGCCATGTGGACCCGGCATGCCTCGGGGCGAACTCGAGAAGCTCTCCGGGGACGATCTCGCCACGCGGCCCCGGCGTGAACTTGTAGCGGTAGTAGGCGACATCGTCTCCGCCGTCCAGCGCGAACGCGCCAGGCACGTCGGGGCCTCCGGTCGAGACTCCCTGCTCGTACAGGGCGGGGTATCCCGCGACCGGGGTGATCGTCGGTACACCGGACTGGGCCGCCTCGGCCGTCGCAGCGGCCGGGTACTCCGCCGCGACGGCACCGGGAACGAGCAGCGTTCCGCTCAGGGACAGGGCCGCGACCACCGCGGCGACTCGACGTCGGATCCATGGACTCTCGGGCACGGGCGAACCACCAGCCTCTCGACGAGCCCCGGCTGAACCCGCGCTCCACCATGGAGAGCGGCCTGACCTGGGATGACGGCCTGCCGGGGCACCTCGACCGTATCGACGGCCGGCGGTCGGCACGACAAAACTTGTGGGTGATTTTGTCCTTATTTGACCAAAGACTGCCCTCAGGCGTCGCACGCCTCCTGCAGCGCCTCGCCCAGGCGGTCGCCGCCGTCGGCGCCTCCGCCGACGTAGAGCGTTCCGGGCAGCCGCAGCGAGGACTCCCGCTCCACGCCGAGCGCCCGCACCGTCACGGGCACCTGGTCGAACTCGTACCAGACGCCGGATTCCTGGACACTGCCGCGCTGCGGGTCGACGATCCACATCGTGACCCCTCGGCCCGCCGGGAGCACGACCCGGTCGGAGGTGCCGGCCGGGGCGCCCCCGTCCGTTCCGCCCGTGACGGCCGTGTCGTCCGCCGGGTCGTCGCTCAGCGCCTCGAAGCGGTAGGCCTCCGGGTCCTGGCTGATGACGGTGACGGGCCAGGGCGACACGTTGCGGACGGACTGCGCGACGACCACTTCGTCGCCGCCGCCGTACACGGCCAGGGCCATGTCGGGGAGGCAGTCCGGCAACGCCATCCCGGCGTGCCTGGTCACCCCGCTCGCCTCGACCTGCGCGCTCCGAGCGGCGTACCGCCACACGCCGATGCCGGCGACCAGCGCCACCACGACCACCGCGCCCACGACCCACGCCGTGCGCCGACCCCGCCGCTGTCCAGGCCCCACCGAACCCGCCGCATCCACCATCCGCACAGGATAGGGCGGGCAAGACGAAGCCGGCCGGGCCGACAGGCTCGACCGGCTTCGAAAAAAGGATCAGCCCCGCCGCTCGCGCACGGCCTTGGCCAGGTCGCGGAGCAGGTCCTCCGTGGTGTCCCAGTCCATGCACTTGTCGGTGACCGACTGGCCGTAGGTCAGCTCCGACAGCGGGCCGGGCTGCTGCGCGCCGGCCTCCAGGAAGCTCTCCATCATGATGCCCGTGATGCCGTGCTCGCCGTCGGCGATGCGGTTGGCGATCTCGTGCACGACGCCGGCCTGGCGCACGTGGTCCTTACCCGAGTTGCCGTGGCTCGCGTCGACGATCACGCCGGTCTCGACGGCCCCGCCGAGACCGGAGGTGCGTGCCACACGCAGGGCGGCGGCGACGTCCTCGGGCGAGTAGTTGGGGCCGGAACGGCCGCCGCGCAGGATCACGTGGCAGTCCGGGTTGCCGGTGGTCTCGACGGCGGCGGCGCGGCCCTCGGCGTCGGCCCCGAAGAAGGTGTGCTCGCTGGCGGCGGTGATGCAGCCGTCCACGGCGATCTGCACGTCACCGTCGGTCGCGTTCTTGAACCCGACGGGCATCGACAGGCCGGAGGCGAGCTGGCGGTGCACCTGCGACTCCACGTTGCGGGCACCGATGGCGCCCCAGGTCACGGCGTCGGCGATGTACTGCGGGCTGGTGGGCTCCAGGAACTCGGACCCGGCGGGCACCCCGGCGTCGAGCACCCCGAGCAGCACCTCGCGGGCCAGGTTCAGGCCGTGCCGCACGTCGTGCGAGCCGTCCAGGTGCGGGTCGTTGATCAGGCCCTTCCAGCCCACGGTGGTGCGCGGCTTCTCGAAGTACACGCGCATCACGACGACGAGGTCGTCGGAGAGCTCGCGCCGGAGCGCGGCGAGCCGTCCGGCGTACTCCAGCGCGGCGGCCGGGTCGTGCACCGAGCACGGGCCGACGATCGTCAGGAGACGGTCGTCCTCGCCGGTCAGGACGTCGCGCACCTCGCGGCGGGACGTCGTCACGAGGTCGCTGCGGGCGGTGCCGAGCGGCATCGCCTCCAGCAGGCCACGCGGGGCGGGCAGCGGGTCGAGAGCGCGGATGCGCAGGTCGGAGGTGCGGGTACCGAGGTCGGTCGATGCCTCGGTGCTGGGTTCCGCGGGGGTGATGCTCATCGGGATCGGGGCTCCTGGTCGGCGAGGTCTGGTTCGAGGAACCGGACGGCCCGCCACCGACTCCTGGTCCGGAGCGGCCCGTCTCGGTAAAGACGAAGGGCCTGGACGCGATCGGCGTCCCAGGCCCTGGCTCCGGGTGGAAAGTTGGTCAGGCGTACGCCCGCCGAGCTCCACCAGGAGCCGACGTAAAGCGCCAATACCAACGGATGTCCACGGCCAAAACGGTAGCCCCACCCCCGGCGGCTGTCCACCGGATCCCAGGATGCGGTCGATCACAGTGCCCCGGGACCTGCGAAGCTACCGGGCGTAGCGCTCCACGAACGCCCGCAGCACGCGCAGCGGCTCGGTGACCTCGACGGCGAGGCAGCGCTCCCGCACCAGCTCGGCCTCCTCGGGCGGGAAGTACCCGTACTCGCGGTAGACGGCGATCCGCTGGTCGATCCCCGGGCCGTCGAGCTCGGGGTGGAACTGCGTGGCGTACAGGTTCTGCTTGACCCGGAACATCTGGACCGGGCAGCCGGCGGACGAGGCCAGCAGCACCGCGTGGTCGGGCAGCTTGCGCACCGCCTCCTTGTGGCCGACGTACGCGGCGAAGGACTGCGGCATGCCGGCCAGCAGCGGCTCGTCCGCCGCGTCCGGCGTCAGCTCGATCGTCACGGGGCCCACCGGCTCGGCGTACGTCGCGTCGATCACCGCGCCCTGGTGCGCCCCGAGGGTGCCGACGCCGTAGCAGGCGCCCAGGAACGGGAAGTCGCGGGCCACGATCTCGTCGAGCAGTCCGGCCAGCTCGGCCTCGACGCGCCGCTGCACGGGACCCTTCGTCTCCTCGGGGTCCGAGGAGTTGAAGGGTCCCCCGCCGACGAGGACCCCGGAGTAGTCGTCCAGGTCCACCGGCGGCAGCGGGTCGCGCTCGAGACGCACCCGGTGCAGCTGCTCGGGTTCGAGGCCCCCGTACCGGAGGAAGGCCTCGTGCTCACCGTCCGCGGCGAGGTCCTCCGCACGCGTCGCGAGCAGCAGAAACGGCTTCATGGAACGAGCGTAGGGGACCTCTGACCAGCGGTCACGTCCAGCGGAAGAGCTTGACGCCGAGCGGGAAGAGCACCACCGTCCAGGCCAGCATGACGAGCACCTGCGAGAGCGGGAAGCCGTCGCCGAACCAGCCCGCCAGCATGCCCTGGGCGGCCGCCCCGATCGGGGTGTACTTCGAGACCTCCAGCATCCAGTCGGGCATCACGGGCAGCGGCACCCACACCCCGGAGAACAGGAGCGACGGGAAGTAGATCAGCATCCCGAGGCCCGACGCCGAGGTGCCGCGCGCGGCCCGCGCCGCGACCAGCAGGCCGAGCGAGAACATCGCGGTGGTCGCGAGCACGAAGCACAGGAGCACGACCAGCGGGTCGACGGCGGCCGGGATGCCCAGCACCGCCATGCCCCCGACGACAGCCGCCGCCGCGGCGACGAGCAGCGCCAGCACGTTGATCACCAGGTGTGCGCCGATCAGGTTCTGCGGGGGCATCGGCGTGGTCGCCAGCCGGCGCAGGACGCCCTTCTCCCGGAACGTCGCGAACTGCACCGGCATGGTGGTCAGGGAGATCGTCGCGACCGCGAGCGCCAGCACGGTCGGCAACCACGCGGTGATGGCGGGCGCACCGTCCCACGGCAGGCCGGGCTCGTCCATCGGGGTGCGGAAGCCGGGGATGACCAGGCCGAGCACGACCAGGAGAAGCACCGGGAACACGAGCGCGAAGAACACGGCTCCCGGGTCGCGGAGCCAGACCTTCGCCTCGGTGGCGAACAGGGTGCCGAAGCCGCGGGCGCTGCGCGCGGCGCTGACCGTTCCGACGGCGCTCATGCCGCCACCTCCTCGTTCTCGTCTGCCTGGTACTGCCGTCCGGTGACCTGCACGAACACGTCCTCGAGGGTGCGCGTGACGGTGCGGACGTCGTCGGGCACCAGCTCGGCGGGAGCGAGTGCCTGCACGACGGCGAACAGCGCCCTGCGCGTTCCCGTCACCTCGATCTCGTCCGCGGTGGTGCGGACGGCGGTGATGTCGTCGTCCTGCCGGGAGAGCAGGGTGAGGAGGTCGGCGGCCCGCTGCCGGGCGACCGGGTCGGCGAACCGGAGCCGGACGCCGCGGGACCCGTCGAGGCCCTCGATGAGGGAGGCGGGCGTGCCCTCGGTGACGACGCGCCCCTTGTCGATCACGGCGAGCCGGTCGCAGAGCCGCTCGGCCTCGTCCATGAAGTGGGTGACGAGCAGGATGGTCACCCCGGAGTCCCGGACCCGCTCGACGAGGTCCCAGGTGGCGCGGCGGGCGGCGGGGTCGAGGCCGGTGGTGAGCTCGTCGAGGATGGCGACCTGCGGCTTGCCGACCAGCGCGAGCGCGATGGAGAGCCGCTGCTTCTGGCCGCCGGACAGCTTGCCGAACCGCTGCCTGCCGTGGGCGGTCAGGTCCAGGAGGTCGAGGAGCTCCGGCACGGACGCCGGGTCGGGGTAGAACGACGCGAAGACGCGCATCGCCTCGTCGACGGTGATGTTGTCGTGCAGCGCGGCCTCCTGGAGCTGGACGCCCACGTGCTGGCGCACCGCCAGCGGGTCGGTGCGAGGGTTCTTGCCGAGCACCCGGATGTCGCCGCCGTCGGCGGTCCGGAGGCCGGCGATGCACTCGACGGTGGTGGTCTTGCCGGCCCCGTTGGGGCCGAGCACACCGAAGATCTCGCCGTGCGCGACGGTGAGGCTGACGTCGGCGACGGCGACCTTGGCGCCGGCGCCGCGCGCCCCGGGATAGGACTTGCTGAGGTGGCTGACTTCGACGACTGGGGACGTCATGGTCACTCCTTCTGGGTCGGATCTGGGGGGGTGCGGACGGATGGTTCAGCGGGCGCGCACGGGTGCCGTGCGCAGCAGGGCCCGGAGCAGGACGGCGGCCAGGAGGGCGGCGACGGCCACCCCGCCGAGGCCGAGCAGCAGGGTGAGCAGGCCCTCGGCCGGGGGTACCTCCGCGTGGTCGATGTCGGGCCGGAGCTCGACGTTGGCGATCGTGCCGATCACGCCGGTGCGGGTCGCGACGTCGGCGAGCACGGCGGGGAGCGCGAGCGGGACGATCAGGAGCGTCCCCCGGGCGCCTCCGTACGTGAACCCGATCCCGATGCAGGCCCCGACGAGCGCGTAGGTGGCGAGCGCGAGGGCCTCCGCGACGGTCGTGCCGAGCACGGTCAGCGGCGAGTCGAACGGCAGGGCGCCGAGCCGGCGCCACGTCATCCCGAGCGAGGTGCTGAGCAGCCCCTCGCCCAGCAGCGCGAGCGTGGTCACGACGCCGAAGCCGGCGCCGACGACGACCGAGCCGCGCAGCACGCCCTCGAACATGGACCGGCGGCTGCCGCCCGCGGCCACGTGGAGCGTGAGGATCGCGGACGACGCGATGACGCCGATCGCGATCATCGGCCAGCGGGTGGCGCCGAGCGTCGCGTCGAGCGCGCTGATCTCCAGGTCGTTGCCGGCCGCGGCGTTGCCGACGGTGATCCCGACGGCATACAGCGCGTAGAGGCCCCAGAACCAGAGGCCGACGGTGAGGCCGGAGCCCCGGAGCCGCCGGGCCACGCCGCGGACACCGCGGACGTGCGCCGCCCGGGCGAGGTCGGTGCGGGCCATCGTGGTCTCCTCGACGGTCGGTGTTGTCATCGTCGTCTCCCCTCAGACGGCCGGACGCAGCGGGACGGAGCGCAGCGGGGCGCTGAACAGCCAGGCCGCCAGGGCGACCGCGGCGGCGCCGGCCGCGAGGCCGAGCAGGACGCCCGCCGCGCCGTCGGGCAGGCTCTCCGGGCCCAGGACGAGTGCCGTGACGCCGGTACGGGACGCGAGGTCCACGAGCGCGGCCGGGACGAGCGCGACCAGGATGTACAGCGAGCCCCGCACCACCCCGAGGCGGTAGTAGCCGGCGGCGATCGTGGCGCCCACCAGGTAGTACGTGGCCGCGACGAGCGCCTCGGAGACGACCGTCAGGGCGATGCCCCCGTAGCCCCCGACCGGCAGCCCGAACTCGCGGGCCCAGGTCAGGTCCAGGGCGCCGAACAGCGCGCGCTCGCCGACCAGGTAGAGCGCGGTCACCGCGCCGATCAGCAGGCCGCTGACCAGCGCGCCCCGCACGGTCCCGGTCGTCATGCTCCTGCGGGTGCCGCCGGCCGCGACGTGCAGCCGGAGGTACGTCGCGGGGATGATGAGGCCCAGCACCAGCACGAACCAGCGGGACGAGCCGCCCAGCTGGGCGTCGACGACGCCCTGGTCCATGCCCGAGCCCCACCGCACCGTGCCCAGGACGACCGCCACGGCGATGACCGCGAAGATCGCCCAGTACCAGGCGCCGATCGTGGCGACGACGCGCACGGTGACGCCCGCCGCGCGGCGGGCGGCGCGCCGCTCGGCCTCGCGGACCAGCGTGTCCCGCGCGGGGCTCGCCGCCACCGAGGTCGCCGCGCTCATGGCAGCACGCTCCCCGGGCTGGTCAGGCGGACGAAGAGGTCCTGCACCGGAACGGAGCCGACCTCGACGCCCGCCCCGCGCGCGACGGCCAGCTCGTCGTCGCCGAGCGCACCCTCCAGCGTGACCTGGACGGTCGCGCCGAGCTGCTGACGGTGCAGCACCCGGCGGTCGCCCGCGATCCGCTCGACGGCGTCCTTGCTGCCCGTGAGGCTGAACCCGCGCGCCCGCATCTCGTCGGCGGACTCGGCCAGGAGCACGCGCCCCCGGTCGATGACGACGACGTCCTCGAACAGCCGCTCGACCTCCTCGACCAGGTGGCTGGAGAGCAGGATCGTGCGGGGATGCTCGGCGTAGTCGGCCAGCAGCTCGTCGTAGAACGCGTACCGCGTGGGCGCGTCCATGCCGAGGTACACCTCGTCGAAGATGGTCAGCGGCGCGCGCGTGGCCAGGCCGATGGTGGCCCCGATCGCCGACCGCTTGCCCCGCGACAGCGCCGACGGGTTCTTGCGGACGTCGACCTCGAACAGGTCGAGGAGCCGCTCCGCCGTCTCGGCGCTCCAGTCCGGCCGCATGTCGGCGTAGTACTTGAGCGACGTCGAGACCTTCTCGTCGGTCATCAGGTCGCCGCTCTCCCGGACGAGCTGCGTGCCGGAGGTGATCCACGGGTTCTCCCACGGGTCCTCCTGCTCGCCCTCCGGCCCGACGACGACGGTGCCGCTCGTCGGGCGGGTGAACGCCGCCAGCAGCGAGAGCATCGTCGTCTTGCCGGCGCCGTTGCGGCCGAGCACCCCGGTGATGACCCCGGGCCGGATCGTCAGCGAGGCGCCGTCGAGCGCGGTGCTGGCGTCGTCCCGGATCATCGTGCCGTTCTGCAGCACCCGGTGGCTCTTGCCGAAGTGGACGACGACGTCGTCCAGGCGGGCTCCGAATGGTGCGGTCATGACTCCTCCGTCGTTCGCTTGCCGTCGCGGGCGCCGAGCACGTAGGCCACGACGTCGTCGGTCGAGATCCCGAGGATGTCCGCCTGCTGGAGCGCGGGCGCCAGGACCTCCTCGAAGTAGCGCTTGCGGTGATCCTCGAGCAGGCGCTCCCTGGCCTGCGGCGCGACGAACATCCCCAGACCCCGGCGCTTGTAGAGCACGCCCTCCTCGACCAGGCCGGCGAACGCCTTCTGGGCCGTCGCCGGGTTGATGCGGAACGTCGTCGCGAACTGTGTGGTGGACATGACCTGTTCCTCCTCCTTCAGCTCACCGGCGAGTACCTGCGCTCGGATCATCTGCGCGATCTGGATGTAGATCGGCTCGGGTCCGTCGAACACCGGCTCACCCCCTCCGTTGGTTCGTTACTTGACTAATGAACCATAGATGCGGGAGCCCGCGCAAGCACCTCGGGGAAACTCGTCCGAAGACAGACTCGTACGAAGACAGAAGAGGGGCGGGACGGACAAGTAGTCCGTCCCGCCCCTCCGGCGGTCGTGCGGCGGCCGTGCGGCGGCGGCCTACGTGTCGGCCGCCTCCGCGGCGTCGAGCACCGCGAGCTCCGCCAGGTCGTTCGCGATCAGCTCCGCGATCTGGATGGTGTTCAGGGCAGCGCCCTTGCGGAGGTTGTCGTTGCTGACGAAGAAGACCAGGCCGCGGCCGTCCGGCACCGACTGGTCCTGCCGGATGCGGCCCACCAGCGACGGGTCGGCACCGGCCGCCGCGAGCGGCGTCGGCACGTCGACCAGCCGCACGCCGGGGGCGTCGGCCAGCAGCTTGCGGGCCTCGTCCGGCGTGATCGGCCGGGCGAACTCCGCGTGCACCGACAGCGAGTGCCCGGTGAACACGGGCACGCGCACGCAGGTGCCGGCCACGGCCAGGTCGGGCAGGCCCAGGATCTTGCGGGACTCGTTGCGGAGCTTCTGCTCCTCGTCGGTCTCGCCCGAGCCGTCGTCGACCAGGTTGCCGGCCAGCGGCAGCACGTTGAACGCGATGGGCGCCGCGTAGATCGCGGGGTCGGGCAGGTCGACGGACGCGCCGTCGTGCACCAGGCCCTCGATCTCCTGCCCGACGGCGGCGCGCACCTGCCCGGCCAGCTCGGCCACGCCGGCCAGCCCGGAGCCGGACACGGCCTGGTACGTCGCGACGCGCAGCCGCTCCAGCCCGGCGGCCTGCGCCAGGGGCGACAGCACCGGCATGGCGGCCATCGTCGTGCAGTTCGGGTTGGCCACGATGCCCTTGACGGCGTCCCCGATCGCGTCGGGGTTCACCTCGGACACCACGAGCGGCACCTCGGGGTCGCGCCGCCACGCCGACGAGTTGTCGACCACCAGCGCGCCCGCGTCCGCGAACCGCGGCGCGTGCTCGCGCGACGTGCCGCCCCCGGCGGAGAAGAGCGCGATGTCGATGTCGGCGAGGTCCTCGGTCGACGTCGCGGCGACGTCCTCGACGGGCACGTCCACGCCCGCGAACGGGAGGGTGGTGCCCGCCGAGCGGGCCGAGGCGAAGAACCGGATCTCCGCCACGGGGAACTCGCGCTCCTCCAGCAGCCGGCGCATGACGGCGCCCACCTGGCCGGTGGCGCCGACGACGGCGACGTTCACGCCCTGATCATTGATCGCGACCATGTCAGCGCCCCGTTCCCGCGTAGACGACGGCCTCGCCGTCGGACGCGTCGAGCTCGAACGCGGTGTGCACCGCGCGCACCGCGTCGTCCAGCGAGTCGGCGCGGGTCACCACGGAGATCCGGATCTCCGAGGTGGAGATCATCTCGATGTTGATGCCCGCGTCACGCAGCGCGCCGAAGAGCCGCGCCGAGACGCCGGGGTGCGACTTCATGCCGGCGCCCACGAGCGAGAGCTTGCCGATCTGGTCGTCGAACTGCAGCGAGTCGAAGGCCAGCTCGCCCTGCACGGCGGTGAGGGCGGCCATGGTGGCCGGGCCGTCGCCGTCGGGCAGCGTGAACGAGATGTCGGTGAGGCCCGTGGCCGCGGCCGACACGTTCTGCACGATCATGTCGATGTTCGCGCCGGCGCCGGCGACGACCTCGAAGATACGGGCGGCCATGCCGGGGACGTCCGGCACGCCGATCACGGTGATCTTGGACTCGGAGCGGTCGTGCGCGACACCGGAGATGATCGGGGCTTCCATGGCGTTCTCCTTCGACTTCTTCTCGGCCGCGACCACGCGCGTGCCGTCGTGGGCGCTGAACGAGCTGCGGACGTGCACCGGCACGCCGTAGCGGCGCGCGTACTCCACGCTGCGCAGCGCGAGCACCTTGGCGCCGCTGGCCGCGAGCTCCAGCATCTCCTCGTAGGAGACCCGGTCGATCTTCCGGGCGGCGGGGACGATGCGCGGGTCGGCCGTGAACACGCCGTCCACGTCGGTGTAGATCTCGCAGACGTCGGCGTTCAGGCCGGCCGCGAGCGCCACGGCGGTGGTGTCGGAACCGCCACGGCCGAGGGTGGTCACGTCGTTCGTGGCCTGGGTGACGCCCTGGAAGCCGGCCACGATCGCGACCTGGCCCCGGTTCAGGGTCTCGCGGATGCGGTGCGGCACGACGTCGACGATGCGCGCCCGCCCGTGGACGGCGTCCGTGATGACGCCGGCCTGCTGGCCGGTGTAGGACTTGGCCTTCACGCCCAGGTTGGTGATCGCCATCGCCAGGAGCGACATGGAGATGCGCTCGCCGGCCGTGAGGAGGATGTCGAGCTCCCGCTGCGGTGGGAGCGGGGTGATCTGCTGGGCGAGGTCGAGGAGCTCGTCGGTGGTGTCGCCCATGGCGCTCACCACCACGACCACGTCGTTGCCTGCTCGCTTGGCCTCGGCGATCCGCTTGGCGACGCGCTTCACGCTGCGCGCGTCCCCGACCGATGATCCGCCGTACTTCTGCACGACAAGTGCCATGTGCCTGCCTTCCGTTGCCGGCCTCCGTCTGTCTCAACGGCCCGCCGGGTGGTTGGGTTTGCGCATCGATGGTACGACGGCGGGAATTCCGGGCACAGAGGCGTTCACCGTGCGGGACGGCGGGCCACGCTCAGTGCCGTCAGTGGGGCAGCTCGCGCCCGCCCCACAGCGCCGAGAGGGGCAGGGCGGCGAGCCGGTCACCGAACGGCCGGACATGTTCACCGAGGTAGACCACGTACCCGGCCTTGAACCGCTCGCCCAGCTTGTCGCGCATCCAGGCGAGATGGGAGAACGAGTCGCTCCTCACCGAGCCGGACGCCTTGACCTCGATCCCTACGACGGACCCGTCGCGTCGTTCGAGCACGAAGTCGACCTCACGCCCTTCGCGGTCTCGGTAGTAGGACAGGTCCGCACGCACGGCGCTGGTGGCGAGCTGTCTCGTGAGCTCCGTGAAGACGAACGTCTCCGTGAGCATGCCGGACAGCTGGTGCCCCGGCTGGGAGACCGTGCGGGCCTCCGCACCCACCAGTGACGCGGCGAGTCCCGAATCCGTGACGTAGGCCTTGGCGGTCTTGGTCAGCCTGGAGGTCAGGTTGTTGGACCAGACCGGCAGGCGCGACGTCAGGTAGACGATGTCGAGGTAACCGAGATAGTCGCGAACCGTGGGCTGGGCGATGCCGAGGCACTGCGAGATGTCGGTGACGACCAGGCCGGAGCCCGAGCGGGCCGCGACGATCCGCAGCAGTCGCGGGACGGTGCTCACGTGACGCACGTCCGCGAAGCTCGCGACGTCCCGCAGAACGACGGTCGAGACATAGCTGTCGAACCAGTCGTCACGCAGCTCGGGACCGAGACGGATCGCCTCGGGGTATCCGCCGGCGCAGATCAGGGAGAAATACTGCTCTCGCGTCCACACGGTCGGCAGCGTGCGCGACGTCAGCCGCTCGGGTTCGAACAGCTCGGCCATCGCGTCCGCATCTGTCCGGGTGAGCTCCGCCGCGCTGAGCGGCCAGAGGTCGAGAAAGACCGCGCGACCCGCCAGGGACTCCGAGAGCGTGGGGACCGTCAGGAACCGCGTCGACCCGGAGAGCACGAACTGTCCGGGCGCGTCGCTCCTGTCGGTGACGGCCTTGACTGCGAGCAGCAGTCCGTCGCCACCGCGCTGAACCTCGTCGATGATCCGAGGCGTCTCACCGAAGGCGGCGAAGCTGGTCGGGTCGTCGCGAACGGTACTGAGCGTCGTGGTGTCGTCCAGGGTCGAGAAGGTCCCACCTGATTCCCCGTGCAGCTCCCGCAACAGCGTCGTCTTGCCTGCCTGTCGAGGGCCCCCGACGACGACGACCCGGAACGCGCCGACGCGCCGTACGAGATCGGCAAGGGCTCGGCGAGGAACGTGACCAGACATGCCGCGATCCTACCCGCGGTTTTGCGACTACACCTTCGAATTCGCGGAAGGTGCACCTACAAATCCGCGGTACCTCGACCTTAGGTCTCGCGAGGGCTGCCGTCCGGCCTAGCCGGCGAAGACGTCCCAGGCCAGGCGGGCGATCAGGGCGCCGACCACGACGACGAAGACGACACGGACGAACCTGGAGCCCTTGGCCACGGCCATCCGGGCGCCGATGTAGGCGCCGATGATGTTGGCCACGCCCATCCCCAGGCCGAGGGCCCAGATCACGGCGCCGCTCGGGACGAAGAAGAGCAGCGCGCCCAGGTTGGTCGCGAAGTTCACGATCTTGGCGATGGCCGACGCCGGGAGGAACGAGTACCCGAGGAAGCTCACCAGGCTGATCACCAGGAACGTGCCGGTGCCGGGGCCGAGCAGCCCGTCGTAGGCGCCGATCAGCAGGCCGATCAGGGCGGCGATGCGACGGTGCCCGTTGCCGACCCACCTCAGGTCGTCGTGCTGCCCGACGTTGGGCTTGAGCAGGGTCCAGGCCAGCACGCCGACGAGCACCACGAGGATGATCGGCTTGAAGAGCTGGGCGGGGATGTGCGACGCCCCGACCGCGCCGCCGAAGGCGCCGGCCAGGGCCGCGAGCGCCATGGGCCCTGCGGTGCGCAGGTCGGGCTGGACGCGCCGGTAGAAGGTGAGGGCGCTGGTGGAGGTGCCCATGATGCTGGCGAGCTTGTTGGTCGCCAGGGCCTGCACGGGGCTGATCCCGGGGACGAGCAGCAGCGCGGGGAGCTGGATCAGCCCTCCCCCGCCGACCACGGCGTCGACCCACCCGGCGGCGAGGCCGGCGAGCAGGAGGAGGGCGATGGTCGTCAGGTCGAGTTCGGGCACCCGTGCATTGTGCGTGAACCTCGCGCTTCACCCGGCCTCGTCTCGCGCCCGCATGTCGGTGCCGACCCGTAGGCTGACCTCTTGTGTACGAAGGCGCGGTCCAAGACCTGATCGACGAGCTCGGCCGGTTGCCCGGCGTCGGGCCCAAGAGCGCGCAGCGCATCGCGTTCCACCTGCTCGCCACGGACAACCACGAGGTCAAGCGGCTGGTCGACGCGCTCACCGAGGTGAAGCTGCGGGTGCGGTTCTGCGAGCTATGCGGCAACGTGGCGGAGGCCGAGCGGTGCCGCATCTGCCTCGACCCGCGGCGCAGCGACGAGGTGATCTGCGTCGTGGAGGAGCCCAAGGACGTCGTCGCCATCGAGCGCACCCGGGAGTTCCGCGGCAGGTATCACGTGCTCGGCGGGGCCATCAACCCGATCGAGAACGTCGGCCCGGACGACCTGCGGATCAGCGAGCTCCTGGCCCGGCTCGCGGACGGGACGGTCCAGGAGGTCATCCTCGCGACCGACCCGAACGTCGAGGGAGAGGCCACGGCGACCTATCTTTCCCGACTGATGGGTCATATGGGTATCACTGTCTCGCGGCTGGCCTCGGGTCTGCCCGTGGGTGGAGACTTGGAGTACGCGGACGAGGTGACGCTCGGTCGCGCGTTCGAAGGCCGCCGTGTCATCGGCAACGACAAGTAGGTAGGGATCACCATGAGCGAGATCACGCCCGGGTCGGACCTCCGAGAGGTCGCTGACCAGGTGTCCGTGCAGGCACGGACGTTCCTGTCGACGGTGACCCAGGTCGCCTCCGGCGCGATGCCCGGGGCGGAGCTCTCGCTGCTCGTGCTGGCGACGTCCGACCTGCTGGCGGCCGGGGCGCGGCTCGCCGCGATCGTGGACGTGGTGCCCAAGGAGCGCTACGAGCCCGACGCCGGGCCCGACACCGACCTGGACCCGCTGCGCGAGGCCCTGTCCAAGATGTTCGACGGGTTCGACGACTACACCGAGGTCGTGGACCCGGTGCTCGGCGAGGACGTCGGGGCCGCGTCGCTGTCCGGGGACCTGGCCTGTGTCGCCGAGGCCCTGGCCAAGGGCCTGCAGCACTTCGACAGCGGCCACGAGCTCGAGGCCCTGTGGTGGTGGCAGTTCTCCTACTTCTCGCTGTGGGGCGAGCGCGCGGCCTCCGCGCTGCGGGTGCTGCAGGTGCTGCTCGCGCACCTGCGCCTGGACGTGGAGGACGACGTCGCCGCCGAGGCGGAGTACGACGCCCTCCACTCCTGACGCCCCTGCCGGTCAGGCGACGCGGGTCCCCTGCGGGAGCTGCGCCGTCGGGACCCGCAGCCGGTTCACGGCGACGACCACGCCGGCCGCGCCGAGCAGCAGGTCGAACCCGAGGCCCCACGGCCACACGAGCTGGTCCGTGACCTCGACCGGCTCCACGGGCGACTCCGCCTGCGGCCCCTCGCCCATGTAGTACCCGCTGCACCAGTCCTGCGGCCCGGGGTCGCCCGTGCGCGCGAACCGGACGCCGTACTGCAGCATCGCGAGCACGTTGCCGTCCTCGGAGAGCGCCTCCGGGTCGCGCAGCGGCTGCGCGTCGGCGACCACCACGAACGGGTTCGGCGCGAGCAGCCACCAGGTGCGCTCGCTGTGCCAGACGTCGATCTCCTCGGTCTGCCACTCGCACTCGGGCGGCGTGGTCTCCTCCCAGGTGTACCCGGCCTCGACGTTCCACACCCGGACCTCCTGCGGGGTGGTCGTCGCGGGGATGAGCAGGCCGAACAGGATCGGCAGCACGGCGGTGATGCCACCCACCGTGAGGTAGGTAAGCACGGCCGACCCCGAGGTCTTGGCGACCACGGCCGAGAAGCCCAGGCCGATGGCGCACACCACGCCGAGCACGAGCGCCAGCATGAGCACGGTGGTGAGCAGCGCGAGCCAGGACACACCGCCGCCGACCAGCGCCCACACCAGGAACGGGATGCTCGCGACGAGGAACGCGAGCGCCGCGATCCAGGCCGCCGCCAGCTTGCCGAGCACGATCTCCGCGGGCGTCAGCAGGGTGACCTGCAGCGTCGCGAGAGTGCCCGCGTTCCGGTCGCCGTTGATCGCGCCCGACGACAGGGTCGGGGCCACCAGCAGCCCGAGGAACAGCACGAAGCCGACGACGATGCTGTAGACCATCCCGCCGAACGGCTCGTCGCCGCTCTGGTCGCCCGAGATGATGGCGAACGCGCCGGTGGTCAGCATCGTGATCACGCCGACCACGACGAACCACACGATCAGCGCGGTCTTCCACCGCGTGGAGCGCACGCGCTGGCGCAGCTCCAGCACCGTGACGGTGCGCAGGCCGTGCCAGGACAGGGACCAGGTGCCGCGCCCCGCGGGCACGCCGCCGTCGGCCGGGGCCGGCTCGGCGATCTCCAGGTCAACGCTCATCGTCGCTCCTCCTCCAGGGCCAGGTAGGCCTGCTCCAGCACGCCGCCCGCGGGGGCCAGGCTCGACACGTCCACACCGGCCTCGACCGCGGACCGCAGCAGCGCCGCGGCCGCGGCGTCGCTCGTCAGCTCGACGAGCACCGCGGGCCCGTCGGCGTCCCGGCGATAGGCCGGGCCGTCCTGGTCCAGCCAGGCCGTGAGCGCCTCGGGGTCCAGCGCGGTCAGGCGCCACTCCCGCGGCCGGTCGGCGTCGGCCACCGACCGCGTGGCGACCGTGCGGCCACGCGAGATGAACACGGCGTCGTCGGCCATCTCGTCGAGCTCGGTGAGCACGTGCGAGGAGACCAGCACCGTCTTGCCCTCGGCGGCGAGCCGGCGCACGAGCACCCGCAGGTCCACGCGGGAGCGCGGGTCGAGCCCGGAGGCGGGCTCGTCGAGCAGCAGGACGGCGGGGTCGTGCACGAGGGCACGCGCCAGGCCGAGGCGCTGCTTCTGGCCGCGGGACAGGACGTGCGCGGGCTGGTCGGCGAACTCGGACAGGTGCACGAGCTCCAGCAGGTCGCCCGCGCGGGCCCGGCCGGTCCCGGCGTCGATCCGGTATGCCGCAGCGACCGTCGTCAGCACCTCGCGCGCGGTCAGCGAGTCCCACGTGCCGAACACGTCGGGCATCCAGCCGGTGCGCGAGCGCGCCGCGTAGTTGTGGGTCACCGGGTCGGCCCCGGCGATGCTGATGGTCCCCGCGTCCGGCGTCAGCAGCCCCGCGAGCATGAGCAGGAGGGTCGTCTTGCCCGACCCGTTGGGACCGATGAGCGCGGTGACGCGACCTGGTGCGGCGACCAGGTCGACGTCGGCCACGGCGTGGACCGGCCCGAAGGAACGCCGCACGCCCTGCGCGCGGATACCACCGTCTGGTGTCATGCGGGGACACTAGCGCGACTCACCGACGCGGGCCGTCGGCCCCCGGGATGAACCGGGCGTACGACCAGGGGATGACGTCGCAGGTCAGTCGCGGCGCGCCCGGCCCGTCACGTGCAGCATCCGCTGCTCGCCGAAGGCCACGTTCTGGTCGATCGTCACCGTGACGACGTCGCCGTCGAACCGCAGCTCCAGGCGCCACTCGAACGGCGTGCCGAGGAAGACCAGGCGACCACGCAGCGTGGAAGCGTCGGCCCAGGCGGCCGCCGCCGCGACGTCGACCGGTGCGTCCCGGACCGCCCAGCTCCCCGGGACCCACTCCCCGTGCCCGAACTGCACGACCTGATCGGTCCCGGCCGTGGTCGTGAACGTCACCTCGGTGAGCCCGTCCAGGGAGCGGCCCACGGCCAGGGCGGTCACGTCCCGCTCGTTCGGCTGCAGCTCGTAGGTCACCCCGGCCAGCGCGTCCAGGAGCGGGGACGACGGCGCGCCGGACGGCGTCGGCAGGGCCGGCTCGAACCGCTCGGGCCCCTGCTCCGGGGCGGCGAGGTAGGGGGCGACCCACGCGGCGTCGGGCAGCAGGGAGTCCCAGACCACGTCGAGCACGGCCTGCATGTCCATGAGGCCCGAGGTCATCGTGATCACCAGGTCCTTCTCGGGCCAGACGAGGATGTACTGCCCGAACGCGCCGTCGGCCCGGTAGGCGCCGTGCCGACACTGCCAGAACTGGTAGCCGTAGCCCTGGTTCCACTCCGGCCAGTCGTGCGGGCCGTTCGGCACCTGCGCGGACGTCGCCGCAGCCACCCACTCGGCGGGGACGAGCTGCCGCCCCTTCCAGACGCCGCCTTGCAGGTAGAGCTGCCCGAACGCCGCCATCTCCTCGGTCGTGACCGACAGCCCGAACCCGCCCACGTCGATGCCGTCGGGGTCCTGCTCCCAGGTGGCGTGCGTGATGCCGAGCGGCTCCAGCAGGCGCGGCGTCAGGTAGTCGAGCAGCCGCTGCCCCGTGAGCTGGTGCAGGATCGCCGACAGCAGGTAGGTCGCGCCGGTGTTGTAGACGAACTGCGTGCCCGGCTCGTGCTCGACGGGACGCGCCAGGATGGCGCCCGCCCAGCGGGACCGCGGCAGGGAGATCGTGCGGCCGACGCCCTCCATGGTCGAGGCGCTGTGCCCCGTCGTCATGGTCAGCAGGTCGCGCACGCGCATCGCGGCCAGGTGCTCGCCCAGGTCGGCCGGGGCGTCGTCCGGCAGGAGGTCGATGACGTGGTCGTCCAGGGTCAGGAGCCCCTCGTCGACCGCGATCCCGACGGCGGTCGACGTGAAGCTCTTGCTCACCGAGAACATCACGTGCGGCCGGTCGGCCGTGTGCGGCTGCCACCAGGCCTCGGTGATCACCCTGCCGTGGCGCAGCACCATGACGCTGTGCACGTCCTCCAGCGCGTCCAGCCCGGCGACGAGACGGCGCAGGGCCGCGGGGTCGACGCCCTCGGCCGCGGGGGTGGAGCGGGGCAGGATCCGCGACATGCTCGGGCACGTCCTCTCGCTGGGTGACGCGACATTCTCACCCCACGGGTTCGCGCCTGTCGACCAGTCGCAGGAACGCGTCCTCGGCGAGCGACCAGGCGCGGTCACGGGCCGCGCCCCGCCGGGCCGGCAGTGCGTCCGAGAGCGCCGCCTCGGCCCGCACCAGCTCCGCCTCGACGAAGTCCAGGAGGAGCCGCGGCACGGCGATCGAGCCCATCTCGCGCGTACGCGCCTTGCTCCGGACCAGGTCGCCGACAGCTTCCCGGACGTCGTCGGGAAGCGCGGCCCCCGCGACGAGCGAGGGCAGATCCATCGGCGGCGACGCGTCCTCCCGCAGGCACATCCAGCGTAGCGTGACCGCCGGCCGCAGCGCGTAGAGGAACTTCTTGGCCGCCCCGGACGAGGCGAGCAGCGCCAGGTTGTTGCGGGCCACGTGCAGGTAGTGGTTCGTCAGGGCGCGCCGGTCCGTGGTGTCGTCGGCCAGCGCCAGCAGGTCGTCGCGGATTGCGGCGTCGCCGCGGTACACGATCGGCGAGCGCAGCCACTCCCCGACCGTCGCGTTCCCCTTGACCATCAGCCCGAGGGCCTTGCGCACGTCCCAGCCGTTGACGTCGAAGACCTTGTCCAGCGGCGTCTCGATCACGTCCCGCCGGGTGCGCAGGCCCAGGTAGTCGCCGGCGCGGCGCACGTACAGGAACCGGCAGTCGTAGTCCGAGTCCGGCGAGGGGAAACCCCAGGCCCGGCTGCCGCTCTCGATCGCCCACAGGATGCGGACGTCGTGCTCCTGCTCGACGCGGTCCAGGCGTGCGTCGACCGCCCGGACGACGTCCGGGTCCATCGAGTCGGGGATGTTGCGCATCCCCGGACGCTAACGGCCGGACGACGGCGCAGTCGCGCCCTTTTCCAGCCGTTCCCGGGCCTCCATCAGGGCGAAGCCGAGCAGGTTGAGCCCACGCCAGGCGGCCGGACGCTCGGCGTCCTCGTTCCCGGCGCCCATCCCGATGCCCCAGACGCGGTCCCGCGGGCTGGCCTCGACGAGCACCCGGGAGCCGGTGCGCACCAGGTACTCCCGCAGGTGCGGGTGGGCGCCGAACTTGTGCTCGCTGCCGCGCACCACGATCTCGAACCGCTCCCGCACCCACACCTCGTCGTCGAAGTCCCGGACCGTCCGCCCGGCGGCCTTCGCGAGCGCGGGGTTCGGCGCGTCGATCGCCGCCCGCTCCGCCTCCGGGTCGCCGAACAGGCGGGCCTTCTCCGCCATCATCCAGTGCTCGGCGGTGCCGTAGCGGACGCCGTCCACGACGAACGGCGCCTCGAACCACTGGCTCAGGCTGCCCCGGCCGGCGCTCCCGTCCGCCTCCGGCTGGTGCCCCCAGAAGTGCAGGTACTTGGGCGTCGCCCCGGCGTCGACGAGCATGCGGAGCTCGTCGACGGAGCGGACGGACGCGGGCCGCAGGGCCGTGGTGTCGGGCATGCCGGGAAGTGTGCCAGGTGACTCTGACACGGTCCTAGGCCGTACGGGCGGCGGTCCGGGCCGCCTGCTCCCGCATGGTCGCGGTGGTGAGCTCGACCCAGCGCGCCACGACCAGCAGCTCGTCCGCGGTGAACTGCCCGGTCACCCGCCCCATGGCCTGCGCCATCTCGGCCACGGCCTCGTTGACCTGCGGCGACGCCGGTGCGGTGGCCTCGATCACGAGCCGGCGCCGGTCGGTCTCGTGGCGGGTGCGCCGGGCGTAGCCGGCGTGCTCCAGCCGGTCCACGAGCCCCGTGACCGCCCCCGCCGTGAGGCCTGTCCGGTCGGCGAGCTCCCGTGCCGACATCGGCCCCTCCCGCCGGATGACGCCCAGCGCCTTGTTGTCGGCGGCGGAGAGGCCCGTCAGCGCGCCGAGCGCCTCGTGGAACATCACGATCGCGTCGCTCAGCTCGGCGCCGAGGCGGGCCCCGGGGTCGGTGGGTGTTGACATGCCCCCATTGTGCACTCCACCATATAGTTCAGTTCACTAAATCATTCAGCCGAGCGAACGGATACCGCGATGACCACCCCGACCACGATGCCCGGCCCCTGGGTCGCGGCCCTCCAGATCCTCGCCGAGACCTGGCAGTTCTTCGCCCGCCACTACCCGGTCGTCTTCGCCTGCGGCGCGCTCGCCTCGGCGCAGCGCTTCCTCTCGGTGAGCGGCACCGCCGACTGGGCCGGCGGGATCGGCGGCGAGGCCTTCACGGCGGCCACCCGCCTCGCCTTCGGCGCATGGGCGGCCGTCGTGCTGCTCCGTGGCACCGAGTGGTCGGACGCCGGGGCGCGGTGGTCGGCCTGGGTCACGCGGAGCTGGCCCACGATCCTGGCGACCATGGCCGCGCTGGCGCTGTTCCTGGTCGTCTTCAAGCTGATCCCCGACGCGCTCGCCGGGCGCGTCGGCGGCATCGACCGGGAGACCTGGCTGGCGTGGGAGCTCGCGATCAAGAACGTCACGGTGATCCCGTTCACCATGCTGTGGATGACGGTCCTGCTGGGGGTCCGCCCGCTCGGGCAGGTCGGCTAGCGACGACCCGTCAGCCGGCGACGATCTCGGCCTCGAAGCCGTCCTCGTTCTCCAGGTAGGCCGCGTAGTGGTCGGGGCCGCCCGCGTGCGGGTGCCGGTCGGTGAAGAGGAGCGCCCAGCCGTGCGCGGCGGACTCCTCGACCAGCCGGTCCACCTCCGCGCGCGTGCCGCCGTGGAACGCGAGGTGGTTGAGCCCCGGGGCGAGCCGGTCGTGCGTGTCGCCGCCCATCGCGGGGCTCTGCTCGACGACGACGTAGGTGCCGTCGAGGATCCAGCTCACGCCCGCGCCCCAGCGCTGGTGCTCGGCGTAGCCGAGCGTGGTCAGGAGCCAGCCCCACGACCGTTCGGCGCGGGGCAGGTCGGGGACCCAGAGCTCGACGTGGTGCAGCCGGCCGCGGGTCATGACGCGGCCGCCGCGATGACGCGGGTGAGGCTGCGGTGGAGCAGCCCCAGCTCCTCGGCGGACATGCCCAGGCGCTCCATGATCGCGGGCGGCACGCGCAGCGCCTGCTCGCGCAGGGCGCGGCCCTCCTCCGTGAGCTCGACCGCGAGGGCCCGCTCGTCGCGCGGGTCGCGGCGCCGGGTCACGTAGCCGATCGCCTCCAACCGCTTGAGCAGCGGGGACAGGGTGCCCGGGTCGAGCTGCAGCAGCCCGCTGAGCTGCTTGACCGAGAGCGGCGACTGCTCCCAAAGGGCCAGCATGACCAGGTACTGCGGGTGCGTGATGCCCATCGGTTCGAGCAGCGGCCGGTACAGCGCGATGACGCTGCGCGAGGCGACCGCCAGCGCGAAGCACACCTGACGGTCGAGGGCCAGGAGGTCCTCGGGCTCGGATGGGGCGCCGGCGCGGGACGTGGTGGTCATGCGGCTCTCCTCTCGGATCTTGACCAGACTAACAGTTGGTGTGCAAACTATTGGTACACCAATCAAATGGAGGCAGGGCATGCGTAACCGCGACGGCCTGACCCTGGGCTACCGCGTCCTGTGGCGGCTCAACTGGCTGCTGCTGCACGTGGCGGGACCGGCCGAGCAGTCCGAGGACCGGGACCCCCGACGTCGCCTGGAGCGCGAGCGCGCCGAGCGGGTGGCCCGCTACCGGGCGGAGCAGGCCGAGGGCTGACGGTTCAGCGCCCGTACGGCTCAGTGCCCGGCCGCAGCCAGCAGGTCGAGCGACAGGGGCGCGATCGGGTAGCTCGCCACCGGGTCGGCCGGGTCGATCCAGACGAGCTCCTCGAGCTCGGCCCGGACCGCGATCTCCGCGCCGGGCCGCAGCCGCACGCGGTAGGCGTACGCGTCGACGACGTGGCCGGGCTCGTTCGCGGCGGGCGCCCCGAACCGGCCGATGCTCTCGATGTCCGCCGGGTCGAGCCGCAGCCCGACCTCCTCCTCGAACTCCCGGACGAGCGCCGCCAGCGGCTCCTCGCCCGGCTCGATCTTGCCGCCGACCTGCATGAATGACTCGGTGCCCCGCTTGCGCACCAGCAGGTGCCGCCCGTCGGCCCGTTCCACGACGGCCGCGACGATGCGCAGCGTCCGGACGGCGCCGCCGTCCGCGTCCGCACCGCTCACGCCTGGTCCACGATCTCGTCGATCACGGTGCCGCCCAGCACCTGCACGACGAGCGAGACCCCCGCGAGGCCGCCCGCGACGATGTCGGGGTCGTCGTCGGAGGGCTCGTCGTAGAACTCCGCGCCGTCGCTCGACGCCGCCGCCGCCGGCTTGGTCTGGGCCGCGTTCCTGGGCTCGGCGGGCGCGCCGCTCGCGGCGGCGCGGGCACGGCGCTCGGCGGCCTGCCGGAGCGCCTCGCGCGCGCTGCCCGCGCCCGACATCGACGGTCCGGACGGCGGCGGCGGAGCCTGGTCCTCGTAGACCGGCTCGGGCTCCGGCATGTCGTAGTCCGCGGGCGGCTCGGTCGCGCTGGCCCCGGACAGCCAGGCCTGGTCGGCGGCGCTGGCCGCCGACGACGGGCCGGACGGCTCGGGCCGGGACGGCGCCGTGCGGGCGGCCTCCGGTGCCGACGGCTCGGGGCGGGAGGGTTCAGGGCGGGAGGGTTCGGGCCGGGAAGGCTCGGGTCGCTCGGCGACGGCGACGCTGCCCTGGGCCTGCCCGGCCGACCGCGTGGCCGAGCCGACCGCCGCAGAGGCCACGGTGGCGGCCGGCGCCGACACCGTGGCCACGCTTCCGCCCGGCGTCGGCACGTCGGGCCAGTCGGGCTCGACGGCGGGTGCGGGCCCGGACGGCGCGGCAGGTGCGGGCGCCTCACGCCGCGGTTCGCCCGACGACGTCGCCGGGCCGGAGCCGCCGCCCGACGGACCGCCGCCGGAGGGGCCGCCACCGCCCCCGGAGGGACCCTCGTCGAGCGTCGCCTCGACGCGGACCCGGATGCCGAGCGTCTGGTAGACGGCCTCCTCGACGGCGCTGGTGTGCCGCGCGTTCGAGAAGGCGCGGGCCAGGCCAGGAGCCCCGAAGCCGAGCTTGAGCGTGCCGCCCTCCAGGGCCGCGACCTGCGCGTTCGGGCCCACGAGCGACCACGTCACGCGGGCGGCGGCCAGGGCGCCGAGCACCTCCTGCCAGCGGCGGCGGACCGTCTCGGTGGTGACCTCCGGCTCGGCGCCCGAGGCCGGTGCGGGCTGGAGCGGAGCGGCCGGTGCGGGCTGGGCCGGTGCGGGCTCGGGAGTCGTCGAGGGCTCCTGCGCAGCCTCAGTCGCGGCAGGCTCGGGCTCCGCCGGCGTGGGCGTGGGCGCCGTGGGCTCCGGCGCAGTCGGCTCCGGGTCGGCGGCCTCCGCGGTCGCGACCGGAGCAGCCTCCCGCGCCGGGGCAGGAGCGGGCGCCGGCTCCTCGGCGGGTGCGGGCGGCATCGCCGGGCGTGCGGGCTCGGCGGTCCCCTGACCCCGGCCTCCGGCGGTCGGCGCCCCCTGGTCCCCTCGCTTCTTGCGCGCGTCGAGCACCGCCCGCGCGGCGGCGGAACCGGCGAGCCCCACGGCCGCCGGGTCCTGGGCCGGGACGGCGTCGTCGGCCGCGGCACCGCGAGCGGGCGCGCCGCCACCACCCGGACCGGCCGGCGCGACCGAGGCCACGATGCCGCCCCGTTCGAGGCGGTCGATGCGGGCGGCCAGGCCCGCGGCGCCGTCGTCGGCCCCAGGTAGGAGCAGGCGCGCGCACAGGAGCTCCAGGTGCAGCCGCGGCGAGGTGGCGCCGGTCATCTCGGTGAGGGCGACGTTCACGAGGTCGGCCGCCCGGGAGAGCTCTGCCACTCCGAGCCGCGCGGCTTGGGCGCGCATGCGTTCGAGCTGGTCGGTGGGGATGCCGCGCAGCACGGCCTCCGCGGCGTCGCCGGAGACGGCGATGACGATGAGGTCGCGCAGCCGCTCGAGGACGTCCTCGACGAACCGGCGTGGCTCGTGCCCCGTCGCGATGATCTGGTCCACGACCCGGAAGATCGAGCCGCCGTCACGCGCGGCCAGCGCGTCCACGACGTCGTCCAGCAGGGTCGCGTGCGTGAAGCCGAGCAGGCCGACGGCGAGGTCGTAGTCCACGACGCCGCCCGTGGCGCCCGCGATGAGCTGGTCCATCACCGAGAGGGAGTCGCGCACCGAGCCGCCGCCCGCACGCGTGACCAGCGGGAGCACGCCGCTGCCCACCTCAATACCCTCGGCGGCGCAGAGGTGCTCCAGGTAGGGCGACAGCACGTCGGGCGGGACCAGGCGGAACGGGTAGTGGTGGGTGCGCGACCGGATGGTGCCGATCACCTTGTCCGGCTCCGTGGTCGCGAAGATGAACTTGATGTGCGCCGGCGGCTCCTCGACGATCTTGAGCAGCGCGTTGAAGCCCTGCGGCGTCACCATGTGCGCCTCGTCGAGGATGAAGATCTTGTACCGGTCGCGGGCCGGGGCGAAGGTGGCGCGCTCGCGCAGGTCACGCGCGTCGTCGACGCCGTTGTGCGACGCGGCGTCGATCTCGACCACGTCGAGCGACCCGGGGCCGCCGCGCGCGAGCTCGACGCACGAGGGGCACTCGCCGCACGGGGTGTCGATCGGCGACTCCGGCGTGTTCTTCGCGCAGTTCAGCGTGCGCGCGAGGATGCGCGCCGACGTCGTCTTGCCGCAGCCGCGCGGACCGCTGAAGAGATAGGCGTGGTTCACCCGCCCGCTGCGCAGGGCCTGCATGAGGGGGCCCGTGACGTGGTCCTGGCCGATCACCTCGGCGAACGTCTCGGGCCGGTAGCGGCGGTAGAGGGCGGTGCTCACCCCCGCAACGATAGACGCCACCACCGACACTGACGACGTGGCCGTCCACAGGTGGACGGCCGCGTCGTCAGCGCACGGTCAGGCCGCGGTCCCGCCGAGCGCCTGGGGCGTCCGCCGCACGCGCCGCGTCATGACCAGGCCGGGGATCCCGGTGCCCAGGAGGACCGGGAGCAGGACCGCGACCGCGACCCAGAGGAAGATCGCGAGGTACCCGTACGCGGCGGCGTCCGAGCTCGCGTTCGCCAGGCCGAGCAGCACGAAGCTCGCCACGAGCGCGACGACCTCGAAGGCCAGCAAGATCAGCGCGATCCAGAGCAGGACCGCCGCCCAGCGCCGGTAGCCGATGCTGACCGGACGCGGCGCGAGCGGTTGCCGGTCCGGCTCCCCGGCCGGGGACGGGGTGTGCTGCTGGTCTGACATGTGGCTCACTCTCGCACGTCAGCGCCGCAGCGCCTTGCGCGCGAGCCCGTTGCCGAGCCACTGCACCGCCTGGACGATCACCACGATGATCACCACCACGACGGCGGTCACCGCCCAGTCGTACTGGCGGTAGCCCTGCACGATCGCGAAGTCACCGAGGCCGCCGGCACCCAGGTAGCCGCCGATCGCGGACATGTCGAGCACGCCGACGAACAGGAAGGTGTACCCGAGGATCAGGGGCGCGAGCGCCTCGGGGACCAGCACCGTCCGCACGATCCGGAACGGTGACGCGCCCATGGCCCGGGCGGCCTCGACCACACCGGGGTCGATCGAGACGAGGTTCTGCTCCACGAGCCGCGCGAAGACGAACGTGGCCATGAAGCACATCGCGAAGGTGAACGCCTCGATGCCGATCGTCGAGCCGATGACGGCGCGGGTCAGCGGGCCGAGCGCCACCAGGAAGATGATGAACGGGATGGGCCGGACGATGTTCACCGCCAGGTTCAGCACCGCGAAGACGAACCGGTGCTGCAGCAGGTTGCCCGGCCGCGTCAGGTACAGCCCGAGCCCGAGCGCGAGGCCCAGGAAGCCGCCGATCAGCAGGGTGATCAGCACCATGTAGGCCGTCTGGCCCGCGGCCTCCCAGAGCAGCGGCGTCAGCCGTTCCCAGTCCTGGTTCATGCGTCCGCCCTCCCGTGATCGTCCACCCAGGTGAGGGCGCGCAGGGCCGCGACGGCGGCCTCCACGGAGCCGCCGTCGCCGACGAGCTCCACCGTCAGCGACCCGTACGGCCGCTCCGCGACCTCCGTGATGCCGCCGTACACGACCGTGCCGTCCACGCCGTGCTCGCGCAGGGTGCGCGTCAGCACGGCCGACGAGCCGGCCACCTCGTCCACACCCACGGTCACGATGTGGCCGGAGTGCCGCGTCCGCAGGCGCGCCAGCACCTCGGGCGACGGCCGGTCGCGCAGCGCGAGGGCGACGAACCGCCGCGTGGTGTCGTGCCGAGGCGAGCTGAAGACCTGGTAGGCCTCCCCCACCTCGACGACGCGCCCCCGCTCCATCACCGCGACGCGGTGGCAGATCGAGCGCACCACGTCCATCTCGTGCGTGATGACGACCACGGTGATCCCGAGCTCACGGTTGACGCGCTGGAGCAGGTCCAGCACGTCGCGCGTGGTCTCGGGGTCCAAGGCCGACGTCGCCTCGTCGGCCAGCAGGATGCGCGGGTTGGTGGCGAGCGCCCGGGCGATCCCGACGCGCTGCTTCTGCCCGCCCGACAGCGTGGACGGGTACACGCCCGCCTTGTCCGCCAGGCCGACGAAGTCCAGCAGCTCGGCCACCCGGGCGTCCCGCTTGGCGCGCGGCCAGCCGGCGACCTCCAGCGGGTAGGCGACGTTCCCCGAGACGGTCCGGGAGGCCAGCAGGTTGAACTGCTGGAAGACCATCCCGATCCCGGCCCGGACCGGCCGCAGGCGCGCCTCGCTCAGCGAGCCGAGCGAGAGGCCGTCGACCACCACGTCGCCGCCGGTGGTGCGTTCGAGTGCGTTGATCAGGCGCACCAGGGTGGACTTGCCCGCACCCGACTGCCCGATGACGCCGAAGATCTCGCCCGTCCGGATGTCGAGGGTGACCTCGTCGACGGCGCGCACCTCGGCGCCCTTCCCCCGGCCCGGGAACACCTTGCTGGCGCCCTCGAACCGGATGATGCTGCCGGTCGCCGCAGGCATCAGGAGGCGTCCTCCTGGATGCCGGCCAGGATCTCCTGCAGCTCGGCCGCGGAGTTGTCCTTGATGACGCCGGTGCCGCCCGAGGCCTCGACCACGCCCTCCTCGACCTCCGGGGAGTGGTAGATCTCGACGAGCTGCTGGAACACCTCGTTGTCCGCGTCGTCGCCACGGGCGACCCACACGTTGATGTACGGCTCGGCGGCCGAGGCGTCCGGGTCGTCGGAGAAGATGGCGTCGTCGGAGGTCAGGTCGGCGTCGCCCACGAAGTCGTTGTTGATGATCGAGGCGTCGACGTCCTGCAGCGCGAGCGCCGTCTGGGCCGCGTCGACCGGGGTCACGGTGACCTTCGACTCGTCCTCCAGCACGTCGGCCGGCGTGGAGAAGGCGCTGCCGCCGTCACGCAGCGTCACCAGGCCGGCCTCCTGCAGCACGAGCAGTGCGCGGGCCTGGTTCGTGTCGTCGTTGGGGATGGCGACCTCGCCGCCCTCGGGGATGGCCTCGACGCTGTCGTGCTTCAGCGAGTAGAGACCCAGCGGGTAGACGGCGGTGGCCGCGATCGGCGTCAGGTCCGAGCCCGTGGCCGTGTTGTAGTTGGCGAGGAACTGCAGGTGCTGGAACTGGTTCAGGTCCAGGTCGCCGTCGGTCAGGCCCTGGTTGGGCAGCTGGTAGTCGCTGAAGTTCACCAGCTCGACGGTGATGCCCTCCTCCTCTGCAAGGTCGGAGAAGGTCGTCCAGTAGTCGTCGCCGGAGTTGACGACGCCGATGCGCACCGGGTCCTCGGCGGAGCCCGCGGCGGGCGCGCTTGCCTCGGGTGCGCCGCAGGCGCTCAGTGCGAGGACTGCGGTGACGGCGAGGCCGGTCGTCAGGACGGACGTGAAACGAGACATGGGTGGTCCTCTCGGGCGCACGGGCGCGGGTATGCCAGTGCTCAGGATGCGGGGAGCCTGCGTCGGGCGCAGGCCGAGGGTGAAAGACGACGGCGGGCCACGGCCATCAGCAACGTGGCGAGCTCGGGACGATGCGGGGCGGTCCTGGGTGGACCGCGGGAACGTGCGGCGCTGTCAGCGCTCGCGCATTCGCCCGCCACGCACCCGGCCGCGACACATGGCGTCGCGACAGGTGCGCGACGTCGTGGCGAGGGTCCGGGTGCGGGTCATGCGGACATCGTGCGTCATCGGACGACGTCGAAGCCAATCCCTGCGGGGAAAATCCCACGATGCGGACCGAAATCCGTCCACATCGTGGCACACCCGCCAGATTCCGGGCAGCAAAGGACCCCTCGCACACCCACCAGAGCTCACTTACCCTTGCTGCCTTCCGGCCCTGGGGGAGTTCGGCGAGATAGTGCCGCACGAGGGGTCTGCCGCAAGCCTAACCGATCCGGCGGCCCGGACCGAACCGGGCAGAACCCGCCGTTCGCCACCTCACAGCACCGCTCCCTGCTCCGATTCGTTGTCCGGGCGCAGCGTCCGGTATCCTCGTCAGGCCGCGCCAGACTCCGGTCCGTGGTCGCGCGCCCGCCCTGTGCGGAGCGCGAGGAGGATTCGCCTAGTGGCCTATGGCGCACGCTTGGAAAGCGTGTTGGGTTAACGCCCTCGGGGGTTCGAATCCCCCATCCTCCGCAGTCAGATGACGCGAGACATCACCGATGTCTCGCGTCATCGTCGTTTCCGGCGCCGTCCGGCCCGTCGTAGCGGCGGTAGCCGGCCGCCATGGGCCCGGGCGGGTCGATGCCCGCCAGCATGGCGTCGCTGATCGCGGCGAGCTGGTCCACCTGCTCCGGCGTCAGCACGTCGATGACGTGCCGCCGGACCGTGGCGACGTGGCCGGGCGCGGCGGCCTGCATCATGGCCCAGCCATCCTCGGTGAGCCGCGCGTTGGTCACCCGGCGGTCCCCCGGGCCGGGGAAGCGCTCGACGAGCCCGCGCTCCTCGAGCCTCTGCACCACGTGCGACAGGCGCGACAGCGTCGAGTTCGTCGCGCCGGCCAGCTCGGCCATCCGCAGGGTCCGGCCGGGCGTCTCGGACAGCACCGCCATGACGAAGTAGTCGAAGTGCGTGACGCCGGAGTCCCGCCGGAGCTGGCTGTCGAGCACCCCCGGGAGCAGTTCCAGGACGGCCACGAAACGCACCCACGCCGCCATCTGACGATGGTCCAGCCACGGGGTTCCGGTCACGCCCTCAGAGTCTCACGCGATGGTTGTCGCTTCAATTCACCCCGTGCTAGCGTGCCGAAAGGTTGAAGCTACAACCTGATTCACCCCCTCAGCCCACCTGACCATCGCCAGAACACACCGGCCAAGCACAGGAGTTCTCCCATGAAGTGGACCAGGGACCTCGCAGTTCTCGTCGCCCGCGTCGCGATCGGGGCGGTACTCGTCGCCCACGGCGCCCAGAAGTTCTTCACCTTCGGCATCTCCGGCACCATCGACTCCTTCGCCGGCATGGGCATCCCCGTGCCGCAGGCGGCCGCCGTCTTCGCGGCGGTAGTCGAGCTCGTGGGCGGCGCGGCGCTGATCCTCGGCGCGGCGACCCCCGTCGCCGGGCTCCTGGTGATGCTGAACATGCTCGGCGCGCTCCTGCTCGTGCACCTCGGCAACGGCGTCTTCGTTGACCAGGGCGGCTTCGAGCTGGTGGCCGCGCTCGGCGCCGGCGCGCTCGTCCTGGCCGTCACCGGCCCCGGCGCGTTCAGCGTGGACCACCTGGTCGGCCGCGGGCGGGCCGGACGCCGCGCCGCCCAGACGGCCTGAGCCCCGCGAACCGAGCCCCGCAGCATCAGCTCGGCGAGCGGGCCCGGACCAGGGCCTGCTCGCCGGGCATCGCCTTTTCACCCCGCACGCAATTCGCCCGCACGTCACACGACGTTCCGGACGCGCTCACCTCCACCTGGTCGGGTTGACCGGCACCAACCCCCTGACCTGGAGGAGAGCGCATGTCCATCACCCCTGGTACCGCCGGAGTCTCGCGTCGCACCCTGCTCACCACGGCGGGCGCCGTCGGCGCGCTCGGCGTCTCGGCCGCGCTGGCGAGCCCGGCCGTGGCCCGGACCGCGCCGGGCGGCAAGCCGGTGCTGGGCCCGGCACGCGGTGACCTGCTGCACGCCATGAGCTTCAACGTCCGCTACGACCGGGTGGGCCAGACCCAGCCCGGCCAGCCGGACTACTGGCCCGAGCGGGCGCCGCTCACCACCGCCTTCCTGCGACTGGAGCAGCCGACCGTCCTGGGCGTCCAGGAGGTGCTCTTCCACCAGCTCCCCGCGATCGAGGCCGGGCTCGGCAAGCACTACAGGATGGTGGGCTTCGGGCGCGACGGCGGTGCGGGCGGCGAGTACTCCGGCATCTTCTACGACGCGCGCCGCCTGACCGTGAAGTGGTGGGACCAGTTCTGGCTGTCGGACACGCCCGACGTGATCGGCTCGGCCACCTGGGGCAACACCGTGACCCGGATCGTCACCTGGGCCGAGCTGCACGACGAGGTCACGGGCCGCGACTTCCTGCACATCAACTCGCACTTCGACCACCAGGCGGAGAACGCCCGGGTCCGGAGCGCCCAGGTGGTGCGCGACCAGGTGGCGGCGTCCGGCCTCCCCGTCGTCTTCACGGCGGACTGCAACGCCGCCGCCGAGAGCTCGGCGTCCTACGACGTGCTGGTCACCGAGGGTGGTCTCCAGGACACCTGGCTCGCCGCCGACCGGCAGCTCACGCCCTACGCGGGCACGTTCCCCAACTACGGGACGCCGAACCCGGACGGCACCCGGATCGACTGGATCCTGGCCACGCCCGGCATCGAGGTCCGCTCGGCCGCCATCAACACCTGGAACCGGGACGGCCGCTACCCCAGCGACCACACCCCGGTCCAGGCCCTGCTGCGCATCGGCTGACGGCGGTGCGCGCCGTCTGACGGCGCCGGGCCCGCCCCGGGGTCAGGGCTCGACGAGCCGGACCCCGGGGCTGGGCTCGAGCCTCAACGACGCGAGGAAGCCGCGCATCATGTCGTCGAACAGGGCGTCGAAGGTGCCGAAGGCCTGGTCGAGCCGGTCGTACGCGACCATGCACAGCAGTCCGTAGACCTGGCGCCAGAAGCCGACGACCGCATGGACCACGCCCACGGGGACGTCGTCGGCCACCCCGGGGGCGTCCCGCAGGAGGACCACCCGGTAGGCGTCCAGCTCGGCCGCCAGGCCCGGGCCGACGTCGGCCGGGAACGGGACGCCGGCCCGCCACAGGGCGGCGAAGGCCGGGAGGAACACGGCGCCGAGTCGGTGCACGAAGTGCGGCCGGCCCGGCCCCGTGCCCGTGCCCTGACCCGTGCCCGCGGCCTGCTGCGCGTCCGCGCCGAGCAGGAAGTCGAACTCGTTCCGGTGGCCCCGGCACCACACGAACAGCGCGTGCGTGGCGGCGTGCAGCCGGGCGACGGGGTCGTCGTCCGGCTGCCGCGCGACCACGGCGTCCAGGTACGCGGCGAGCTCGTCCATCGTGTCGTCGTAGACGGCGACGAGCAGGCCGGGCCGCCCGTCGAAGTACCGGTACATCCCGGGGCCGGCGATCCCGACCTCCTTGGCGACGGCGACCATCGTGACGCCGTCCACCCCGTGCTCGGCCAGGAGCCGCCGGGCGGCGGAACGTGCCTCGTCGAGCAGCTCGGCACGTAGTCGCTGCCTGCGGGTCGGGGTGGCGGGCACTGTCCTCCTGCGGTACTTCTCACGCGACGGCACGTGAGCTTCCAGTCTCGCACGCGGGACCGCCACCCCGACGGGTTCTCAGGCCTTGCGCCGGGTGATCAGGGCGGCCCCGATCCCGACGGCGCCGACGACGATCCCGGCCGCGCCGAGCCAGCGGCCCACGGGGTCGACGGCGGGTGCCACGGAGGCCGCCGCGGCACCGTGCTCGTCGCCCGCGGCCTCGGCGTCGGCGGGCGCGGACGCCCCGTGGCCGTCGCCCTCGGCGGCGGTCGTGGTGAACACGGGCGCGGGCGCCTCCGGCTCCTTGCCGTCGTCCCCGGCCAGGTCGTCCCAGTCGACGACGCTCCCGTCGGTGTACGTCTGGTGGGCGGGGAGCACGACCTCGGTGCCCTCCTCCGGCAGCGACCCGACCCGGACGGCGAACTCCTGGTACTCGTGCGGCGGCACCTCGTTGCCCTTCTGGGCGGTCCAGGTCACGCGGGCGGGGGCCTCGTCGACGGTCGCGCCCTCGACCTCGAACGGCTCGTCGAGCGTCGCGACCTCCACCTCGACGTCCCAGCCGGGCAGGCTGCGCGGCGTGACGCTGAGGAACGGGGTGTCCGTGGGCAGGTCGACGACGAGCTTCTCGGTGGAGGCCGAGTCCGACTCCGTGGGCACGCGGAACGTGAGGCCCGCGTAGCTCTCGGCGGCGGTCGTGTCGGGGGTCACGCCGACGTGGGCGTACGCCACGGTGGGCAGCAGCACCAGGACGGCGGTGGCGGGGACGGCCGCGAGGGCGCGGCGGGTGGGCAGGCTGAAGCGAGTCATGTGCTCGGTCCTTCGGTACGGGTTCGGGTGGGAGGGCGTGCGGCGACGCACCTCCCGCCTGACTCCGTCAGGTCGCGAGGCGCATCACCCGGGCCGACGACGGCGGCCCCCGCTCCGGCGCCACGTACAGGTCCACCGAGCCCGGAAGCGCGCGGGCCGGGGCCGGCACGGGCGCGCGATCGATCAGCGGCAGCCACAGCGGCTCCACGGCGAGCGGCCGGACCAGCCACGAGGCGAGCAGCCAGACGCCCCGCTCGACACCCACGAGCAGCCCGACGGTGACGACCGTCGCCACGGCGTGCCACGCGAGCATCCCGGGGGCGATCGACGTCGGCTCGGTGGCCCCGACGCACGCCCCGTACAGACCGGCGACGGCCGCGTGCGCGTGCGCCGCGGACGACGCCGCGCCGTCGGGCAGGGCGGACGGCGGGCAGGCGCCGGCGAGGTACGAGAAGGCCTGGTGCGAGGCGTACTGGCCGAGGCCCGCCAGGGCCAGGCCGCCGGGCCAGCGGATGCTGCGGCGCACGGCGAACGCGGCGGCGGCGAGGAGCAGCGCCCCGAGCAGCGCGATCGCCTCGACGGGCGGCACGTGGCCGCCGGCCTCGAAGTGGGCGGTCAGCGCGAGCGAGAGCACGACCGCCGCCCACAGGAGCGCGCGGCCGAGGCCCACTGCTCCCGAGGACGGCGTCAGCACGGCACCGACCTTACTTGGCGGGCTGGACCTCGTCGTCGGTCGCGCTCGGCTCGATCCGCTTCTCGGGCTCGATCTCCGCCGCGGGCACGCAGCCCTCGACGTTCAGCAGCGGCTTGTCGGAGGCCACCTCGACCTCCTCGACGTCGAGCGGCGCCTCGAACTCCTCGCCGATGAGCAGGTCGACCTTGCGGTCGACGCGGTCGTCGAGGACCAGCCGGATCTCGGGGAACTGCGCGGCGAGCGTGTACGCCTGCACGATCCCCTTGCGGCCGAACCGGATCTCCGACTCCTGAAGCTTGATCGGCACGTTGCCCTTGGCCACGATGCTGAACCCGCGGTCCGCGAGCACCGACTCGTGGGCGCTGGCCAGACCGCTCTCCGTGGAGGCGTTCAGCAGGCGCACCTGCACGTCGGAGTAGGCGGTCGGGAGGGCGCCGTCGGGCTGGCCCTTGACCTCGGGCAGGCAGGCCGCCGGGTAGGTCTCCTGCTCCGCCACGCCCACCGTGGTGAACGGGCGGTTGAACGGCGAGCTGATGGCGCCGGAGTACACCGCGAGCGCGAAGATTCCGCAGACGGCGAGGAAGGCGATGAGCACACCGAAGACCACGGCCTGGCGCTCGTGCTCTCGGCGCCGGCGCTCCACGCGCGCCTGGTCGTACCCGGGGGATGTCACGCGACGAACCTACCTGAGTCAGCGGATGATGAGCACGCGAGCGTGCAGGACTGGACGTTGCTGGAGGGCTGCGCGCACGGCACGGTGCAGACCGTCCTCCAGGTAGAGCGTGCCCTCGTACTCCACGACGTGAGCGAACAGGTCGCCGTAGAACGTGGAGTCCTCCGCCAGGAGCTGGTCGAGGTCGAGCGTGCGCTTGGTGGTCACGAGCTCGTCGAGCCGCACCTGACGTGGCGGCACGTCGACCCAGTCGCGCGTGCGCGACCGCCCGTGCTCGGGGTACGGGCGGCCGTCTCCTACGGCCTTGAAGATCATCGGTCCGTCCTCACTGGACTCGGCGGGGCCGGTCCGGGAGCGGCTGTGGCAACCTGCCTGCTGACACCGGACGGCGTCCCGAACCCTACCGGAACGCGGGTGCGGACAACAGCCGGACTGACGCCGGGCCAGTAGCCCGGCGCTGGTCAGACCACCGGTACGTCGCGCCGCCGGTAGCCCGTGAACGCGAGCGCCAGCAGCCCCGCCGCGACGAGCAGCAGCCAGCCCAGCGGGGCCCAGTCCACGTCGGCCCAGGCCACCGCGGGGACGGCCGGGGCGTGCGCGAACGGGGACAGGTCGACGACGGCGTCGGGCAGGTCGAGCAGGCTGCCGAGCAGGGTCACCAGGAAGCTGGCGGCGATGACGGCCCACCCCAGACCCACGAGCCGTGGGAACCAGCCGAGGAGCGCCGCCGTGAGCGTGATCACCACCAGGACGGCCGGCAGGTGGACGACGGCCGCGCCGAGGCCGTCGCCGAGCGAGGTGCCCCAGCCCGTGTCGGACGCGAGCGCGTTGCCCGCGCCGAGGGCGAGCCCGGCGATGCCGAGCAGCAGCACCGCCCCGCCGACCGCGCCGGCCAGCCACGCGCCCAGGTATCCGGGGCGGGACGCGCGCGTGGCGAGCACCACCTCGGTGCGGCCCAGCGACTCCTCGGCGCGGGCGTCCTGGAGCACGGTGACCCCGTACCCCGCCCCCGCGTACGCCGTCCAGGACATGATGAGCGCGGCGAAGCCCGCCGCGATGTCGGAGCCCTGGACGCCCATCGCGGCGATGTAGCCCGCGAACTGCTCGTTCTGGGTCACCAGCTCCCCGGCCGTCGCCATGAGGTAGCCCACGAAGAACATGTAGACGCCGATCGAGACGGCCCAGATCACGAACGACGACCGGGTCAGCCGCACCATGAGCGCGGCGGCCGAGGTCAGCGACGCCGAGTGCGCGGGCCCCCGCCGTTCCGCGATCAGGCCCGCCCCGAGGTCGCGGTGCAGCGTCAGCCAGGCCGCGGCCAGCCCGCCCACGACGAGCACGCCGACGCAGAGCAGGAACGGCCGGTAGTCGTTCGCGCCGTACGGGTCGATCTGCTGCGCCCACCCGACGGGCGAGACCCAGTGCAGCCAGCCCAGCGCGTCCGGGTCGACGTCGGCGCCGCCGCGCAACAGGTAGCCGCCGATCACGATCCACACGCCGAGCGAGTTCGCCCCGCGGGACGACGACGCGACCTGCGCCGTCACCGCCGCGATGCCGGACGCCGCCAGCCCGACGGCCACGACCTGCGCGCCGAGCGCGACGGCGCCGCTCGACGGCCCCTCCGGCCACACCACGGCGGCGGTCAGCGCGCCCGAGACGACCGAGAAGATCACCCCGACGACCAGGCCGGTCACCAGCGGCGCGAGGGAACCCACGCGGGCGGCCCGCACCAGCTCCAGGCGGCCGAGCTGCTCCTCCTTGCGCGTGTGCCGCACCACGGCCATGACGGCGAGCACCCCGAACACGGCGACCATGAAGATGCCGACGCGCCACGAGACCGTGGACGCGACGGACCCGGTGTTCTCGTACGGCCCGAGCAGCACCAGGAAGGCCGGGTTGCTCACCAGGGTGGCGTGGATGGTGTCGCGCTGCTCCTGGGTGCCGTACAGCTCGGACACGGAGCTCAGCGTGCTGACGAACAGCAGGACGCAGACCGCGACCTGGGCGGGCAGCAGCACGCGGTCGCGGCGCAGCGCGAGCCGCAGCAGATCGCCCGTGCCCGCGAACGCGCCCCGCAGCGCCAGTGCCGGGCGCTCCAGCGCCGGGACCGCCGGAAGCGTCGCGGCGGTCATCGCCGGCCCGCCTTCACGGAGCCGCGGCCGTCCTTCACGGAACCGCGGCCGGCGGGCGCGTCCTCGAGCCGCTCCAGCTCGTCGCCGTACTGCCGCAGGAACAGCTCCTCCAGCGACGGCGGCTCGATGGTCAGGCCGTGCGGCTCCAGGCTCGCCAGGGCCTTCGTGACCTGCGGGAGCGCGTCGTCGTCCACGTGGAAGGCGACGCGCACGGCGCCCGCTCCCCCGGACGACCCGGACGGCGCGGCGCTCCCGGCGCCCCCTGCGTCGGTCACGACCAGGTCGTGCACGCCAGCGAGCGCCTCCAGCCCGCCGACGTCGCCCGTGACCACCGCGGTGACCCTGGACCGCGTGAGGTGGCGCAGCTCGGCGAGCGTGCCGGACTGCACGTCCTTGCCGTTGCGGATGATCGTCACGGTGTCGCACAGGGCCTCGACCTCGCCGAGGATGTGGCTGGAGAGCAGCACCGAGGTGCCCTGCGCCGTCGCCTCACGGATCGAGTCCTGGAACACGGCCTCCATGAGGGGGTCCAGCCCGGACGTGGGCTCGTCGAGCACCAGCAGCTCGGCGTCGGCGCTGAGCGCGGCGACCAGGGCGACCTTCTGCCGGTTGCCCTTGGAGTAGGTGCCGGCCCGCTTGGTGGGGTCGAGCTCGAAGCGCTGCAGCATGCGGTCCTTGCGCGCCCGGTCGGGCTTGACGCCGCGGAGCCGGAGCAGCAGGTCGATGGCCTCCCCGCCGGTCAGCTTGGGCCAGAGCGTGACGTCGCCGGGCACGTAGGCGAGGTGTCCGTGCAGGTCGACCGCCTGGGCGAACGGGTCGCCGCCGAGCAGCGCCGCCCGTCCGGCGTCGGGCCGCAGCAGGCCGAGCAGGACGCGGATGGTGGTGGACTTGCCCGCCCCGTTGGGGCCGAGGAACCCCGCGACCTCGCCGGGACGGACGGTCAGGTTCAGGCCGTCGAGGGCCTTCACGCTGCCGAAGGACTTGTGCAGGTCGTGGATCTCGATCGCAGGTGTCACGGTCATGAGTTGTTCGCTCCCGGTTCGTTGACGTACAGGAGGTACTCGTCGAGCGTGCGGCGAGACGTGAGGAAGCCCTCGGTGAACAGCTCCATCATCGGCAGGTAGCTGTTCGTGAGGTAGTTGCGGACGATGCCCGCGAGGTCGTCGGGGTCCGACGGCGGGTCGAGCGTCACCTCGAGCAGCAGCGCGCCGAGGGACGAGAGCGTGAGGTAGCGGGCGCGCGCGGCGTCGTCCCGGCTGGGCACGATCACCCCGGCGGCCACCCCGTCCCGGGTGTAGCCGACGGCGTCGGTGACCATGTGGTCGATGAACTCGCGGGCCAGCGGGCTGCCGTCCTGCATGGACCGCAGCACGTAGCCGAGCACGGGGGCGTTCTCGTCGGCGGCCGCGAACCGCTGGAGGAAGCTCTGGCCCGCCGCGACCGTGGCGACGTTCTCCTCCTTGAGCCGCCGGATCGTGGCCAGGACCTGCGCGTCGCACTCGGCCCGCAGCTTGGTCTTGGTGCCGAAGTGGTGCATCACGAGCCCGGCGCTCACCCCGGCGTCGGCCGCGATGGTCCGGACCGACGCGCCGAAGCCCTCCACCGCGAACCGGCGCACCGCGGCGTCGCGGATCCGGGCGCGGGCGGTGAGGTCGTCGGCGTCGACGGGGCCGTTGCGGGAGCTGCTGGTCGAACGATCCGAACGGGCTGAACGCATGTTCAACATGCTAGACACGCGTTCAGCCCGGTGTCCATACCCGTGTCAGACGTACAGGTCACGGGAGGGACCTGTACGTCTGACACGTGGTGTGGGGGTCAGCCCTGGGCGGTGCCCCGCCAGCGGCCGATGGCGCGCATGACGTGGTAGATCACCAGTGCGGCCGCGGTGCCGAGCGCGATGCCGCCGAACTCCAGGTCGCCGACGATCCACGTGAAGTTGGCGATACCGATGATCAGCGGCACGGCCGCCGTGGTCAGGTTCACCGAGTCGGAGAAGTCGACCTTCGCCTGCACCCAGATGCGGGCACCGAGGATGCCGATCATCCCGTAGAGCATGGTCGTGACGCCGCCGAGCACGCCCGCAGGCACGGTGTTGATCAGCGCACCGAACTTGGGCGAGAGGCTGAGCACCAGCGCGCCGAAGGCGGCCACCCAGTAGGCCGCCGTGGAGTACACGCGGGAGGCGGCCATGACGCCGATGTTCTCCGCGTACGTGGTGGTGCCCGAGCCGCCGCCGAGGCCGGCGAGGGTCGTCGCGACGCCGTCGGCCAGAAGGGCCCGGCCGGTGAGCTTGTCGTAGTCGCGGCCGGTCATCGCGGCCACCGACTTCACGTGCCCCACGTTCTCCGCGATGAGCACCAGGACCACCGGGAGGAACAGGCCGAGCACGCTCGGGTCGAACGACGGCGCGGTGAAGTGCGGCAGGCCGAGCCAGCCGGCCTTGGTCACCGGGGAGAAGTCGACCTCACCGCGCACGCTCGCGAACGCGTAGCCGATCACCACGCCGAGCAGGATCGCGAGCCGGCCGACGATCCCCCGGAACAGCACCTGGATCAGGATGATCGAGGCGAGGGTGACCACGGCCGTCAGCGGGGCGAGCTGGAAGTTGCTCCACGCCACCGGCGCCAGGTTGAGCCCGATGAGCGCCACGATCACACCGGTGACCACGGGCGGCATGATGAGCTGGATCCAGCGCGCTCCGGCGAAGTGCACCACCACACCGACGAGGGCCAGGAGCAGGCCGGTGGCGAGGATGCCGCCGACGGCGACGGACTGCCCGCCCGACGCCGTCGCCGCGGTGATCGGCGCGATGAACGCGAAGCTCGACCCCAGGTAGCTCGGCAGCCTGTTGCCCGTGATGAGCAGGAAGGCGATGGTGCCGATGGCCGAGAAGAAGAGCGTGGTCGCCGGGTCGAACTTCGTGAGGACCGGCACCAGGAACGTGGCGCCGAACATCGCGACGATGTGCTGCAGACCGATCCCCACGGTGCGCGGCCAGCTCAGCCGCTCGTTCGGGGCCACCACCTCACCGGGGGCGATACGGGCGCCGTCACCGTGCAGCTTCCAGCCGAGTCGCATTGTGTTGTCCTTGATCTCGCAACGAAAGTGTCGCGCGGATCTTAGCGGTCGGCGGGTTACGGCCCGGTCAACAGCTGCTGCGGTACTCGCTGATCTGCTCGTCCGGCTCCGGGGCTGGGCAGAGGAACTGCGCGTAGCGCTCGTCGTCGTCCACGTAAAGCTTGAGCCACGAGATGCCGTACCGGGCGACGGTCGCACCCGGCAGGGTGGGCGCGTCGTGCCCCAGGCCGCGCAGCTCCAGGTACGCCTTGTCGCCGTCCGCCGGGAGCGACTCGTACATCGGCTCGGCGTGCAGCCGCACCCGGGCCACCGTGTCGTCCTCGGCCCCCACGATCAGCGTCGGCGCGCTGACCTCGGGGAACGTCTTGTCCACGCTCCAGGGCGTGAGGGGCACGACGGCGCGCAGCGCCGGCCGGTCCTTGGCCGCCTCCAGGCTGCCGCCGCCACCCATCGAGTGGCCCATCACGGCCTGCCGGGTGTGGTCGACGCGGTCCGCGGCCTCGGTCTCCTGGAGCTGGTCCAGCGCCGCGAGGAGCTGGTCGCCGCGCTGCGCGGGCGAGTCGGCCGGGGAGTTCGTGTCGATCGTCACGACGACGAAGCCCTGCGAGGCGATCCGCGGCCCGAGCCAGGCGATGCTCGCCTGGGTGCCCGTGTAGCCGGGCGAGACGGCGACCGCCCCGAACGTGCCCTCGGACGTGTCGGCCGGGTAGTAGACGGTGCCGCCGCCGAACCCGTCGGCCGCGGCCCGGGAGATGACGTCCACCTCGACGTCGAACGGGCCGAGCGGCGCCTCGACGCTCGCCTCGGAGGGGTCCGGGCCGCGCCGGAGGCCGTCGTCGGCGGAGGCTGCGGCCGGGCCGACGAGCGTCCCGGCGGCCAGCACCGTCACGGCCAGAGAAGCACGGGCAACACGAGACATGCTCTGCATGGACTTCTCCTGGGGTCGTCGCGAGGAGCGGCTGAGAAGACCCTAAGGAACATTCACCCCGACGGCCTGCGGAAGCGCACGGGCCGCCCCGCCGGGTGGCGGGACGGCCCGGGAGCAGGCGGGAGCGACGTCAGCCGAGCTGGGGGCGCACCTCGCGCGCGACCAGGTCGAGGTGGTCGAGGTCCGCCAGGTCCAGCACCTGGAGGTAGACCCGCTGGACGCCCTCGGCCTCGAGCGCCTTGAGCCGGTCGACGGCCTCGGCGACGGTGCCGGCGATGCCGTGCTCGCGCAGCTCGGCCGGCTCCCGGCCGATCGCCGCGGCGCGCCGCGTGAACTCGGCCTCGTCCTTGCCGATCGCGGCGACGAGCGCCACGGACTGGACGATCGACCCGGGCTCGCGCCCGGCGTCGGACAGGGCCTTCTCGATCACCTTGATCCGCGGGCCGATCTCGCTGATCTCCGGGAACGACTGGTTGTACTCGTCGCCGTACCTCGCCGCCAGGGCGGGGGTGCGGCGCGGGCCGCCGCCCCCGACCAGCACGGGGATCTTGGACTGCGCGGGCTTGGGCAGCGCCGGCGAGTCGGTGATCTGGTAGTGCTCGCCCGAGAAGGAGAACGTCTCGCCGACGGGCGTACCCCACAGGCCGGTGACGACGGCGAGCTGCTCCTCCAGGATGCCGAACCGCTTGTCGGGGAACGGGATGCCGTAGGCCGCGTGCTCGGCGGCGAACCAGCCGGTGCCGAGGCCCAGCTCCACGCGGCCGCCGGACATCTGGTCCACCTGCGCCACCTGGATCGCCAGCACGCCGGGGTGCCGGAACGTCGCCGACGAGACGAGCGTGCCGAGCCGCACCGTGGAGGTCTCGCGGGCCAGGCCAGCGAGCGTGACCCAGGAGTCGGTCGGGCCGGGCAGGCCGTCCCGGTCGCCCATCGCGAGGTAGTGGTCGGAGCGGAAGAACGCGCTGAACCCGAGCCGCTCGGTCGCCTGGGCGACGGCGAGCTGGTCGTCGTACGACGCGCCCTGCTGGGGCTCGGTGAAGATACGCAGGTCGAGAGTCATGTTTCCTCTGGTGCCGGTGGGTCAGTCGAACTGGGGGTCGGTGGTGCGCGACCGCTTGATCTCGTAGAAGTACGGGTACCGCGCCAGCGTCACGGAGGCGTCGAACAGCGCGCCCGCCTCCTCGCCGCGCGGGATGCGCGTGAGCACGGGGCCGAAGAAGGCGACGCCGTCGACGTGGATGGTGGGCGTGCCGACGTCGTCACCGACGGGCTTCATACCCGCCTCGTGGGAGGCGGCGAGCTCCTCGTCGTAGTCCTCGGAGGCGCCGGCCGCCGCGAGCTCGGCGGGCAGGCCGGCCTCGGCGAGCGCCGCGACGGCCACGGCGTCGAAGTCCTTGTCCTGCTGGTTGTGGATGCGCGTGCCGGCGGCGGTGTAGAAGGCGGAGAACGCCTCGGGGCCGTGGTCGGTCTGGACGGCCGCGGCGATGCGGCCGATCCCGCGGGAGCGCTCGATGCGCGCGCGGTAGTCGTCGGGGATGTCCCGGTCCTTGTTGAGCAGGTAGAGGCTCATCAGCTTGAAGGTGAGCTCGACGTCGCGGATCTGGGCCACCTCGAGGGCCCAGCGCGACGTGATCCAGGCGAAGGGGCACAGGGGGTCGACGTAGACGTCGACGACGGGACGGGCAGCGGTCTCGGTCACGCGCAGCAGACTACGCTCACTGCGTGACCGGGATCCGATGGGGAAGTCTCGCCACCGTCGTCGTCGGCGGGGTGATCTTCCTGGTGTGCCTGGTGGGCCTCGTGCTCGGTCATCCGTGGTCCGCGGTACCCGGTGTTCTCGGCCTGCTGACGGCCGTGCGCGAGGTGCGCTACCTGCGCAGACTGCAGTCAGGGAAGATCTCCGGCAAACGGGAAAATTCGCATCATGAGCCCCATACTTCGCTCAAAGACTCTTCACGGCGGCCGTGGGACACGCGGTAGCCTGCCTGGCATGACCGCCGTCCGTACCCACACGCACGCGCAGGCCGTCGACGCTGCGGTGGACCTGTTCACTCGGCAGGGGTACGAGGGAACCACCGTCGAGGAGATCGCCGACGCCGCGAAGGTGAGCCGCGCGACGTTCTTCCGCCGGTTCCGCTCGAAGGAGGACGTGGTCTTCGCGGACCACGAGCTGCTGCTCGAGGAGGTCGTGGTGATGCTGGCCGCGACCCGGCCCGACGCGCGGGCGAGCGAGGAGTCGGGCCACGACCTGGGCCGCGCCTGGGACGCGGACGTCGACCCGTACCTCGAGGTGTGCCGCGCGGCGCGCATGGTGTTCGACCACCACGTGGGCCAGCGCGAGACGTCGCTCGCCCGGTACGCCCTGCTGCAGCAGGTCCCGGCCCTGCGCGACCGCGAGCTCATCACGACGCACCGCTACGAGCGGGCGTTCACGCACTACCTGCGCGACACCCTGCCGCCCGAGCGGTCCGCCTCCACGGCGTCGATCGCCTTCGCGGCCTCGGTGGTCGCGGTGCACAACGCGATCCTGCGGCGCTGGCTGCGCACGCCGTCGCTGGAGCTGCGCCCGGAGCTGGAGGAGGCGTTCGCCGACCTGCGCCGGGCCGCCGTGCTCGGCACGGCCGCCAGCCCCCTGGCCGACGACGGCACACCGGTCACCCGCCGCGTCGTCGTGACCGTCGTCGAGGGCGTTGCGGGGCCCGACGAGGTGGCCCGCGCCGTCCGCGACGCGCTGGTCTGACCCGACGCGCCGACCTCACGCGCCGGCCTCACCCCGTGTCAGACGTACAGGTCCCTCGGGGGACCTGTACGTCTGACACGGGGCGCTTCCGGGCGGGAATGCCGCCGTGGCATCCTGTGTTCCGCTAGACATCGTGCAGCAGCAGTTGCACACGTGCTCCGGGGTCGGTGAAATTCCGAGCCGGCGGTGATAGTCCGCGACCCGGGTCGCTCCTTCGGGAGAGCCCGGTTGACCTGGTGAGATTCCAGGACCGACGGTTAAAGTCCGGATGGGAGGAAGCACGTGCGGCGCGCGCCGTCGACCCCTCGGGGTCCCGGCACCACGCCGTCGTCGGCGCCCTCGTGGCGCGCCGGCCCTCACCCCGGAGTCCCTGTGCGGACTTTCGGAAGAGGGAAGAGACATGGACTGGTTCCGCGCCGCCTACGACGCGACGTTCCTGGTCGGCGACCAGCAGATCTACTGGCGCGAGGTCATCGGCAACCTGTTCGGCCTGGCCTCCGCGCTCGGCGGGCTGCGTCGCAAGGTGTGGGCCTGGCCGGTGGGCATCGTCGGCAACGTCGTGCTCTTCACCGTGTTCATGGGGTCCTGGTTCGGCGAGACGGGACGCGCCGACATGCTCGGCCAGGCCGCCCGCCAGATCATGTTCATCGCCGTCTCGGTCTACGGCTGGTACCGCTGGCGGCAGACCCAGCGGATCGGCGGCGTCGGCACCGTGGCCGTGCACCCGCGCTGGGCCTCCTGGCGGGCGCGCGTGGGCCTGGTGACCGGGATGTTCGCCGGCACGCTGCTGCTCACCCCCCTCTTCCGCGCCCTCGGCTCCTACGAGCCGGTCTGGGCGGACGCCTGGATCTTCATGGGCTCCGTGCTCGCCACGTACGGCATGGCCAAGGGCTGGGTCGAGTTCTGGCTGATCTGGGTGGCCGTCGACCTGGTCGGCGTGCCGCTGCTGTTCTCCGCCGGGTACTGGGCGACCGCCCTGATGTACGTGGTCTACGGCGTGTTCACGCTGATCGGCTTCTTCGCGTGGTGGCGCATCAGCCGCCGGGAGCAGGTCGGCCCGGACGGGGTCACGGTCGCCGCGGCCTGATCCCTCCGCGTCCTGAGCCGGCGCCCTGGGGCCGCCACCCGATCGCGTACCGTCGGCGCTCGTGAACGCACAGGAGCGCACGGCCAGGATCGGGATCGTCGGCTCGGGCTTCCGCGCCCGCACCATGCTGCGGGTGCTGCACGCGCTGCCGGACCGGTTCGAGGTGGCGGGCGTGGCCACCCGCAACGCGGCGGACCGGGAGGCGCTGGCGGCGCGCGGCCTGCCCGCCGCCGGCCTCCCGGGGCTCCCCGCCCCGGCCTACGCCTCGGTGCCCGAGCTGCTCGACGGCGGCGCCCCGGACCTCGTGCTGCTGACCCTCCCGGCGGGCGCGGCCCAGCCCGTCATCCGCGACCTCGCCGCCGCGGGCGTCCCCGTGCTGACGGAGACACCCGCGGCCGGCACCGTCGAGGAGCTCGCCGCGCTCCAGCGGCTCGTGGACGACGGCGCCTGCGTGCACGTCGCCGAGCAATACCACCTGGAGCCGCTGGTCGAGGCGCAGCTCGCGGTCGCGGCGTCGGGCCTGCTGGGCGCCGTGACCGACGCCCACGTCGCCGTCGCGCACGACTACCACGGGATCAGCGTGCTGCGCCGGGCCCTCGGCGCCGGGTTCGAGGACACCGAGATCACCGCCCGGCGCGACGTCCGCCGGGTGCTGCCGAGCCCCAGCCGCGCGGGCGACCCGGACGACCTCGCCCTCGTGGACACCGTGCACGCGACGGCCTGGCTGGACTACGGCGACCGCCTCGGCACCTACGAGTTCGACGACGTCCAGTACCGCTCCTGGGTGCGCTCCCCCGCGCTGCTGGTGCGCGGCGAGCGGGGCGAGCTGCGCGACGACGTCGTCCGCACGGTCGGCACCGACGGGCAGCCCCGGCGCGCCACGCTGGAGCGGGTGGCGGCGGGCGGGGCCGGCAGCCACGAGGGCCTGTTCCTGCGCGGCTACGCGCTCGACGGCGAGTGGCTGCACCACAACGCGTTCCGCCCGGCCCGCCTGCCCGACGACGAGCTGTCGATCGCGCGCATCGTCGCCGACATGGCCGACCACGTGCTGCACGGGTCGACGCCGCCGTACTCCGTGGCCGAGGCGGCCCAGGACCAGTACCTCCAGCTCGAGGTGCGGCGGGCCGCGGCGTCGGGCGAGCGGGTGCGGACCCGGCCGCAGCCGTGGGCGCACGGGCGAGTCTGCCGCCACGCCGGGGCGGAGACGTCGTGAGACGTAGTATCGCTTGACCTGAGATTGGGTACCGGCGCACCATGGGAAGCATGACTCAGACCCCCGGGGTGACGGCGCCCGACTACGACCTCACGCAGCCGCTCGACATCGACTTCGCCGGCGCCTTCGCCGACATCACGGAGGAGGAGCGGGCACAGCAGCTCGCCGTCCGCCAGTTCGTGCAGGACGAGGTCCTCCCCGTCATCGACGGGTACTGGGAGCGGTACGAGGTCCCGATGGACCTGGTCAAGCGCATGGCCGAGCTGGACTTCCTGCGCGACGGCGTGGACGTGCCCGGCTTCCGGAAGATCTCCAAGATGGCGGAGGGCCTGTCCGCGATGGAGATGTCGCGCGGCGACGGGTCCGTGACCACCATCTGCGGCGTGCAGGGCGGCCTCGCGCTGCGCTCCATCACGATGCTCGGCTCGGACGAGCAGATCGAGAAGTACGCGGGCCCGATGGCGCGCGGCGAGATCCTGGGCGCCTTCGCGCTCACCGAGCCCACGCACGGCTCGGACTCCGTGGGCCTGGAGACCTCAGCGGTCAAGGAGACGCGGGACGGCGTCGAGGGGTACGTCATCAACGGCGAGAAGAAGTGGATCGGCTTCGGCTCGATCGGCGACATCTCGGTGGTCTGGGCGCGCGGCGAGGACGGCCAGGTGCACGGCTACATCGTCCCGCAGGACACCCCTGGCTACCGGGCCACGACCATCGAGGGCAAGCTCTCGCTGCGCGCCATCCACCAGGCGCACATCGTGCTGGACGACGTGTTCGTCCCGGCGGACTGCCTGCTGCCGAAGTCGCGGTCGTTCAAGGACACCGGCCGCGTCCTGTTCGCCACGCGGCTCGGCGTGGCCTGGGGCGCCGTCGGGCAGGCCATCGCCTGCTACGAGACCGCCGTGGCCTACTCCCAGCAGCGCGTGCAGTTCGGCCGCCCGCTCGCGGCGAGCCAGATGGTGCAGGAGCGCCTGACGAAGATGCTGTCGATCCTCACGCAGATGCAGCTCCTCGTGAAGCAGATGACGCGGCTCGACGAGGCCGAGCAGCTCACCGGCCCGCAGGCCTCGCTCGCCAAGTACACGTGCACCCGAGGCGCCCGCGAGATCGCCGCCATCGCCCGCGACCTGCTCGGCGGCAACGGCATCCTGCTGGAGAACCGCGTGGCCCGGCACTTCGCCGACATCGAGGCCCTGCACACCTACGAGGGCACCGAGAGCATGCAGGCCCTGATCATCGGCCGCGAGATCACGGGCACCAGCGCCTTCGCCTAGGCGGTTCCGAGGTAGGGAAAACCCCACCCGGACCGGGTGGGTTCGCTCAGTGTTCCGGGGGCGCCGGTCCGCCTAGGGTCATGACCATGACCAGCGATGACGGCCCGACGCCGGCGCCCCCGCCCCGCACCCTCGCGGACCATGTCGCGCCCGCGCTGACCTCGGGCACGGGGTTCTTCCGGGCCCCGTACCACCCCGCGACCCGGCGCGCGGTCGCCGCGCTGGCCGTCGGCTGGATCTGGCACCTGACGGCCGGCCTGGTCCTCTGGGCCCTCGTCCTGGTCTCGGCCGGCCTGGTCCCGGCGCTCGGCGTCGGCGTGCCGATGCTCGCCTTCTGCCTGCTGCTCGCCCGGCGCTTCGGCACCGCCGAGCGGGCCCGCATCGCCCGCCAGACCGGGGTGCGGGTGCCCGCCCCGCGGCGCAGGCCGGCGCCCGCCCGGCCCACCCCGTGGTCCCGGCTGTGGGCACCCGTGCGCGACGACCGGGCCTGGTCGGCCACGCTCTACGCCTTCCTCGGGATGCTCACCACGTGCGTGTTCTTCTCGGGCGCCACCGCCCTCGCGGCCGGGGCGGTCGCCGGCGTGGCCTTCACGCTCGTGGGCCGGGACAGCTCGCTCGCACAGTGGTCCGGCCTGCCGTGGGCGGCCGTCGTCGTCGGCGCGCTGGCCGCGGCCGTCGTGCTCGTGTGGGCGGCCGCCGCCCTCGCGCAGTACGGGTCCTACCTCGTGGTGCGCCTCGCGACGGTGCTGCTCGGCCCGTCGGCGGCCGAGGTGGCCGACGCCCGCGCCGCCGCGGCCGAGCAGGAGACCCGCGTCGCCGAGGCCGCCGCGCACACGGCCCGCGAACGCGCGGCGGTGCTCACCGAGTCCCGCACGGCGGCCGTCTCCGCCGCCGACACCGAGCGCCGCCGCATCGAGCGCGACCTGCACGACGGCGCCCAGCAGCGGCTCGTCGCCCTCGGCGTCGAGCTCGGCGTGGCCCGCCGCCTGGCCGACAAGGACCCCGAGCACGCCGTCGCCGCCCTGGAGCTCGCGCACCGCGAGATCAAGGAGACCCTCGCCGAGCTGCGCGACCTGGTCCGCGGCATCCACCCCGCCGTGCTGTCCGACCGCGGGCTCGACGCGGCGCTGTCCGCGCTCGCCGGCCGCAGTCCGGTCCCGGTCCGCGTCGAGGTCACGGGCGACCTGACGCCCGCGAGCGCCGCGGCGCAGGCCGCGGCGTACTTCGTGGTCGCCGAGGCCCTGACCAACGTGGCCAAGCACGCCGGGGCGGAGATGATCCGGGTGCACGCGAGCCTGGTCCCCGACGACCGGCCGGCCCGCCTGCGCGTCGCGGTGTCCGACGACGGCCGCGGCGGCGCCGAGCTGTCCCCCGGCAGCGGGCTCGCCGGCCTGCGCGGCCGGGTCGCGGCCCTGGACGGCACCTTCGAGCTCGACAGCCCGCCCGGCGCGGGCACCCGCCTGACCGTGGAGGTCCCGTGCGCATCGTGATCGCGGAGGACTCCGTCCTCCTCCTGGACGGCCTCACCCGCCTGCTCGCGGCGGAGGGGCACGAGGTGACCGGGTACGGCACCGCGGACCGCCTCGTGCTGGCGCTGTCGGCGGCGGGGGCCGAGCTGCCCGACCTGCTGGTCACCGACGTCCGGATGCCGCCGTCGCACACCGACGAGGGGCTGCGCGCCGCCGTGCACCTGCGCAGCCTGCACCCCGACCTCCCGGTCCTGGTCCTGTCGCAGTACGTGGAGCAGAGCTACGCGCGCGAGCTGTTCGCCCGCGGCGCGCGCGGCCTGGGCTACGTGCTCAAGGACCGGGTGGCCGACGTCGACGAGTTCCTCGACGCGGTCGCCCGCGTGTCCGGCGGCGGCACCGTCGTGGACCCCGAGGTCGTCACGCAGATCATCGCCCGCCGCCCCGGCTCCGACCTCGACGTCCTGACGCGGCGCGAGCGCGAGGTGCTCGCGCTGATGGCCGAGGGCCGCTCCAACGCCGCCATCGCGGACCGCCTCGTCGTGGGGCTGGCCGCCGTGGAGAAGCACGTCACCAACATCCTGACCAAGCTCGGCCTCCCGCCGGCCGCCGACGACCACCGCCGGGTGCTCGCCGTGCTGCGCTGGCTCGACCAGAACGGATCACGCTGATGACCCAGCCATCCTCCGGGAACTACGTCCAGGACGCCGGCTACCAGCCGGAGCCCCCGCAGCGCGGCGCGACCGCCCGCGTCCTGACCACGCTCGGCGTGGTGCTCGGCGCCGTCGTCGTCGGCTTCGGCGGGCTGTTCCTCGTGGACCTGATGATGTCGGAGACCACCACGACCCAGCGTTCCTACGACGCCGCGGGGACGGTGGAGCTGGTGGCCGACGGCGACGTCACCGTCGGTGTCGCCGAGGGCGACGTCGAGGTCGACGCCGTCGCGCACAGCGGCATGCGCCAGCCCCGGTACGCCGCCGACGAGTCGGCGGACCGGCTCCAGGTCACCCACCGCTGCGGGTGGTCCATCATCTTCGCCCGCTGCTCCGGCGAGCTCGACGTGACGCTGCCCGCGGGTACCGAGGTGGTGGTACGCACCGAGAACGGCGACGTGGTCGCGAGCGGCGTGGCCGGCGACGTGTCCCTGCGCACGAGCAACGGCAGGGTCGAGGCCAGCGACATCGAGGGCCCCCTGTCCGCCCGGTCCAGCAACGGCGCCGTCACCGTCGTGAACTCCGGCGCCGACGTCGAGGCTTCGACCTCCAACGGCGAGATCTCCGTGGAGGACGTCGACGGCACGGTCACCAGCGACACCAGCAACGGCCGGATCACGATCGACACGGTGACGGGCGACGCCTCGGCGTCGACCAGCAACGGGTCGGTGGAGATCTCGGGCGTGGCCGGGAACGTCTACGGCAAGACCAGCAACGGCCGGGTCACCGTGCACAGCGACGACGAGCCGGTGGCCCTGACGATCCAGACGTCGAACGGCGACGAGATCATCGAGGGGCCCACCGACCCGGACGCCGAGCGCACGGTCGAGATCCGCAGCTCGAACGGGACCGTCGCCTACCTCGCCCCGTAGGCCGCTCAGCCGGTGAACGTGAGCCAGAGCAGGGTCACGTTCAGCGCCACGATCACGCCCGCGACCACCCAGGCCACCACCTGGGTGGTCAGGGCGTTCCGGTGCTCGCCGAGCAGCTCGCGGTCCCGGGTGAGCCGCACGAGCGGGATCATCGCGAACGGGATGCCGAAGCTCAGCACCACCTGGCTCACGACGAGCAGCCAGGTGGGCGAGATCCCCGTCATGAGCAGCAGGATCGCCGGCAGCAGCGTGACCAGGCGCCGGGTCAGCAGCGACACGCGCACCTTGAGCAGGCCCGACATGATCTCCGCGCCCGCGTAGGCCCCGACCGACGTGGACGCCAGCCCCGAGGCCAGCAGCCCGACGGCGAACAGCACGCCCACGACCGGCCCGAGGGTCCCCGCGATGGCGGCGTGCGCGCCCTCGATGGTGTCGGTCCCCTCGCGGCCGGCGAGGTTGGCGGCGGCGAGCAGCAGCATCGCGATGTTCACGCTCCCGGCCAGGATCAGCGCCAGGACCACGTCGATGCGGGTCGCCCGCAGGATGCGCGGCACCGACGTCGACGGCGCATGCAGGTGGTCCCGCGCCAGCGAGGAGTGCAGGTAGATGGCGTGCGGCATCACGGTGGCGCCGAGCATCGAGGCGGCCAGGAGCACGGAGTCCGCGCCCTGCAGGCGCGGCACCAGACCGGCCAGCATGGCGGCCGGGTCCGGCGGGGAGAAGAACAGCCCGGCGCAGAAGCCGACCGTGAGCACGGCGAGCATCGAGGTGACCACGCCCTCGAACGCCCGCTGGCCGCGCTTCTGCTGCACCGCCAGCACCAGCAGGGACACCACCCCGGTGATGACGCCGCCCAGCACGAGCGGCACGCCGAACAGCAGGTTGAGCGCGATGGCGCCACCGATCACCTCGGCCAGGTCCGTCGCCGCGGCGACGACCTCGGCCTGCGCCCAGTAGGCGAGCCGGGCCGGGCGGGGCAGCCGCTCCCCCAGCACCTCGGGCAGCGACTGGCCCGTCACCACGCCGAGCTTGGCCGACAGGTACTGCACCAGCACCGCCATCGCGTTGGCCGCCACCAGCACCCACACGAGCATGTAACCGAACCGCGCGCCCGCGGTGAGGTTCGCCGCGACGTTGCCGGGGTCCACGTACGCGATCGCCGCCACGAAAGCGGGTCCGAGCAGCATGAAGAGGCGGACGCGGCCGGTGCGTGGCTGCGCGGCGGTGCGAGTCATCTGGGCTCCAAAAAGTTCGGGTATCCGAACTCTAACTCGCGAATGCCCGAACTTGCACCCGTATCGGTGGATCACCGACGCGATCGCCGATCAGTGCAAAGATGTGGCCCGTGCCGAGCCCGTCAGACCTGTCGACATCGCCCAAGGCCGTGAGCCGAGACCTTCTCCGGTCCGCCATCCGCGTGTTCTCGTCCTGGTGGACCCTGTGGATCGCGTTCGCGCTGGCCCACGCCTGGATCATCTTTCAGGCCTGGGTCTTCGGGGGGCAGATCCTCGGCGACGTGAACCTGTACGAGTGGTGGGTCCGCAACGGCATGAACACCGGGTCGTGGCCGGTCTTCACCTACGCCTGGGTCTACCCGCTCGGCGCCCTGGGGCCGATGACGATTCCCGCGCTGCTCACCGAGACCACGCCCGCCTACGACTGGGTGTGGATGGGCATGGTGACCGCTGCCAACGCCGGCGCCGTGGCACTGCTCGGCCGGGCCAAGCCGCACGGCCGCGCCGCCGTCTGGTTCTGGCTGTTCTTCCTCGTCATGCTGGGGCCCATCTGGATCGGCCGCCTCGATGGCCTGCTCGCGCCGATCATCCTCGTGGCGCTCCTGATCGCCGTGAAGCGCCCGGCGATCGCGATGACCCTGGCCACCGTGGGCGCCTGGATCAAGATCGCCCCGGGCGCGGTGGCCCTGGCGCTGGCCGCGACGGCGTCCGACCTCAAGTCGTTCCTGCGGAACGTGGTGCTGCCGGGCGCGGCGGTGTCCGCCGTCGTCGTCGGTATCGCCTTCGCGGGCGGCGGGCAGGACAACGTGCTGGACGTCTTCGGCGAGCAGGGCGACCGCCAGCTCCAGGTCGAGGCCGTCGCCGCCACGCCGTTCACGGTGGCCCGGCTCTGGGACTCCTCGATCCAGGTCGAGTACGACGACGTCATCTACACCTACGAGGTGCTCGGCAGCCAGGCCGATGCCGTGGCGCAGGCGCTCGACGTGGCCCTTCCGGTCGCCGCGCTCCTGATCGCCGCGCTGATCTGGTGGGCGGCCCGGCGCCGGCCCGAGCGCGTCGGCGACATCCTGCTGGTCGGCGCCGCCGCCGAGCTGCTCGCGCTGATCGTGTTCAACAAGGTGGGCTCCCCGCAGTTCATCGCCTGGATCGGCCCGCCGGTCGCCGCGGCGATCGCGCTCGGCAGCCGCACGCAGGGCACGCGGCGCACATGGTTCGTGCCCGCCGTCGGCACCCTGATCGTCGCGCGGCTGACCATGGAGATCTACCCGCTGCGGTACGGGGAGTTCCTGGGCGGCTGGACCTTCGCGACGAGCGTCGGCGCCCTGCGCAACGCGCTCCTCGTGGCGCTGCTCGTCGGCGCGGTGATCCGTCTGGCGCAGCTCGCCTTTGCCCGCAAGGCCCCGACCAGAGCGAGTTGAGGGTCACTTCGGGGGTGTTCCCGATGTCAGGGGTGCCGTGGCTCCGCTACGGTCATGATCGTGACTTCGTGTGTAGCGGTTACCGTCTCGACGCCACCCGTTCCCCGACTCGCCGCACGGAAGTCGTGGTCCGGACATCGACGACCGGCAGGTTCGTAGCGTGCGAGTAGCCATCGTTGCGGAGAGTTTCCTCCCGCAGGTGAACGGAGTCACCAACTCCGTCCTGCGGGTCCTCGAGCACCTCCACGAGCGGGGGGACCAGGCCATGGTCCTCGCGCCCGACGCCGACGCGTCGATCGGCCACGTGCCGCCCTTCGTGAGCGGCGCGCCCGTGGTCGAGCTCGGCTCCATCGGCTTCCCGGGGTACCCGGACGTCCGACTGGTCGTGGGCAAGAAGTGGCGCACCGAGCGCACGCTCGCCACCTTCGCGCCCGACGTCGTCCACCTGGCCTCCCCCTTCATCCTCGGCTGGCGGGGCATCCTCGCCGCCGAGCGGCTGCGCCTGCCGAGCGTCGCCGTCTACCAGACCGAGGTGCCGGGATACGCGGCGCGGTACGGGCTCGGCCACTTCGAGCCCCTGCTGTGGAAGCGGGTCAAGGACATCCACGAGCGCGCGACGATGACGCTCGCGCCGTCGACCGCGACCATGCGGCAGCTCGAGGACCACGGCATCCCCAACCTGCGCCTGTGGGGCCGGGGCGTGGACACGCAGTCGTTCCACCCGGGGTTCCGGGACGAGGCCTGGCGGCGGAAGGTCGGCGCCGGGCGCGAGATCCTGGTGGGCTACGTGGGCCGGCTGGCCGCGGAGAAGCAGGTCGAGGCGCTGCGTGTGGTGCAGGACCTGCCGAACGTGCGCCTCGTGATCGTCGGCGACGGGCCCGAGCGGGACGAGCTGCGGCACGTCCTGCCCGCCGCCCACTTCACCGGGCTGCTGCGCGGCGCCGAGCTGTCGCGGGCGATGGCGAGCCTCGACGTGTTCGTCCACCCGGGCGAGCTGGAGACCTTCGGGCAGACGCTCCAGGAGGCGCACGCGAGCGGCGTCCCCGTGGTCGCGCCCGCCGCGGGCGGCCCGCTGGACATCGTCCGGCACTCCCACGACGGCTGGCTGTACCCTCCAGGTGACCACGAGGCGCTCCGGGCCCGCGTCGTCGACCTGGTGGGCGACGAGCGCAAGCGGCGGGCCTTCGGGACCGCGGCGCGCGAGCGCGCCGAGGGCCGCACGTGGCACGACATCTGCTCCGAGCTCATGGGGCACTACGACGACGCGATCCGGGTGCACGCGAGAGCCGGCTCAGCGGAGGTATAACTTGCGAATCGTCCACGTCGCGAACTTCTACAGCCCCCGTTCCGGGGGCATCCGAACTGCGATGCACGCCATGGCCGGGCAGTACCTGTCGCGGGGGCACGAACCCGTGCTCGTCGTGCCGGACAAGCGGGACGGGGTCGCGTTCGTGGACGGGGTGCGCGTCGTGAGCCTGGCGGCTCCGCGCGTGCCGTTCTCCGGCGGGTACCGCGCCGTCGTCCGGCCCGGCAAGATGCGTGGCCTGCTGGAGACGCTCGCGCCCGACCGCCTTGAGGTGAGCGACCGGACCACCCTCGCCGGCCTGGGCGACTGGGCCCGGGAGGCCGGCATCCCGTCGCTGATGATGCTGCACGAGCGGGTCGACGGCGTGCTGCGGTCCTGGCTGCCCGGCGGCGCCGAGGGCGGCTACGCGTCGGCGTTCGGCGCCGCGGCGACCCCGGCGCTGGCCGACCGCTACAACCTCGCCACGGTCACCCGGTTCGACCGGCTCGTGGCCACGACGCACTTCGCCGCGGGCGAGGTGGAGCGCCTCGCCGACCGCGTGCGGGCCACCACGATCCCGCCGCTGTATCGGGTGCCGCTCGGCGTGGACCTGGAACGGTTCCGGCCCGACCGGTACTCCGACGAGGCGCGCGCCGAGTACGCGCCCCCGGGCACCGCGCTGATCGTGCTGGCGAGCCGGCAGTCCACGGAGAAGCGGCCCGACCTCGCGATCGACGCCGCCGCCCAGCTCGTGCGCGACGGACGGCCCGTGCGGCTCGTCGTGGCGGGCTCCGGGCCGCTGCTGCCGAAGATGCGGCGCCGGGCCGAGGCCGCCGGGCTGCCGCACCGGTTCCTCTCGTTCATCCCCGACCGCGACCGGCTCGCGACCCTGCTGACCTGCGCCGACGTCGTGATCGCCCCCGGCCCCATCGAGACGTTCGGCCTCGCGGCGCTGGAGGCCCTGGCCTCCGGGACGCCCGTCGTGTGCAGCTCGTCCAGCGCGCTCCCGGAGGTGGTCGGCACCGCGGGCGCCGCCGCCCCGCCCGAGGCGTCGGCCCTCGCGCTCGCCCTGCACGAGGTGCTGGACCGCGAGGTGGAGGAGCGGCGCAAGGCCGCCCGCGCCCGCGCGGAGCTGTTCCCGTGGAGCGCCACGGGCGAGGCGATGCTCGCACTGCACTCCCGCAAGGCCTACGACCTGGCCGACTCCGGCGCTGCGGGGCGACGGTGAGATGACGACGCCGGGGGTACGCGAGAGCTGCTTCCGGCTGGTCGCCCTCGGTGACTCGATCACCGCGGGCGTGGGCGACACCGTCGGCCCGGACGCCGTGCACGGCCCCGGCTGGGCCGCGCACCTCGCCGCCCTCCTCGGCGTGGACGAGTTCACGAACCTCGCCACCAACGGCGCCCGCTCCCGCGACGTCGCGGACACCCAGCTCGACGCCGCGCTCGCCCTCCGGCCCCGGCTCGCGACCGTGCTCGTGGGCGGCAACGACGTGCTGCGCAGCGACTTCGACGCCCGGTTCACGCTCGCCGACCTGCACCGCTGCGTCGGTGCGCTGCGCCAGGCCGGGGCCGACGTCGTGCTCGTGCGCCTGCCGGTGATCGGCCTGTTCGAGCTCGCGCCCCGGCTGGTCCGGCACGTGATGCGGCGGCGGGTCGCGGCGATCAACGCGGCCGTCGACGAGGTGGCGGGGGCGGTGCTGGGCCCTGTGGTCGGGTCGGGTGCGAGCTCGGTCGGTTGCCCTGAGACCGGTCCAACGACCGACCGGTCTCAGGGCAACGGACCGAGCTCATCTTCGACCCCTGGCAGAGTGGTGGTGGTTGACGCCGTGGCGGCCATCGCGCCCGCCGGGGAGAAGGCCTGGCACATCGACCGGGTGCACCCCTCGCCCGCCGGGCACCGACGGCTGGCGGCCGGCGTCGCGGACGCGCTGGCGGACCTCGACCCCGCGTACGCGACCGCCGACGCCGCCCTGCTGCCCGCGGCGCCCGACCCGCCGTCGGCCCGGCAGCGCCTGGTGTGGCTGCTGCGGGCCGGGCTGCCGTGGTGCGTGCGCCGGGGCCGGGACTTCCTGCCCGGGCTGCTCCGCTCCGTGGTGCACGACCTGCGGGCGGAGCGCGCGTTCACCCCCGGCGGGATGGTGACGAGCCTCGCGGACTCGGGTCTCGATCCCCGACGGCGGATCGGCCGGGGCTGACCGGCCGCATCGCGTCGATGATCCGGGTCCAGTTGTCGGCGCCGTGGCCGCGCTCGCGCGCCCAGGTGTAGTACGCCCGGACCGCCCCGGGCAGTCCGCTGTCGACGCCGGCCGCCTCGCTGGCCGCGACGATGTGGTCGGCGGTCGCGCCCATCATCGTGACCGTGCTCAGGTGCCCCGGGTGCTCGCCGGCCTCGAGCTGGGCGGCCGGGTTCTCGCCCACCTCCAGCATCTCGGCCGTGCCGTTCAGGGTCTGGAGCAGCTCGGGCATGGACGCCGTCGCCGTGACGCCCGCCGTCTCCAGGAGGGCCGTGGCGTGCATCAGGGCCGCGAGCGAGGTGAGGAACACGTCGAGGTTGGCCTGGTACATGAGCTGCGCCAGCCCCGGGTCCTCGCCGAGGTAGCGGGGCGCGCCGATCGTGGCCAGCGCGTCGCGGTGAGCCTCCAGCAGTTCGGCCGGGCCGCTGTAGTAGACGTAAGCCGCGTCGGTGCCGACCATCGGCGCGGGGTTCATCACGCCGCCGGTCAGGAAGCGCGCGCCGTGCCGGGCCGCCCACGCGGCGCCCTCGCGGGTGCGGTCGGGCGTGTCCGAGCTGAGGTTCACGAGGGTGCGGCCCGCGAGCGCCGCCGCCTCCCCGGGCGCCGCCCCCGCCGTCGTCTCCCCGAGGATGTCGTACATCGCCTGGTAGTCGGTGAGGCTCAGGATCACCAGGTCGCTCGCGGCGACGGCGTCGGCGGGCGTGTCCGCGAGCCGCGCCCCGGCCGCGACCACCTCGCCGGCGCGGCTGGGCGTCCGGTTCCAGACGGTGACGGGGTGGCCCGCGGCGAGCAGGGTGCGGACCATGGCCTGGCCCATCGGGCCGAGGCCGAGGACGGTGACGGGCGTGCTCATCGGGTGACCTCCGCCCTGGCCCGCAGGCTCTCGTAGATCCGGGCGAAGGCCTCGGCGCCGTGCCCCTGGGCGATCTGCGCGCTGATCAGCGCCTGCACGGCGGCGACGGGTGCGGGGTCGACGCCCTGCTCCTCGCTGGCGCGCACGATGTGGCTCAGGTCGGAGAAGTCCAGGCTCTGCTGGCCGGCGACGGTGTAGTCGCCGCCGTCGACCACCGCGGCGTCGTGGGCGAAGCCGGCCGTCATGGCGCTGAGGAACGGGGTGGCGCGGGCCGCGAACTCGGTGGCGGTCATCCCGGCGGAGCCGGCCATCGCGGCGCCGTGCAGGAACCCGGCGAACATCGTGTACATGCCCGAGAGCATCGCCAGGTCGAACAGCGAGGCCAGGCCGGGGTCGGCGCCGTCGTACGTGCTGGTGGCCCAGCGGTCGAGCACGGGGCGGACGTCGTCGAACACCTCGCGCGGGCCGCTGTACAGGATCGACGCGTCGCTGGTGCCGATCATGGGCGGGGTCGCCATGATCGCGCCGTCCAGGTAGCGGACGCCATGCCGGTCCGCCCAGGCGGCGAGCTCCCGGGCCTCGTTCGGGGTGGTGGTCGTGAGGTTCACCAGCGTGCTCCCCCGCATCCTGCCGAGCACGGGATCGAGCGTCTCGTGCATCGAGGCGTGGTCGAGCAGGCAGGCGACGACCAGCGGGTGGGCCGTCACGGCGTCGGCGATGCCCGACGGCGCGGCGGCTCCCCGCGCGCTCAGCGCGGTGGCTCGGGCGGGGGCGCGGTTCCAGACGGTCGTGGCGTGGCCGGCGTCGAGCAGCGCGGCGGCGAGCGCGCTGCCCATCGCGCCCAGCCCGAGCACCGTGACGCCGGTGCTCTCGGGGGTGGTCATGGTGGTTCTCCTCCGGTCGGTGGGGACCTGACCATGCTCACCGGGGGACGTACTATCGTGGAAGTACCCACTAATTACTGGGGTACTTACCTCTTGGTAAGTACCCTTTCGCGACAAGGAGCGCTCGATGGCGAAGGCACCCCGCAACGGCCCGTACATCTGCGGCATCGACGCCGCCCTCGACGTCGTGAGCGGCAAGTGGAAGGGCCTGATCCTCTGGGAGCTGGACGAGCACGGCGTGCGCCGGTTCGCGGAGCTGCGGCGCGGGCTGCCGGGCGTGAGCGAGAAGATGCTGACCCAGCACCTGCGGGAGATGGAGGCCGACGGGCTGGTGACCCGGCGGGTGCACGCCGAGGTGCCGCCGCGCGTCGAGTACTCGCTGACGGAGCACGGCCGGACGCTCAACGCGGCGCTCGCGCCGCTGGGCGACTGGGGCGTGGACAGGCTGCGGCGGGAGCGGTCCGAGCTGGTGGAGCACCGCGACGCCGCCGCGCTCCCCCGGCCCTAGCCGGCGTCGAGGTCGCCGAGCGAGCCGAGCAGGCGGAGCTGGTCGTCGGCCGCCCCGGGCTGCGGGGTGAACACGATCATGACCGGGCCCGGGCTGCCGGGCAGCGGGTACGCGTCCCACTCCATCGCGATGTCGCCGACCCGCGCATGGTGGATCACCTTGGCGCCGTGCACGCTCTCGCGGACGTCGTGCCGCGCCCACAGCCGGCGGAACTCCGCGCTGCGGATGCTGAGCCCACCCACGAGGGCGACGGCCCGCGGGTGGTCGGGGTCGGCCGCGACGGCGGTGCGCAGCATCCCGATGTAGTCGAGGGCGGTCGTCTCCCAGTCCGCGCAGTGCAGCCGCATCCCCTCCTCGTCGAACAGGGCGGTCAGGAAGTTGCGACGTTCGGGCGGGTAGGCCTCCGGGTCGCCGAGCAGTGCGGCGGCGAGGTCGTTCCACGCGAGCAGGTCGAGGTGGCGGCCGAGCACGACGGCGGGCACCCCCATGTGGGCCAGCAGGCGCGCCGTGCTCGCGGGCACCCGCTCGGGCCGACGGCGGACGGGCGGCGCCGCGAGCTGCCGGGTCGCCCGCGCGAGCATGAGCATGTGCCGCCGCTCGATCTCGTCGAGCTCCAGGGCGTCGGCGAGCGAGTCGAGCACGGCGTCCGACGGGCGCACGTTCCGGCCCTGCTCCAGGCGCTGGTAGTAGTCGGCGCTGAGCCCGGCGAGCATCGCGACCTCCTCGCGGCGCAGGCCGTCGACCTTGCGCCGCGGGCCGGGCTCCAGCCCCAGGTCCTCGGGCGTGGTGCGCTGCCGGCGGGCCCGCAGGAAGTCGCCGAGCTCGCGCGCGTAGGTCTGCTCCGCCGTCATGCCCTCCAGTGTGCGCCTGGCGAGCGGGCCCAGGGTGGTCCTGGCAGACCGAGGGAGGCGAGGACGCGTGAGGGCCGACTGGAGCGGCCTAGCGTCACCGGCCATGACCTGGAACGCAGCAGACATCCCTGACCAGACCGGCCGGCTCGCCGTCGTGACCGGGGCCAACTCGGGCCTCGGGCTCGTCACCGCGACCGAGCTCGCGCGGCACGGCGCCGACGTCGTCCTCGCCGTCCGGAACACCACCGCGGGCGACGCCGCCGCGCGCACCATCGCGGAGGCCGTGCCGGGAGCGAAGCTCCGGGTACGGCGGCTCGACCTCGCGTCGCTCGCGTCCGTGGCGACGTTCGCCGACGCCGTCGCGGAGGAGCTCGGGCAGATCGACCTGCTGGTGAACAACGCCGGACTGGTGCTCCTGGGGCCGCGCCGCACCACGTCCGACGGCTTCGAGCTGCACCTCGGCACCAACATGCTGGGCCACTTCGCGCTCACCGGGCGGCTGCTCCCGCTGCTGGCCCGGGGCGACGCTCCGCGCGTCGTCTCGCTCAGCTCGATCACGCACAAGACCGCGCACCTCGCGTTCGACGACCTCATGTCGGAGCGCGACTACCGCGCCGCGCCCGCCTACGGGGCGTCGAAGCTCGCCACCACGGTGTTCGGGATCGAGCTCGACCGGCGCCTGCGCGCCATCGGGTCGCCGGTGCTCAGCACGCTCGCCCACCCCGGCCTGTCCAGCACCAACCTCACGCCGCGCGCCTGGGAGCACCGGGGCCGGATCGGCGGGTGGACGGCGCGGCTGGGGCTGCTCGCGACCCAGCCCGTCGAGCAGGGTGCACTGCCGCAGCTCCACGCCGCCACGGCACCCGGGGTGCGCGGCGGGCAGTTCTTCGGCCCCGGCAGGTTCCGCGAGACGCGGGGCCGGGTCGCGGAGGTGCGGGCGTCCGCCGAGGCGACCGACCTCGTCGTCGGGCGGCGGCTGTGGGACGCGGCGCAGGGGCTGACCGGGGTGGCGTACCTCTAGCGCTTTGGGGGACTCAGGCTTCGGGGGTCTCGCCGGCCAGGGGCATCAGGCCGCGCTCGGCGAACACGCGCTTCGCCGCGGCGACGGCGTTCAGGGCGCGCGGGAACCCGCAGTAGACCGAGCTGTGCAGGAACACCTCGATGATCTGCTGCGGGGTGAGCCCGACGTTGAGCGAGGCGCCGATGTGCACCTCGAGCTGGGCCTCGCTGCCGCCGATGGCGGTGAGGATACCGAGCGTCACGAGCTGGCGCTGCTGCGGGGCCAGCTCGGGGCGGGCGTAGATGTCGCCGTAGCCCCACGCGACGATCTGGTGCCCGAGCTCTGGAGCGATGTCGGCCAGCGACTCGATGACCTGATGGCCGGCGTGGTCGTGGATGGCGTCGAGGGCTGCCTTGCCGGATGCGAACCGCTCCGCGCGCAACGTCTCGTTCTCGGACATCGTTTTGCTCCTTCGGGGCTGCCTGCAGGGGTGTCGTGGGCTCGTGCGGTGCCACAAGGGCGAGCGCCGGTGGGCGCGACCCCAAGTCGAACTCATGAAAGGCCAACGACGCAAGACCTCGGGGGTGATATATGCCCAGGTCAACCTTGCTTTTTGTGAAAATCTTCCCGAGCGTACACGAAGCCGGGTGCTAACTTCGTCGGCGTGCGGAGGGTGTCAGTGGTCGGAGCGTCAGGGTCGGGTAAGTCCACGTTTGCCCGGCGGCTGGCCGCACGCCTCGGCGTCGGGCACGTGGAGCTGGACGCGCACTACTGGGGCCCGGGATGGACGCCGCGCCCGCCGGAAGACTTCCGGCACGACGCCGAGCGCGCCGTCGCCGAGGACGCCTGGGTGGTCGACGGCAACTACTCCGCCCTGCAGCCCATGATCTGGGCGCGCGCGGACACCGTCGTCTGGCTCGACCCGCCGACGCCGCTCGTGCTCGCGCGGGTGTACCGGCGCACGGTGCGGACTGCGATGGACCGGACCGAGCTCTGGCCGGGGACGGGCAACCGGCAGCCCTGGACCGACGTGCTGGCGCCGTGGTCGCGGGACTCGATCATCCGGTGGTCGGTGCGGCAGCGCAGGCAGCACCCGCGGCGCTACGGGGACGCGATGACCACTCCCGCGAACGCGCACCTGACGTTCCACCGGCTGCGGACGCGGCGGGCTGTGGAGGGGTTTCTGGCCGGCGGGGGCCCGTCGAGCCGCCCGTAGGATCCGCACATGCCCGCCGACGACGAACCCCGCGAGGCGCGGCACATCCGTCGCTGGGGAGACCCGCCGGAGGGCACGCCGGAGAGCCGCCTCGATGACCTTCTGCGCTCCGAGATCCGGGGATGGCGCGAGCTGGCCGCCGAACTACTCAAGGCCGCTCCGGCGATCGCCCGCCTACGACACCGTACTGAGCTGCGTTCAGCAGGCTCTGGGCGACCGTCACCCAGGGTTTGACGGCCGCCCCCAGCCTGCTGAACGAACGTCCAGCTCAGCGGCCCGTGAACCTGGGCCGGCGCTTCTCCTGGGAGGCCGCGAAGCCCTCCCGGTAGTCGAGTGTCTCGCCGGGACGGACGATGAGGTCCGACACATCGGGCATCCCAGTACGATCCACCCATGCCAGCGGACGACGCGAAGTTTGAAGGAAAAGAGCTCAGCCGTATCGGGGACACACCCCGAGTGAACTGGGCGAGCCGTCAGGTCGATGTGTTCGTGACGCAGCTCGGGCACTTCCGCTACCTCGCCGCCGACCTGCGCAAGGTCGGACGCTGGGTGGCGAACAAGGTGTCGGGTCGCCGGGCGGCCTAGCCTCCGCCGGGCCCGGGCTGCGGGTTCAGGCGCTCAGTGCGGCGACCGTCAGGGTGCCGGCGTCGGCGTCGAGCACGGACTCGACCCCGAGCGGAACGGAGACCGGGCTTTCCATGTGGCCGAGGGGCAGCCCGGCGAGGATCGGCACGCCGAGCAAGCCCAGCCGGTCGCGGAGCACGTCGAGCACGTTCCAGCCGCGGTCCTCATAGCCGTCGAAACCTTCGAGCGTCCCGACGGCGACACCCGTGATGCCCGCCAGGGCGCCGGACAGGATTAGCTGCGTCAGGGCGCGGTCGACCATCCCGAGCCCGACGGTCCGGTTGATCTCCAGCAGCAGGACGTGGCCGTCGAGGTCGTTGTCGACGATACCGACGCTGCGGGCCAGCATCTCCAAGTTTCCGCCGAACAGCGGCCCCGAAGCCGTGCCCGTCGTCGTGAGGTAGGCGCCGTACTGGTCGGTGTCGCTCCGGACGGGCTCGCCGGGCTCGCCTCGCAGGAGGTCCAGCACGGTCGCGGCCCGCGTCCCGGCCACCGCGCCGTGGACCGACGGGACGCCCGCCCGGTGCCAGACCTGGTGCAGGGCGGTGATGTCGCTGAACCCGATGATCGGTTTGGGGTCCGCCCGGAGCGCGTCAGTGTCGACGTCGGCCAGCAGGCGCAGGCTCCCGCAGCCCCCGCGCAGGGTCAGGATGGCGCGCACCTCAGGGTCCCGGATCGCGTCGTTGAGGTCCGCTGCGCGCTCGGCGTCGCCGCCGGCCATGTAGCCGAACCGGTCGTCGGCGTGCTTGCCCAGCCGCGCCTTGAACCCCCAGGACTCGACCGTCGCAATGCTCTCGTCCACCCAGGACTCGTCGCTCCAGCTCGCGGGCGAGACGAGCGCGACGACGTCGCCGGGCTCCAGCCTCCGGAGGAGTGAGACTGCAGGTCGGGGCTGTGCGACGCGCGACATGAGGAGGACGCTACCCTCGCCGGATGACGACACGAACCGCGTTCACGCTGATCATCGGCGGTGCGGCAGTCGCCGTGCTGGGAGTGGTCGTGTCGTTCGTCTACCTCCTGCAGCCCTGGCGCACCTGCCCGGACGACACCTCCCCCGCCGCCTGCCCGATGCTCCCGGAGGACGCGACGGTCCTGGCCGTCGCGCTGGTCGTGACGGTGCTGGCGGCAGCGGTGGCCGTCGTCGGCCTCGTGCTGCGCAAGCGCTAGGCAGCCGCCCGCCTTCATCGGCATCATCCGCAGTTTCGCACGGCTCTTTCGCAGCATCGGACGGGCGGTTTCTGACTGGTTCTGACGGCCCCCTGGAGCCAAGAAGACAAAGGATGTTCTGACGAGGCCCGGGCAGTCGGTACCCTCACCCCGTGGAAATATCGGATGGGCTGGGAATCCTTGCGGCAATCCCCGCCGTGCTCGTTGGTTTACGGACGGCTCTTGGCTCGTTCTTCGAATTCACGCGTGGCCGTGAGAGGCGGCTGCGGCGCCTTCTGCACCTTCACTCGACCATGCCCGACGGGCGAGGCAGGGCGGCACTGGAAGCGGCTGCCCACGGCCTGGCCGTGCAGGTCGCGCAGCAGATCAACCCGGAGATTCGCACGCCGCGACGCCGCCGGAAGATCGATCGCGCCAGCCTCGTCACGATGATCTTCATCTCCGTGGCGGGTGGCGGCATCACCTGGGGAATATGGCAGCTCGGCGTCATTTCTCCGTGGACATGGCTCCAGTGGACTCTTTGGGTTCTCGCCGGTCTTGTTCTCCTATTCGTGACACTTCTTGTAACCATTGGTGGGCTTCCCGAGCTGTTCCTCGAGGAAAAGAAAGAGGAAGAGTCAACGGACTGAGTATGCTCAGCTGGATCCAGGAGAGCGACGTCACCGACGTCGGACACCGAGGCACGACGGCAGCGAACAAGGCTCATGTGACCCCGAAACCGCGGCTGCCGGTGGAGCGCCGAGCCCGTGCGATCCTGCATGGATGGATCAGGTCCTCCAGGAGGCCACTCGGACCGCTCCGCTCGAGCTTCACCAGAGCGGCTCGCCGATCGTCAGCGAAGAGAACGTCAACGAAATGATCGCCATCGCCGCGCGACGCTGGCGATCATTCGAGCGACGTAGTGCTAAGCGCTCGGGCGATCTCGGCGCAAGGACGGAGGACCTCGCCAAGGGACTGCGAGATCACTTTGAAGTGCAGCCGCACCTCGTGGGCCAACTCATGGAGGACTACAGGTTCCTGGCCGGCGTCCTTGCAACTGAGTTCTCACGGGAGATCTAAGCCGCCGAGCGTTGCGACGTCGACAGTCGGCGTCGAGGTCGGTCCAGGCCGGTGCCGACCTCGACGCAACCTGCCGACCTGGCTGCCCACAACAACGAACGAGCCCCTGACCACATGGGTCAGGGGCTCGTTTGTCACTCTGGGTGCGGTAGCGGTGGGATTTGAACCCACGGTGGACTTTCACCCACACACGCTTTCGAGGCGTGCTCCTTAGGCCGCTCGGACACGCTACCTTCGCCCGCTACCTCAGTAGCAGACCGTAGGAGGATACCTGGTCGGAGCCTGGTTCCACGAATCGGTTCCGCGACGGCGCCCGACGAGCCCTCGGAACCCCCGACAAGGCGCCCGCACACCAGCGCCCACGCACCCGCTCAACAGCCCACAGCCTGAGCCCAGCCACGCCCCAGGAACCGCCTGGGTCCATGCGTTTACCTCGTGTTCATCACCCCGATAACTCCGGAGATCCGATGAACCAGCTCATGCTCTACGCGGTCGACCTCGTCGCCGTCACCATCCTGACGTTCGCGCTCTACTTCCCGCGACACCGCCGACGCGACCTCGTCGTCGCCTACCTCGGCGTGAACGTGGGGGTGCTCGCGGTGTCCGCGACGCTGTCCGCGAGCTCCGTCGCCGCGGGCCTCGGCCTCGGCCTGTTCGGCGTGCTGTCGATCATCAGGCTGCGCTCCACAGAGCTGTCGCAGCACGAGGTCGCCTACTACTTCGCGTCGCTCGCGCTCGGCCTGCTGGGCGGGCTGGGGACGAGCGCCGGCTGGCTCGGCCTCGCCGGCAGCGGCCTGATCCTCCTGGTCATGGCCCTCGCGGACCACCCGCGCCTGTTCGCCCGACACCACAGCGAGCTCGTCATCCTCGACCGCGCGATCCCCGACCAGACGGAGCTGATAGCCCACCTGGAAGCACTGCTCGGCGCCCGCGTGCACGCCCTGTCGGTGCAGCGCCTCGACCTCGTGAACGACTCCACCTGGGTGGACGTCCGCTACTCCGAAGCGCGCCGCCTGCCGATCGTGACCGACGACGGCACCGGCGCCCCCACCACGCTGCACCAGGGGACGAACAACAGCGGCCGCCCCGAGCTGGCGTCGGCCCGATGATCGCCGACCTCGCTCCCGTGACGCTCGACGAGCTGAACGACACCGCGGCTCTCCAGACGCGCCGCGACCGCAAGTACGTGCTGACCCCGGACGAGCTCGACGACCTGCTCACGGCCCTGCCCCCGGCGCGGGTGCTGGAGATCGACGGCTCCCGCTCGTTCGCCTACGACTCCACCTACTTCGACACCCCGGAGCTGGACGCGTACCGCCTCGCGGCGACGCGCCGTCGTCGGCGGTTCAAGGTCCGCACGCGGACCTACGTGGACACCGGGTCGTGCTTCGTCGAGGTGAAGACCCGCGCGGGCCGCGGCACCACGGTCAAGGAACGGCAGCCGCACGACGACGCCGGGCACCTCGGCCTGGCCCGCACCTTCGTCTCGGACCGGCTGGCCGACGCCGGGGCGCCGTCGGCGCCCGTGCTCACCCCGACCCTGCGCTCCCGCTACCAGCGCACGACCCTGCTGCTCGACGACGCCCGCGTCACCCTCGACACCGGCCTCGTCTGGGACCTGCTCGGGCCCGTCGACCCCGGGGCGCACGCCGCGCCGGTCGTCCGGCGCAGCGCCGCGATCGGCGACCTCGTGGTCGTCGAGACCAAGACGGCCGCGGGTTCGGGACCGTCGTCGGTGGACCGCCTGCTCTGGCGGGCCGGCCACCGTCCCGACCGCATCTCCAAGTACGCCACCGGGCTGGCCGTGCTGGAGCCCGAGCTGCCCGACATGCCCTGGCGGCGGCTCGTCCGCCGTCGGCTCACCGCGGGCCTGCCCGCGCCCGCCCTACCCACAAGCACCGACACAACCCGCCTGACCTGCGAGAGGACTCACTCATGAAGCTCCGCCGACCCCGTCCCTTCCTGACCGCCACGATCTCCGGCGCCCTGGTGCTCGGCGCCCTCGCCGGGTGCAGCACGGCCGCCGCCGAGACCACGAGCGGCACGAGCAGCACCGGCACGACGACCACCACCATCTCCGAGGTAGCGACCACCACCGACGACGCCCTCGCCGACAACGAGGACTACACCGATCTCGCGGCCCTCGCCGACGAGACCTGGGACACCGCGGACGAGACCACCGTCTCGCTCGACGGCGACAGCGCCACCGTCTCGGGCGACGGCGCGACCGCCGACGGCTCGACCGTCACCATCTCGGCCCCCGGCACGTACCGGATCAGCGGCACCCTCGACGACGGCCAGGTCGTGGTCAGCTCCGAGGCCGACGGCCTGGTGCGGCTCGTGCTCGACGGCGCCGACATCACCAGCTCGACCAGTTCCGCGATCGCGGTCACGCAGGCCGACGACGTGTCCGTGGTCCTCGCGGACGGCTCGTCCAACAGCTTGACCGACGCCGCGACGTACGAGGACACCAGCGAGGACGCGCCGAACGCCGCCCTCTTCTCCGCGGACTCGATGGTCATCTCCGGCACCGGCTCCCTGGACGTCACCGGCAACGCCAACGACGGGATCGCCTCCAAGGACGGCCTGGTCATCGCGGGCGGCGACATCACCGTCACGGCGGTGGACGACGGCGTGCGCGGCAAGGACTTCCTGGTCGTCACCGGCGGCACCCTCGACGTCGACGCCGAGGACGACGGTCTCAAGGCGGACAACGAGGACGGCACCAACGACGACGGCGAGACCGTCGGCTACGCCGCGCTCCTGGGCGGCACCGTGACCGTCGCGTCCGGCGACGACGGCGTGCACGCCGAGAGCGACCTCGTGATCGACGGCGCGACCGTCACCGTCTCCGAGTCCGTCGAGGGCCTGGAGGGCGCGCACATCCTCGTCGCGAGCGGCACGGTGGACGTCACCTCCTCCGACGACGGCTTCAACGCCGCGGGCGGCACGAGCACGACGACGGACGGCACCACGACGACCGACGACACGGCAGGAGATGACACCGCGGCTGACACCGGCACCGGCCAGGACTCGGCCGCCCAGCCCCCGGCGGACGGCGAGGCACCTACGGGAGGCGAGCCTCCGACGTCGGGCACGATGCCGGACGGGCAGCCGCCGCAGGGCGGCGACGGTGGTGGTGGCGCAGGTGGCGGCGGCGGCATGCCGGGCGAGGCCGCGGGCGACTTCTCGCTGGTCATCACGGGCGGCGACGTCACGGTCGACGCCGGCGGCGACGGTCTCGACTCGAACGGAACCCTCACGGTCTCGGGCGGCGACGTCACGGTGTTCGGCCCGACGGACGGCGGCAACGGCACCCTCGACAGCGCCGGCGCGCTGACGGTGGACGGCGGCACGCTGCTCGCCGTCGGCACGTCGAGCATGCTGCAGACGCCGGGCGACGGCTCGGAGGGGTGGGTCGCGGCGACCTTCGACACGCTGGTCGCGGGCACGGAGCTCACGGTGGTCGACTCGAACGGGAACGTGGTGGCCGAGGTGACGCTGACCAAGGACACCCAGTCCGTGGTCCTGGCCTCGGCGGACCTGACCACGGGCGACACCTACACGGTCCAGGCGGACGGCGCGGAGGTCACCTCGGTGACCGCGGGCGAGGCCGGATAGGGGTGGGATTTCGCGGGGGTCGCGAGGTAGTGTTCCGGACACCGCCGAGGGAGGTCACCGATGCCCGCGCCCACACTCTTCGACTACTCGGACCACAGTCCGTACTCGAACCCCGGACACCACACCGGGTACTTCACCGAGCTGAGCACCGACCCGGAGGAGCTGCACCGGTTCGTCTGCACCGCCGTCGTGCACTACCGGGCCGAAGGCGCGACCCTGACCGACGAGCAGAAGGGCGACCCCGACCGGCGCTGGCTCACCTCGATCCTGGACGCCGCCGCGCTGCGCGCGCCCCTCGACGGGCCGCGCACGCACGCGCAGCAAGTCGCCGGGTGCTGCCGCGACCACACGCTCCTGGCCCTCGGGGTGCTGCGCACGCACGACGTGCCGGCGCGGTCCCGGATCGGCTTCGCCACGTACTTCGCGCCCGGCTGGAACGCCGACCACGTGGTGGGCGAGCGCTGGGACGGGAAGCGCTGGGTGCGGTTCGACCCCGAGCTCGACCAGAAGGACTTCGACTTCGACGTGCACGACATGCCCACCGGGCCCGAGTCACCGTTCGTGACGGCGGCGGAGGCATGGCTGACGATCCGCGCCGGGACGGCCGACGCCGCGACGTTCGGCGTGACTGCGGACGTGCCGTTCCTGCACGGCAAGGACTTCGTGCGCTACTACGTGCTGTACGAGGTGGCGCACCGGCACCGGGACGAGCTGCTGCTCTGGGACCTGTGGGGCCCGGAGCTCGGCACCTCGTACGTCCGCGAGGCCGAGGGCGGGCAGGCGGCGACCTGGGTCCGGGACGCGGGGCTGGCGGGCGCGGACATGTCCGACGCCGAGTTCGACGCCGTCGCCGACGAGCTCGCGTACCTGCTGGTCGCCGCCGACGCCGGGGACGACGAGGCGGCCGACCAGCTCGCCGAGCTCTACCGCGGGGACTCGCGGCTGCGCCCGGGCGAGCGCGTGCTGACGCTCTCGCCCACCGGCCACTCCGGGATCACGGACCTCGCGGAGCACTAGCCCTACGTGTCAGACGTACAGGTCCCCCGGGGGACCTGTACGTCTGACACGGGGGGCGCCAGGCGGGCGCTAGGCGGGCGGCGGGAGCCGGCGGACCAGCTCCTCCAGCACGTCGCTCGTGCCCGCGTCGATCTTGACCGTCGCGTACTTGTCGCCGCGCGTGATGCCGCGGTTCACGATCACCACGGGCTTGCCCGTCTCGGCCGCGTGCCGCACGAACCGCAGCCCGCTCATCACGGTCAGCGAGGAGCCGGCGACGAGCAGCGCTCCGGCGGAGTCGACCAGCGCGAACGCCCGCTCGACCCGCTCGCGCGGCACGTTCTCGCCGAAGTAGACGATCTCCGGCTTGAGCACGCCCCCGCAGAACTCGCAGGGCGCCGGCTTGAAGTGCGCGGTCGACTCGATGACGGCGTCGGCATCGGGCGCGATCTCGATGTCGGCGACGTCGCCCACGGACTCCAGGAAGCCCGGGTTGAGCGCGGTGAGCCGCTCCGCGAGGTGCGTCCGGGAGATGACCCGGCCGCAGTTCAGGCAGATCACGCGGTCGTAGCGTCCGTGCAGGTCGATGACGGTCCGGGAGCCCGCGTCCTCGTGCAGCAGGTCCACATTCTGCGTGATGATCCCGGCGAGGATGTCCTGCTCCTCCAGCCGGACGAGCGCGCGGTGCCCGGCGTTCGGCGCGGTGCGGTCCACGTGCTGCCAGCCCACGTGGTTGCGCGCCCAGTAGTGGCGGCGGAACTCCTCGTCGCCCACGAACTGCTGGTAGGTCATGGGGCTGCGCGGCGGGGAGTCGGGGCCGCGGTAGTCGGGGATGCCGGAGTCGGTCGAGATCCCGGCGCCCGTGAGTGCGGTGATCCGGAGGCCCGAGAGCACCTCGACGGCGTCGTCCACGGTGGTGCGGGCGACCTCGACGGGCTCGGGCTGCCACGTGGTGGGGCGAGCTTGAGGGAACACGCCTACGAGGGTATGCCGCCCACGCCCGGACGCACCCGTGGTGTGTCCCATTTCGCACCCGCGAGCCGCTCAGTTCCGCCGGTCGGCCCGCCGGAACGCGAGCCCGGAACGCTCAGCCCCGCGCTCAGCCCCGCCGCGCCTCGAAGAACTCGCGGAGCAGCGCCCCGCACTCGTCCTCGCGGAACCCGCCGAGCACCTCGACCTCGTGCAGCGCCCGCTGGTCGCGCACCAGGTCCCACACGGAACCGGTCGCGCCGGCCTTCGGGTCCCACGCACCGAGGACCAGCCGCCGCACCCGCGACTGCACGAGCGCGCCCGCGCACATCGGGCACGGCTCCAGCGTCACCACGAGCGTGCAGCCCGACAGCCGCCACTCGCCGCGCGCATCAGCGGCAGCCCGCATCGCGAGCACCTCGGCGTGCGCGGTCGGGTCTCCCGTCGCCTCCCGCTCGTTGTGCCCGACGCCGATCACCCGGCCGGCCTCGTCGAGCACCAGGGCGCCGACCGGCACGTCGCCGGTGTCGAGCGCACGCCGGGCCTCGTCGAGCGCGACGCCCATCCACCGCTCCCAGTGCGCGCGGCGCTCGGCGGCGCTCAGGCTTGAGGTGTCAGACACACAGGTCACCCTAGTGACCTGTGTGTCTGACAACGCGGTGAGGGGGCGGAGTGTGGGACTGGCGACTTTCCGGGCCCGCGCACCGTCGGCGCGCACGGCCGCCCGGTAGCGTTGCACCCATGCGCCTTCACGTCGTCGATCACCCCCTGGTCGCCCACAAGCTGACCGTCCTGCGGGACGAGACCACGGACTCCCCCACCTTCCGCCTGCTGGTCGACGAGCTCGTCACGCTCCTGGCCTACGAGGCCACGCGCGAGATCGCCACCGAGCCGCACGAGGTGAAGACGCCGGTCACGACGATGACGGGCACGCGCCTCGCGTCCCCGCCGCCGCTCGTGGTGCCGATCCTGCGCGCCGGCCTGGGCATGCTGGACGGCATGAGCCGCCTGCTCCCGACGGCGGAGGTCGGCTTCCTGGGTCTCGTGCGCGACGAGGAGACGTTCAAGGCCGTCACGTACGCGAACCGCCTGCCCGACGACCTCACCGGCCGGCACGTGTTCCTCATCGACCCGATGCTGGCCACCGGCGGCACGCTGGTCGCGGCCATCGACTACGTGCTGGAGCGGGGCGCCCGCGAGGTGACGGCGGTCTGCCTGCTGGCCGCCCCCGAGGGCATCGCCCTGCTGGAGGAGCACGTGGGCGACCGCGCGAACCTGTCGGTCGTGGTCGCGGCCGTGGACGAGCGCCTCAACGAGAAGGCCTACATCGTGCCCGGCCTGGGCGACGCCGGGGACCGGCTGTACGGCATCGTCTGAGCCGGACGGCGTCCTGCCGCGGCAGGACGCCAGGGCAGGGCCGGCCGGGCGCCGGAGCGCCGGGGCCGGGCGCTAGGCCTGGTCCGGCTGCTCCTGGTTCGACGCCGGTCCGCAGACGCCGTACTTCATCCACCGCAGCCAGTTGCTGGCCGTCGGCGCCTTGACCGGGGCCGGCGACAGGTAGGCGGCCTGCTCGGCGCCGTTGGCGTCGGCCCGTCCGGTGGCCGAGGACTGCTCCGTGCCGGCCGTCGCCCCGTCGTCCGGCGTGGGCCCGGGGCCCGGCTCGCAGGTGGGCTCGGGCACCACGCACGACTCGCCCTCGACGGAGAACGACTTGTCCACGGACAGGGGATAGCCCTCCACCTCACGGGTCAGCCGCACGGTGACGTTGCCGTCCAGGCTGAACAGGGGCTGCTGCGCGAGCTCGAACGTGGTCTGCGACCCCGCGGGGACCGTCTGCTCCGCGCTGTGCTCACCGGTGCCGTCGTGCACCAGCACGCCGCGCCAGTCCTTGCCGGTCCAGTTGCCCACGGTCGCCGTGATCTGCGCGTTCTGCTCGACGCACACCGCGTCGGTCGTCACCGTGAGCTGCGCCGCTGAAGGCCAGCTGACCTCGGGGCAGGGCTTGAACCGGACGTCGAGCGGGCCGAACTGCTGGCCGGCCGCCGTCACGGTCACGGTGTCGGTACCCCAGGCGACCGGGAACTCGATGACGTCGGTGGCCCCGGCGGCGACCGTGCGGGTGACGTCGCCGACGTGGAACTTCACGTCGAGCGTCGAAGCCGTGTTGTCCGCGGTGACCTGGAACGTCTGCACCGAGCGGTCCTTCGCGACGTCGAAGGTGCAGGCGCCCACCGACGTCAGGGTCCGCTCGCCCAGCGCCGGGGAGATCTGCGCGGCGTCGAAGCGCTGCGTCGGGTTGGTGGTGGGGACGATCGGGTTGGCGGGCAGGTCGCCGTCCTTGTCCGCCACGTCGCGCGAGAGGTGGAACGTGACGTCACCCTCCGGCATGTGCGTGCGGTTGGTGTTCACCGTGAGCTCCACGTTGCCACCCGCCGCCACCGGCAGCTTCACGGTCTTCGCCGTGCCGTCGCCCACCGGCACCGACATGAGCGCGTTCATCGACTCGTTCGTCCGGTTGGTGACCGTGCCGCGCACGCCCACCGTGCCGGCCATGTTGATGGTCTCGGCGGTCGTGTCGGCGTCCCACGCGGGCTTGTAGCAGTCGATCGCACTGTGGCTGCCCGCTTCGACACGGGTCTCGTAGGTGCTGCCGTCCACGGCCGTGGTCAGCACGAAGACCGCCGGGCCGGCCGGCGCGCGCAGCCCGTCGTGCACCACGACCCGGGCGGAGTCGCCGGGCGCGACGTCCTTGCCCGTGGAATCCCGGCTTCCGGCCGCCTCAAGGGCGACGCGGACGACCCGGTCGGTCGTGTTCTTGTAGCTGCCGATCACCGCGGCGTCGGCCTTGTCGATGCCGCCCTCGGCGAGGCAGGAGGTGCTGATGGTGCCCGCGCCCGCGGCGGCGTTGGCCCAGGCCGACGTCGCGACCAGCGTGGCCGACGAGGCGCGGGCGTGGCCCTCGCCGAGCGCCGGGCGGACGTTCGCCACACCGAGCTCGGTGGGCTGCGTCTTGGGCTGGTCGGCGGTGGTGATGATGTTCAGCAGCAGGTCGACGCCGCTGCCGGGCTCGATCTGCAGACCGGTGTAGGCCCCCGGGAGCGGCTGGCACAGCCAGGAGCCCGGCAGGTCGGCCGGGTTGCACTGGAGCTGGGTCTGCGCGGCGGCGGGCTTCACGCCGTCGGGCAGCGAGACGACGACGCCCCACCCCGGGGCGACCGTGGTGTCGCCGGTGCTGGTCAGGCTGATCGGCAGCGAGGCGATGCCGGGGCTGGCGAGCGAGACGTCCCTGGTCTGCGCCGACAGCTCCGGGCCGAACGCCGCGACCGTGCGACTCGGCAGGTTGGCGGCGACCGGCTCGAGACCGTCGGCCCAGACCGTGGCGCTCACGGGGTAGGCGCCCCCGGTGTTGGCCTGCACCGGCACGACGACGGTGCGCGCGGCGCCCTGCGCGAGCTCACCGACGGAGCAGAGCAGCACGTTCGACTTCTCGGTCGGCGCGCAGATCACCGGCGCCTCCACCGGGGCGGCGGGCTCCGAGGGGGACACGCTGGGCGACGCGCTCGGCGACGCCGTGGTGTCGGTGTCGGTGGCACCGGCGGGGGCGTCGGCCTCCACCTTGGTCTCGGGCGTGGTCCCGCTGGTCGCGGTGGGGGTGGGCGTGGCCTCGGGGGTCGGCGTCGCGCTCGTCGCCGACATCAGGCGGCCGGTGCCGACGCCCGTGCCGAAGGAACCGTCCGGCTTCGTGGCCGTCAGGCCCTCCGGAAGCGTGACCTGCATCTGCGCACCGGTCGCGTCGGCGCTGCCCGTGTTCTCGACCGAGAACGACAGGTTCTGGCTCTGGCGCGCGGCGAGCGGCTGCCCGCCGTCCGCGTAGCCGACTGAGATGTACGCGGTGTTCTCGTTGGGCAGCACGTCGGTCGGCAGCACGTCGCCGCCGTCCTTGACCTCTTCCGCGGCGCTGCCGCCCGGCAGCTCGCGCGCGTCGTTGGTGGCGATCACCGTGTCGATCAGGGGGTCGCCCTCGGGCGGCGCCGCGATCTGCAAGGCCGCGACCAGCCCGACGGCGGCGACGGCGAGCGCGCCCGCGGCCACGCTCCCACCCGTGGCGGCAGCGGCTGCGGAGGCAAACGCCCCCGCGGTGCTGGAGGCCGCGGACGAGACCGCGCCGGAGAACGAGCCGCTCGACGCGGCGCTCACCGCGGAGGCGGAGTGCGCGCTGCCGGCGGCCGCGGTCGCCCCGGCCTTCGCGGCGACGACCAGCCCGCCGATCGGGGCGCCGGCGCCGACCAGGGCGAGGCCGCCCGCGCCGAGCACGAGCGGGGCGATCACGGTCTTCATTCCGTGCGCGACGTCGTGCAGCTCCAGCACGAGGGCGCTGCAGGTGGCACAGGTGGAGAGGTGCTCGTCGATCTTGGTGGTCTCGCGCTTGGACAGGCTCGCGCGCACGTACCCGCCGAGCAGCGGGTTGACGGTGCGGCACATGTCCGACGGCGAGTGCGTCAGGTGCTGCTGCAGGTAGCCCGCCCGCAGCGCCTCCTTGGCGCGGTAGAGCAGCGCGGAGACGCCGTTGGGGCTGAGACCGAGCACGGGCGCGACCTGTGCCGGCTTGAGCTCGTCGACGAGCACGTACCAGAGGACCTCGCGCCACCGCTCCGGCAGGTCGACGTAGGCCTTGGCGATGACGCTGCGCTCGAAGCCGTCGAGCGCGGGGTCGTCCTTCGAGGCCACCCGGCCGAGGACCGACTCGATCTCGTCGTCGGTGCTCGGACGCGTGCGCTGGGCGCTGCGGGTCAGGTCGAACGACCGGTGGCGCACCATCGTGTACAGGTAGGGGCGGAACCCGGCGTCGGGGCCCACCCCGCGGCGCAGCATCTCGAACAGCTTGCTGAAGGCGTCGGCGACGACGTCCTCCGCGTCCGCGGGCGTGACGTACTGCCGGGCGAGGGCCCTGGCGGCCGCCGAGTGGCGCTCGTAGAGCACGCCAAAAGCGTCGCGGTCACCTGCTCTGACCTGCAGAATCAGTTCCGCGTCGCTAGGGGTCTCCCCCGTGCTGCTCTCGACTTGCCTCACGTCTACCCATGCTCTCGCGGTGGTCGCGCTGCCGATGACTGTCGCCGTCCAGGCAAGACTATAGAGCCAGGCGGACGATTTAGGGGGTGGAATTCCACATTTTGGGGTGACGCACGGGTGAAGTCCGCCATCTCACACCTGAAGGTGCGTCATGATGTATCCCCGTGAGGGTCCCATCATCATGAGCGAGGCACAGCAGGAGGCGCGGGTGCGTGTGCACGACCTGCGCGAGCGGTGGCGCGCTACGAGTCTGGCGTCGGTTTGGATCCGGCCGAACGACTGGGAGCACCCCGCCGCTGAAGCGCTAGCAGAGGCACTGGCCGAGGGCCGGGGCGTGATCGCGCCCGCCGAACGGCTGGGTGCCGCACGCGCCGGGGTCGGCGCCGGCATCACCGAGGCACTGGACGACGTCGCCTGCCTCTACGCCGCCTTCGGGCGCCCCACGGACGTCGGCGCGCTGCGCGCGGCGGCGATCGGCTGGGTCGGGGAGCGCGAGCGCGTGCCCTACCAGATCGCGACGCACGATCCGTCGACCGGACTGCCCACCGGCGAGTACCTGGGCGAGCGGCTGCGCGAGACCTACGGCGTCGCGCAGCGCACGGGGACCAGCGCGGGCGAGTCCCACTGCCTGCTGGTGCTCGACGTCGGCCTCGAGAACCTCGACACCTGGCAGCGGCTCGCGCGCTCGGCCGCGATCGGCCGCACGCTGCACCAGGTGTTCGGCGAGGGACACCCGATGGCCGCCGTGGGCGACGGCACGTTCGTGGTCCTGTGCGAGCGAGGCCCGACGACGGCCGAGCTGGGACAGTCGCTGCGCCGCGTCGTGGAGCGCAACGCCGAGGTGCTCGGCCTGACGACAGAGGTGCGCCGTCCGACCCGGGTGTGGGTCGAACGGCTGCCCGGGACGCACGGCGACGCCCTGCTCCTGCTGGACCACCTGGCGCGCTGAAGATCCTGGCTCCCTGGGGCCTTGAACCCTGAGGGGCCGCGCGCTCGACGGCGAGCGCGCGGCCCCTCTGCCCTGCCGGACGGGCTCAGACCTGCTGGGTCGCACCGTTCTGCTCGAACGTGAGGCAGTCGGCGTGGCCCGGGTCCTCGGGGCCGGCGCCCACGCGGATCGACGGCGCGTTGCACTCCAGGTTGTCGTTGTGGGTGCACTCCTCACGCTGGCAGGCGCCCACGTGGGCGATCACCTTCTCCAGGCCGCCCTTGGTGCTGAGCGGGATGAACGTGGCACAGGACGCGTCGCCCGCGTGCCCGGCGATGGTGACGGCGCCGGCGTGGCAGCCGTGGTCGTGGTTGTAGCCGCAGCCGTCGATCGAGCACTCGACGACCTCGGGCATCTCCATCAGCGTGCTCATGGCATCTCTCCTCGCTCGGTGCATCGCTCCTGCGGAATGCGTCGATCGTATTCCTGAATGACAGATCGCACAGGATTGAGGAATGCCTTACCTACATTCCGGCAACGTTCAGGATTAACGAAAGAATTGCATTGCCGAAATGCTGGGCGAGATCCGGGGAACGGCTACTCCTCGCGTCGCGGGGCGGGCCGCCAGAGCACCACGGCGCCCCCGCCGCCGGCGCGGTGCTCCAGGTCCACGCGCATCGCCGCGCTCCGCACACGCTGGCCCCGCTGGACCACCACGACGTCGCCCGCGGCCGGTCCGGCGGCGAAGACGCGCCCCTCCTCCTGGACCCGCATGAGCAGGTCGCCGAGGCGCTCCTCCAGCACGGAGACGTGCGCCTCCAGGTCGAGGATGCGCTTGATCCCGGCGAGGTTGATGCCCTCGCCCTGGGCCAGGCGCTGCACCTGGAGCAGGCGTGCGACGTCGCGCCGCGAGTACCGGCGGCCGCGCCCGCGCGTGCGCCGGGGCACGACGAGACCGAGGCGGTCGTACTGCCGCAGCGTCTGCGGGTGCATCCCCGCGAGCTCGGCGGCCTTGGACACGGTGAGCACGGGTGTGTCGTCGTCGACCATGCGCTCCTCCCTGTGTCCTGTGCACGAATACGTGCGGGCAGGTTAGCCGAACCCGGTGCGGCAGGGCAGGCGCCCTACCGCACCGGCCGTCATTCTGCCGCGCGTGCGGCCAGCCCTGCGCGTACGTCCTCGCCGTCGTTCTCGGCGGCGAACGTCTCGAGCGCCTGCTTGGCCTTCCTGCTGAGCTTCTGCGGCACGACGACCTGCACCGTGACGAGCAGGTCACCGTTCGCCTTCGCCGTCTGCACGCCGCGGCCCTTGACCCGCAGCGCACGGCCCGACAGCGTCCCCGCGGGCACCTTGAGGCGCACGGTGGCGCCGTCCAGGGTCGGCACCTCCAGGGTGGTGCCGAGCGCCGCCTCCGCGAACGTGACGGGCACGGTCATGCGCAGGTCGAGGCCGTCCAGCGTCCACACCGGGTGCGGCGTGACGTGCACCGTGACGACGAGGTCGCCCGCCTGCCCGCCGGCGACCCCCGGGCGGCCCTTGCCGCGCAGCCGGATCTTCTTGCCGTCGTTGATCCCCGCGGGGATGCGGGCGGTGATGGTGCGGCCGTTGACCTCGAGGTCCGCCGTCGTACCCTGCACGGCCGCGCGGAACGGCAGCGTGACCTGGGCGACGACGTCCGCCCCCGCCGTCGGCGTGGTGTAGCCGGTCGTGCCCGAGCCGTAGGCCGTCCGGCCTCCGCCGAACATCGAGCCGAGGATGTCCTCGAAGCCCGCGCCGCCGTTCCCGCCCTGCGAGTAGCGGACGCGCGGCCCGCCCCGGCCGCCGGGGCCCTGGGCGCCGCCGAACATGGCGCCCATGATGTCCTCGAACCCGCCGGCACCGGCACCACCGGCACCCGCGGAGAAGCGGGCACCGCCCGCCATGGCGCGCACGGCGTCGTACTGGCGGCGCTGCTCCGGGTCGGAGAGGACCGCGTAGGCCTCGCCGATCTCCTTGAACTTGGACTCCGCTGCCGCGTCGCCCTGGTTCTGGTCGGGGTGGTACTGGCGCGCGAGCTTGCGGTAGGCCTTCTTGACGGCCGCGTCGTCGGCGTCCTTGGACACGCCCAGCACGGCGTAGAAGTCCTTCTCCATCCAGTCCTGACCGGTCATGGCACCTCCTTACGCGTCGATACCGGTGGTCGGGCTCGTCGAGACCTGGGTCCCGACCAGCCCGACCACCGGTGGATCACTCCGGTCCGACGACGCCCACGCGCGCCGCCCGGACCACCTTGTCGCCGATCTTGTACCCGGGCTCCACCACGAGGTTCACCGTGGCTGCCGTCGCGTCCGCGTCGGTCGAGTGCATGAGCGCCTCGTGCAGGTTGGGGTCGAACTCCTCCCCCACCTTGCCGAACCGCTCGACGCCGAACTTCTGCAGGCTCTGGTCGAGCTTCTCCGCGATCGCCGCCATGGGACCGCTCAGCTCGCCGTGCTGCTTGGCGCGCTCGACGTCGTCGAGCACCGGCAGCAGGGCCGCCAGCACGTCCTGCACGCCCCGGTCGCGCGCGGCGTCCTGGTCGCGCAGCGCCCGGTTGCGGTAGTTCGTGAAGCTGGCCCGCTCGCGCTGCAGCGCGTCCAGGTGCTCCGCGGCCTGGGCCTGGGCCTTGAGGACCGCGGACGCCTCGGCGGCGTCACCGGAGGGCTCGAAGTCGAGCCCGGCCAGCGGGTCGACAGACGCGTCCTGCGCGGGCGCCTCGGCGGCCTCGGGCTCGGCCGTCTCGTCCGCCGGGGCGGGCTCGACCGGCTGGGCCTGGTCACCGGAGGCGTTGACCTTGCGCTTGTCCGTGAACTGGAAGGGGTGCTCCCCCGAGCCCTCGGGCTCGGGGGTTCCCTGCTGGTGCTCGTCCGTCACTTGCGCTCGTCCTCGTCGTCCACGATCTCGGCGTCGACGACGTCCTCGTCCTTCGCGGACTGGGCGTTCGCCGTCTGCGGGTTGCCCTCGGCACCCTGGGCCGCGGGCTGCTCGGCGGCGTACAGGGCCTCGCCGATCTTCTGCGACGACGCGCCGAGCTTCTCGTACGAGCTCTTCACGGCGTCGGCGTCCTCGGCCTCGAGCGCGGCCTTCACGGCGGCGATGTCGGCCTCGACCTCGGTGACGACCTCGGCCGGGAGCTTGTCGCGGTTGTCCGCGATCTGCTTCTCCATGGAGTACGCGAAGGCCTCGGCCTGGTTGCGGGTGTCCGCCTCCTCGCGACGCTTCTTGTCCTCCTCGGCGTGCAGCTCGGCGTCCTTGACCATGCGGTCGATGTCGTCCTTGGGGAGCGCGGAGCCGCCCGTGATCTTCATCGACTGCTCCATGCCCGTGCCACGGTCCTTGGCGGACACGTGCACGATGCCGTTCGCGTCGATGTCGAAGGTGACCTCGATCTGCGGCACTCCGCGCGGGGCCGGGGCGATGCCGGTGAGCTCGAAGACGCCCAGCGGCTTGTTGTCGCGGGTGAACTCGCGCTCGCCCTGGAACACCTGGATCGCCACGGACGGCTGGTTGTCGTCGGCCGTGGAGAAGACCTCGCTGCGCTTGGTCGGGATCGCGGTGTTGCGCTCGATGAGCTTGGTCATCACGCCACCCTTGGTCTCGATGCCCAGGGACAGCGGGGTGACGTCGATCAGCAGGACGTCCTTGCGGTCACCGGAGATGACACCGGCCTGCAGCACGGCGCCGACGGCGACGACCTCGTCCGGGTTCACGCCCTTGTTGGGCTCGCGACCACCGGTGAGCTCCTTGACGACCTCGGTCACGGCGGGCATGCGGGTGGAGCCACCCACGAGCACCACGTGGTCGATGTCCGACACGGAGATGCCGGCGTCGCGGATCACGGCGTGGAACGGCGCCTTGGTGCGGTCGATGAGGTCCTGCGTCATCTGCTGGAACTGAGCCCGCGTGAGCTTCTCGTCCAGGTGGATGGGGCCGTTCTCGCTCATCGAGAGGTACTGCATCGAGATGTTGGTGCTCGTCGCGGACGAGAGCTCCTTCTTGGCCTGCTCGGACGCCTCACGGAGGCGCTGCAGGGCGATCTTGTCCTTCGACAGGTCGACGCCCGAGGAGTTCTTCACCTGCTTGATGAGGTGCTCCACGACGCGCTGGTCCCAGTCGTCACCACCGAGGCGGTTGTCGCCGGAGGTGGCGCGCACCTGGATGGTCGAGAAGTCGTCCTCGTCCTTGCCCACCTCGAGGAGGGAGACGTCGAACGTGCCGCCACCGAGGTCGAAGACCAGGATGAGCTCGTCCTCCTTGCCCTTCTCCAGGCCGTAGGCGAGCGCGGCCGCGGTGGGCTCGTTGACGATGCGCTTGACGTCCAGGCCGGCGATCTGGCCGGCGTCCTTGGTCGCCTGGCGCTCGGCGTCGTTGAAGTACGCCGGGACCGTGATGACGGCCTCGGTGACGGGCTCGCCCAGGTACTCCTCGGCGTCGCGCTTGAGCTTGCCCAGGATGCGGGCCGAGATCTCCTGCGCGGTGTACTTCTTGTCGTCGATGTCGACGGTCCAGTCCGTGCCCATGTGGCGCTTGACCGAGGAGATGGTGCGGTCCACGTTGGTGACGGCCTGCCGCTTGGCGACCTCACCGACCAGGACCTCGCCCGTCTTGGAGAACGCGACCACCGAGGGGGTGGTCCGCGAGCCCTCCGCGTTGGCGATGACGGTGGGCTCCCCACCCTCGAGGACCGCCACCACCGAGTTCGTCGTTCCGAGGTCGATACCTACTGCGCGTGCCATGTCTGCTGCCTTCCTTCGACAGATTGAGTCTGCTGCACTCAACTTAAGCCGGTGCTCGCGAGGAAGCAAGCCGACCCTCGCAAAGTTGAGTCCACTTCACTCAACTACGGCCGGGGCTGAAAAGTTCCCCGCAGGACTACCGTGAGCCTCATGTCCTTCCAGACCGCCCTGACGGGCGACGTCACCCTGCGCGAGCTCAGCAAGGACGACGCCGACGCGCTCGCCGACGCCTACGTCCGCAACCGCGAGCACCTCGCCCCCTGGGAGCCCGAGCGGCCCGAGGAGTTCTACACCGCCGAGTGGCACCGCGAGCGCCTGTGGACGCAGGTCCTGGAGAACTCGGCGGGCCGCGCGCTGTACACCGTGCTGGAGTCGGACGGCCGGATCGTGGGCCGGCTGAACCTGACCGACGTCGTGCACGGGGCCTTCGAGAACGGGCACCTCGGCTACTGGATCGACGCCGGGTTCACCGGCCGCGGCCTCATGACCAGGGCCGTCGAGGCGATGGTGGCGCACTCCCGGGACGAGCTGGGCCTGCACCGCCTGCAGGCGGCGACGCTGCCGCACAACACGGCGTCGCAGGCGGTGCTGACGCACGTCGGGTTCGAGCGGATCGGGTTCGCGCCCAGCTACCTCAAGATCGCCGGCGAGTGGCAGGACCACGTCGTCTACCAGCTCATCCTGCACGGCTAGGCCGCCCGGCCGAACCCGCACGACACGCCGCCGTCGGGCCCTTTTCGCCCCCGTCAACAGGCGCGACGCCCTGACCTGCGGTACACAAGGGTGCACGGCCGGGGCCACAGGGGGTGGGGCGTCGGACGAGTACCTCGCGGGCCAGCCCGCGAGGGTCTGATGCCCGGGAACCCCGGGCCCCGACCGGGGGAGACCACCATGGCAAGCATCCACGGGAGCTCGTTGTCGATCGCGCTCCTGACAGCGCTGCTCGATCCCGAAGAAGACGGCCTCAGATCACCTCACGTCCAGGACCTGCTGCAGGAGGCGCTCGAGACGCGCGAGGACGCACGCGACGTGATCGTCGCGCTGCTCGCGTCGTCCGGGTCGATGCTGCGGCAGATCAGCTACCACAACGAGCAGGAGCCGCTGGAGTCGCTGCAGAAGGTGGCCCTGGGCTTCCAGCGCAAGGTCGTCCAGCTCCCGAGCTGAGTCAGCCCACCACGGTCCGGGCCGCCACCGCCTCGGCGTCCCGGAGCACCCGCAGCGCGTTGCCGCTGGTCAGCTTGCCGAGGTCGGCGTCGGACCAGCCGTTGTCGGCGAGCGCCGCGAGCAGCCGGGGGTATCCCGTCACGTCCTCCAGGCCCTCGGGCAGGTTCGGCGTGCCGTCGTAGTCGCCGCCCAGGCCCACGTGGTCGACGCCGGCGGCCTCGCGGACGTGCTCGACGTGCGCGACGACGTCGGCCAGGGTGCTGCGCGGCTGCGGGTGCTCGGCCCGCCAGCGCGCCATGAACGGCTCGAACGCGCCGAGGTCCGTGTTCCGGATGCCCTCCTCCGCCGCGGCGCGAGCGCCCTCGGCCCGCCACTCCGCGACGGCGGGCGAGACGAACTGCGGCACGAAGGTGACCATGCAGACGCCGCCGTTGGCCGCGAGGGTGCCGAGCACGTCGTCGGGCACGTTGCGCGGGACGTCGCAGACGGCGCGGGCGCTGGAGTGGCTGAAGATCACCGGGGCCGACGTGACCCGCAGCGCGTGCCGCATGGTGCCCGCGGACGTGTGCGAGAGGTCCACGAGCATGCCGATGCGGTTCATCTCGCGGACCACGTCCTCGCCGAACGGCGAGAGGCCGCCGAGCACCTCCTCGTCGGTGGCCGAGTCCGCCCACGGCACGTTGTCGTTGTGCGTGAGGGTCATGTAGCGCACGCCGAGCGCGTGGAGCATGCGCAGCACGCCCAGGGACCCGTCGATCGAGTGGCCCCCCTCGGCGCCCATCAGGCTCGCGATGCGGCCTTCGCTCCACGCCTGCTCGACGTCGGCGGCGGTCCGGGCCAGGCGGAGGCTCTCCGGGTACTTCTCGACCATGCGGTGCACGCAGTCGATCTGTTCGAGCGTCGCGGTCACGGCGGCACCGCCCTGGAGCTGGGAGGGCACGTAGACGGACCAGAACTGGGCGCCGACGCCGCCGTCGCGCAGGCGCGGCAGGTCGGTGTGGGTGGTGGTGAGCCGCTGCGCGATGTCGACCGCGTCGAGGTCGTAGGACGACTGCTCACGCAGCTCCCACGGGAGGTCGTTGTGCCCGTCCCAGACGGGGTGCTTCTCGAGGAGCGCGGCAAGTCGTTCTGCGGTCGTCATGCGGGCGACGCTACCTCGCCGCCCGCACCCTCCTGAGCCGGACGTCGAGCTCGTGGGTGGTGAGCACCTCTCCCGCGCGGCGCACGACCCGGGACGTCCGGGGGTCGACGTACTCGAGATCGGTCTGGTCGGTCGCGATGGTCGTGTACCCGGCCTGGGCCTCCCTGCGCTGCTGGGACACGGCCGCGCTGTCGAGCATGCCGCCCACGGCGATCCCGGCGACGGAGACCGCGGAGGGCCCCAGCCCCCAGACCCAGAGCGACGGGTCCACGAGCAGCAGGGCGAGGACGACGACGGCGGCCCCGATCCCGCTTACCGTCCAGCCGAGGGACCGGCTCGACAGCACGGCCTCGCACGGGCCGGCGAGCAGCTCACGCCTCATGCCGGGGTGCCACTCGTCGGACACGGTGCCTCCAGATCGCCGGACGCCAGAGTACCCAGTACCGGGAAACGTGTCAGACGTGCAGATCACCGGGGTGACCTGCACGTCTGACACGTCGGGCGCCGTCGGACGCCGTCGGGCCCGGCCCGTCCGGGGAAGGGTCAGCCGATGCGCCGCCAGCTGCAGCCGACCGTCTCGAAGCCGATCGCGGACGACGGCATCGTGATGGTGCGGGCCTCGGACGTGCTGCCCTGGCTGACGATGGCATCGGAGCCGTAGTAGCCCTTGTAGAAGATGTAGATGCACGAGTCACCCGGAACGGCCGGACCCGTCGTCGAGTACACGCCGCGCTCCAGGTGGTCACCGATCGCGTAGACCCCGTTCGCAGAGGTCGAGGCACGCGTCGTGGACATCCCGGAGTAGTACTTGGTCCAGGTGCCGCAGCTCGTGCTCGACCAGATGGAGTCGTCGGTGGACTGCACCTTCAGGAGTCGCTGGCCCGAGCCGCCATCCATGGCGAGGACTTCGGTGGGCGACTGCCGCTGCCAGGAGCAGTTGTCGGCGCCTGCCTGGGCGATGTAGGTACCAGCCTGCACGCCGCCGCTCCCGACAAACAAGGCCCATTCCTCGTCGCCCTGGAACCGCACGGCCGAGGTCAGCACCTTGCCGGTCGCCGAGCTGCGGCGCAGCGCGGTGCCGTAGCCCGAGCGCGAGGTACGCACGGACACGGTGATCTTCTTGCCGTAGTCCGTTCCCTTGAGGGCGTAGGACGACTTGGTCGCCCCGGAGATCGGCTTGCCGTCGGCGTACCAGCGGTACGAGAACGACGGCTTGGGCGACCAGGTGCCGGTGGAGGCCTTGAGCGTCGAGCCGACGCGTGTGCTCCCCGAGATCGACGGGTTGGCCGAGCGCGAGTACTTCGACCCGACCTTGGCCCCGTCCGAGGTGACCGTCTTGGTGGTGTAGCCGCTCTTCTTCACCGTCGCGCTGACGGTGATGGTGCGGCCCTGCCACGCCGACTTCACGGTGAGGCTGCTGCCCGTCGCGCCCGAGATGGACTGCCCGCTGAGCTTCCACCGGTACGTGACGGTGCTCGGCGTCGGCGCGGACTGCGGGCGCGAGAGCGTGAGCTTGGCGCCCGGCGTCGCCAGGCCGATGATCACCGGCGCCGACTGCGAGAAGACGCCCGTGGCGACCGTCGCCGAGGCGGCGCTGGTACGGCTGGCGTTGGCGAAGCCAGTGCGCGAGCCGACGAGTCGGACCGTGAGCTTCTTGCCCCGCTGGGACGCCGTCGGCGTGAACGAGAAGCCGGTGGCGCCGCTGATCGCGGTCCCGTTCGCGTACCACTGGTACGCGAACCGGGTGCCCGAGGTCCAGGAGCCAGCGAGCGCCCGCAGGGGCACACCCACCCGCGGCGTCCCGCTGATCTTCGGGGTCGACGCCGTGGGGTCGCCGACGGCGATCACGGAGGTCTCGGCGCTCTCCGTGGAGGTGGGGATGCGGCCGTCGGCCGAGCCGAGGACGCTGACCGTCAGGGTCTTGCCCGCGTCCGCACCGGTCGGCGTGTACGTGGACTTCGTCGCCCCGGAGATCATCTTGCCGTCCCGGCGCCACTGGAGGGCGAACGTCGCGGCCGGGCTCCAGGCGTCGACCGTGACGGTCAGCGGCTTGCCCACCTTGTACTCGGCGCCCGAGACGACCGGCACGGTGGTCGCCTCGAACGCCTCGTCCTGCGCCAGCTCGTAGGCGGCCAGGACGTCGAGCTTGCCCTCGCCCCAGACGTTGTTGTCGTCGGCGGTGCCGCCGCAGGTCGTGTTGTTCACGTCCCGGGCGGAGCCGTCCAGGATCGCGCGCGTCGCCGCCACGTTGCCGACCAGCTCGGGAACGGCGTCCCACAGCAGCGCCACGGAGCCCGCGACGTGCGGGGCGGCCATGGACGTGCCGTCGAGGTAGCGCCAGTCGCCGGACTTGAAGGCGGAAAGAACGCCGACGCCTGGGGCGGCGATGTCCGGCTTCACCGAGCCGCCCTGCCCCGAGCCCCGCGCGGAGAAGGATGCGATCCCGCCGCTCTGCATGAAGGCGCCCACCGAGTACGACACCCGCAGCGAACCAGGACTGCCCGACGACTGGCAACCCCGTTCGCCGGAGTTGCCGTTGGAGAAGGTCGCGAAGATTCCCGCCGCCTCCCACGCCGTGATGATGTCCTCCATGAACGGGTCCGTCGCGGGCACCGTGCTGCCCCAGGAGTTGTTCACCACGTCGGGCCGCTTCGCGGGGTCAGGCTGCGAGCCACTCGACCCCTGGTCATAGGGGGCCAGGATCCACTCACCGGAAGCGATCAGGTCCTCGTCCGCCCACCCGTCGCTGCCGCCCGCGGCTGCGATCCACTGGGCGCCGGGCGCCACACCGATCGGCTGGTCCACCCCGGAGATCCGGATCGTGTCACCGACCATCGTGCCCATCGTGTGCGTGCCGTGCCCGTCCCCGTCGTGGGGGTAGGGCAGGCCGTCCGCCGAGAAGTAGTTGTAGGCGTTCGGGTCGACCGTGCCGTAGCCACGGTACTGCGCCGCCAGCGCGGGGTGGTCACCCTCGACACCTGAGTCGATGTTGGCCACCACGACGCCTTCGCCCGTGAACCCCTGGTTCCACATGTCATCCGCGTTGATCGCGGAGATGCCCCAGGTCGGAGCGCCGACTGCCAGAGCAGCAGCATCCGCCGGGTCAGCCGCCTCGACCGGCTCCGGCGCCGCGTAGTGCGCCGTCGGCCGGATCTCCAGTACCTGGTTGTCGGCGGCCAGGTCCGTGGCCAGGCCGAGCGAGCCGTCCTCGACGAGGATCGCGTTCGTGGCCCAGTACGACGTGTACTCGGTGCCGGACTTCTCCAGCTCCGCGACGGCGTCCTTCTGGGCGGCCTCGGCCGTCGCGCGGAGCGTCTCGTAGACGTACTCGCCGCGCTCGGACCAGCTCGTGATGCCGCCGGCCGCGGACAGGTCCGCGGAGTCGGCGAACCGCAGCCAGAAGCTCGTGTCGCCGGGTGCGGCAAACGCCTTCCTGGCGGCGGGCGTGATCTTCTGCGCGGGGTCGGCGGCCGGGGTCATCCTGGCGGCGCGCTCGGCGGGCACCGGGAGGGGCTTGGCGGCGGCGGTGCCGGAACCCTCCGGATCGGGGGCAGGAGCGGCGAACGCCGGTCCGGGTACTGCCAGCAGCGCCAGCACGGTGGCCGAGGCCAGGGTCCTGGTACGTGCTCGGGTGCGAGGATGCATGTGCTCTCCAGGCTGAGGCGCCCGGGGTACCGAGGCGCACTGGACCTGCGCGGGGCAGGGATGTGTCGCGAAGGTACCGTTTTTGGAGCAGCAAAAGTCGGGAAAAACCCAGATCTCACCCGGGTGATTCTCAGGCTTCGCGCCGCCCCCGCAGCCGGTCGATGTCGCGCCGCTCACGCTTGGTGGGGCGTCCGGTCCCGCGGTCGCGCAGCCCGACCGCCTCGCGCTCGACACGCGTGGGCAGGGCCGGGCTGTGGTCCACGTACGCCTTGACCGCCAGCGGCGCCCCGACCCGCTTGAGCAGCAGCTCGACGACCTCGATGTCGCGGTCCCGGAGCGGGTCGCGCCACGTCACGCGGTCACCCACGGCGACGGACGCCGACGGCTTGGCGACCTTGTCGTTGATCCGGACCCTGCCGCTGCGGCACAGCTCGGCGGCGACCGACCGGCTCTTGGTCAGCCGCACCGCCCACAGCCAGACGTCGATGCGCATCGGCCCATCCTCCCACCCCGCCGTCCTCGTTGAGTGCTGGGTATTCGTCCTTTCCGGGCTCCCGGAAGGACGAATACCCAGCACTCAACGGAGGTGTCAGTCGGTTTGGGTACGGACCCAGCGGGGGTCCGACGTCGTCACCTCGTGCACGTCGCCCGTGATCGTCACGATTCGGCGGGCCGACGGCGGCAGCACCGGCGCGGCGTCGTTCGGCTCGTCCAGGTCGGCGATGCCCTCGGCGACCACCCTGACAACGTTGTCAGCCGCGTGCGCGCCGACCCACACCTCGACGTCGCCGGGTTCGACGACGCGCACCATCGTGCGGTCGCTGAACGCGAACCGCGTGGTCGGCACGTCGAACGCGATCGTCGTCGACTCCCCCGGCGCCAGGTGCACCCGGTGGTAGCCGAGCAGCTGCGTCGTGGGCCGCGCGACCGAGCTCACCACGTCGTGCCCGTACAGCTGCACGACGTCGGAGCCGGCCACCCCGCCCGTGTTCGTCACCGCGACGACGGCGCGGAACGTGCCGCCGGCCTCGACCGACCGGTCCACCGACACGAGCTCGCGCTCGAACGTCGAGTACGACAGGCCGAACCCGAAGGAGCGCACCGGCGTCGAGTCCGTCGACGTCACCTCGGACGCCCCGCCCAGGATCGGGTGCAGGTACGAGTAGGGCTGCGCGCCCGCCGACCGCGGCAGCGACACGGGCAGGCGCCCGGACGGGTTCACCCGGCCCGAGAGCACGCCCGCGAGCGCCGAGCCGCCCTCCTCGCCCGGGAAGAACGCCTGGAGCACGGCGCCCGGGGTGCGGCCGACGTCGCCGCCACCATCGCCGTCGGAGGAGGAGGAACCGTCCAGCGCCCACCCGATCGCGTACGGGCGGCCGGTGAGCAGCACCATGACGACGGGCTTGCCGGTGGCGAGCACCGCCTCGACGAGCTCGCGCTGCACGCCGGGCAGGTCGAGCGACTCGCTGTCGTTGCCCTCGCCGACGGTGCCACGGCCGAACAGCCCGGCCTGGTCGCCCACCACGACGACCGCGACGTCGGCGGCCTCGGCGGCGGCGACCGCCTCCGCGAAGCCGGAGGTGTCGTCGCCCTCGACGTCGCAGCCGCGGGCGAACGCGAGCTCCGGCGTCGGCAGACCGGCGCGCTCGAACTCCACGCCCAGGGCCTCGGCCACGGACGGGATCTCGAACCCGTTGGGCACGCCGGGGTGGTGCGCCAGCACGTGGTTGGCGAACGAGTAGCAGCCCATGAGGGCCTCGGGCCGGTCGGCGTTGGGGCCGATGACGGCCACACGGGCGGGCTTGTCGTGCCACGAGCCGAGCGGCAGCACGCCGTCGTTCGCGAGCAGGACCACCGACTCCTCGGCGAGGCGCCGGGCCACGTCGCGGTGCGCGGGCGAGTCCAGGTCCACCACGGCGGGCGGCTCGTCCTCGAAGGCGCCGGGCTCCAGGAGCCCGAGCTCCTCCTTCTGCTTGAGCGCCCGCAGCACCGCCCGGTCGACGACCTCGACGGGCACCTCGCCGTTCTTGACGAACTCCGCGAGCGGTTCGAGGTAGGCGTCACCGGACGGCAGCTCGATGTCGACGCCGGCCTCCAGGGCCGCGGCGGCGGCCGCGCCCCGGTCGGCGGCGATCGCGTGCATGACGCTCAGGAAGGCGACGCCGAAGTAGTCGGCGACCACGACGCCGTCGAACCCCCACTGCTCGCGCAGCAGACCGGTGAGGTACTCGCCCGAGGAGTGCATCGGCACGCCGTCGACATCGTTGTACGACGCCATGACGGACCGCACCTTGCCGTCGAGCACCGCCATCTCGAACGGCGGGAGGAAGACGTCGGCGATCTCGCGCGGGCCGGCGCTCACCGGGGCGTGGTTGCGCCCCGCCTTGGAGCCGGAGTAGGCCACGAAGTGCTTGAGCGTGGCGTGGACGCCCGCGTCCTGCATGCCGCGGACGTACGACGTACCGACCGTGCCGACGAGGTACGGGTCCTCGCCGATGCACTCGTCGACGCGGCCCCAGCGGGGGTCGCGGACGACGTCGAGCACCGGCGCCAGGCCCTGGTGGATGCCGAGCTCCCGCATGGACCTGCCGATGAGCCGACCCATCTCCTCGACGAGCTCTGGGTCGAACGACGCGCCCCACGCGAGCGGCGTCGGGAAGGTCGCCGCCTTCCAGGCCGCCAGGCCGGTGAGGCACTCCTCGTGGACCAGCGCGGGGATGCCGAGGCGCGTCTCGCGCTTCAGCCGCCGCTGCTCGGCCCAGAGCCACGCCGCGCGCTCGGCCGGGTCCACCGGCCGCGTGCCGTACACGCGGGTGTAGTGCCCCAGGCCGTGCCGGGTGATGTCGGGGAGCGCGGTACCGCCCTGGCCGCCCGCCATCTCGCCCTGCATCGGGGCCACGACGTTGCCGCCCTGGTCCAGCCAGTACCCGACGAGCTGGGCGAGCTTCTCCTCCAGGGTCATGCGGGCGTGCAGGTAGCGCACGCGCTCCGACACCTCGGGCATCGCCCGCAGTGCCACAGGGAGCTCCGTCATCAATCGTTTCCTTTCGTCGTCAGGCAGGTCAGCGGCCAGGTCCCCGGCGGGGACCTAGCCCTTGACCGCCCCCTGCAGCCCGTTCACGATGCGCTTCTGCATGGCGAGGAAGAACACCAGGGCGGGAATCATGGCGAGCGTGGTGAAGGCGAAGACGCCGGCCGTGTCGGCGGAGTGCTCGGAGGAGAAGTCGGCCACGCCGAGCGGCAGCGTCTTCATGTCCGACTGCAGCAGGAGCAGCGGCAGCAGGTAGGCGTTCCAGGAGCCCACGAACGCGAGCACGCCGACCGTGACCATGCCCGGCCCGGACAGCGGCAGCAGGATGCGCCAGAAGAACCCGATGCGGGACGTGCCGTCGAGCTGGGCCGCCTCCTCGAGCTCCTGCGGGATCGCGGCGAGGAACGGCCGCAGGATCACCACGGTCACCGGCAGCGCGAACGCGGCCTGGGGCAGCGCGACGCCGAGCCACGTGTTCCCGAGCTGCAGGTTCTGCGTGATGAGGATGAACAGGGGCACGATCGCCACGGTGGCCGGGAACAGCAGGCCGACGACGAACACCATGAACAGCGCCTCACGCCCCTTGAACCGGTACCGGGCCAGGGGGTAGGCGGCCATCACGCCGAACACCACGGTGACCGCGGTGGTCAGCCCGGCGATGACGGCCGAGTTGAGCGCGTACTGCCAGAAGCTGGCGCTGGTCAGCACGCCCGTGTAGTTGTCGAGCACCCACGGGCTCGGCAGGCCCGACGGGTCCTGGGCGATCTGGGCGTTGGTCCGGAACCCGCCCAGCACGCCGTACAGCACGGGCCCGAGGGTCAGGGCCACGACGACCAGCGCGATGGCGTAGACCAGCGGCTGGCCGCCCCCGGCCCTCCGCCGTCGCCGGACCGGCTCGCGGCCGGCGTCCCGGGCGGTCGGGGCACTCATGAGCACGTTCGTGGTCGGTGCGCTCACCGGGTCACCTTCTTCCTGCTCCGCCTGACCGTCACGACGTCGGGACGCGTGTCCCGGCTCAGGACGAGCTGCTGGTAGAGCACCGCCATGACGAGCGCGATGACGAACAGGATCACCGAGGCCGCCCCGGCGATGCCGAAGTTCTGGCTGCGGGTGCCCTGGTTGATCAGGTAGGTCGCCATGGTGGTCGTGGAGTTGGCGGGCCCGCCGCCGGTCAGGATCCACACCATGTCGAAGAGCTGGAGCGAGCCGATCATCGACAGGAACGCCCAGGTGCGCATCGTCGGGCCGAGCAGGGGGACGCTGATCTTGCGCTGCGTCTGCCACCACGAGGCGCCGTCGAGCTGCGCCGCCTCGTACAGCTCCTCGGGCACGCCCTGCAGCCCCGCGAGGAAGAGGATCACGGCCAGGCCGAGGTACTTCCACGTCAGCACCACGAGCACGGTCAGCAGGGCGAGGTCCGGGTCACCCAGCCAGCCCTGCTCCGGCGCCTGGAGCCCGACGGCGCCGAGCAGCCCGTCGAGCACGCCGTACTCCGGCTGCAGGAGCTGGAACCAGACGACGCCCGCGATGACCTCGGCGAGCACGTACGGCACGAAGATGATCGTGCGCAGCAGCCCCTGGCCCCACATCCTGCGGTTCAGCAGCAGGGCGAGGGCCAGGCCCAGCGGGAGCTGGAGCGCGATGGACCCGCCGACGATGATCAGGTTGTGGACGACGGAGTCGACGAAGACGTCGTCGCCGAGGACGGTCACGTAGTTGCGCAGGCCGACGAAGTCGGTCAGCGGCCCGAAGCCCTTCCAGCGGAACACCGAGAGCTGGACCGCGGTGACGATCGGCCAGACGACGAACAGTGCGAACAGCGCCAGGGCGGGCGTGACGAAGAATGCGATCTCGAGGCGCTTGCGCCACGCAGAGCTCACTCTGCCGCGCCCGCCCCGGGCTGGTGCCGTCACGTGCTCACTGCTCCGCTTCGGCCGCGGTCTGGATGGCGTCGACGACGTCCTGCGGGCCCGCCTCGCCGGCGAACATCAGGGCGATCTCGTCGTTCATGGCCCCGCCGACCGACTGGCCGAGGCGCGTGTCGAGGTAGAGCTGGGTCACGCCGCCGCCGTCGCGCACCGGGATGAGCTGCGCGAGCGTCTCGTTGGCGAGCGAACCGGTCGCCGTCGGGTTGGTCGGCAGACCCATGTCGCGCTCCGCGAAGCCCTGCTGGACCTCGTCGGAGAGCAGGTAGTTGGCGAAGTCGACCGCGGCGTCGGGCGCGGAGGCCGAGACGGACCACGCGTCACCGCCGCCCATCTGGTCGGCGGGGTCGCCGCCCTGACCGTCGAACGTCGGGAAGGCGAACCAGCCGAGGAAGCTCGGCACCTCGCCGTCCTCGGTCAGGCCGCCGGCCACGCCGGGCTCCCAGTGACCCGCGAGCTCCATCGCGACCTTGCCGGTGGCCAGCAGGCCGGAGGCCGACGTCGGACCCGACTGCGCCGGGGTGGTGAGGAAGCCGCGGTTGAAGGGCTCCTGGCCGATGATCTCCTCGGTGTGCTCGCCCGCCTTGATGAAGCACGGGTCGGAGTAGTCGGCGCTCTCGATCGCGGCCTCGACCACGTCGAACGGGCACTCGCGGACCACGCTGTAGTACCAGTAGTGCGCGGCCGGCCACTTGTCGCCGGCACCCACGGACAGCGGCGTGGTGTCCGCGTCCTTGAGCTTGTCGAGGTAGCCCTCGAACTCCTCGATCGTCGGGCTGGGCGACACGTCGCTGATGCCCGCGGCCTCGAAGAGGTCCTTGTTGTACCAGAAGCCGACCAGGCCGATGGAGTAGGGCAGGGCGTAGACCTTGTCGTCCACGGTGTACTGGTCGGTGAAGTTCGAGATGTTGCTGATGGTGTCGGCGGAGTCCGCGGTGAGGTCCCGGACCAGGCCGGCGTCGACCTCTGCGGCGAGCTCGCCACCGCCGCGGCTCATGTAGACGTCGGGGATCTGTGCGTCGTCCCCGGACTGGAAGGCCGCCTGCAGCTTGGTCAGCATGTCCTCGTGCTGCATGGCCTGGACGTCGACCTTGACGCCCGTGTCCGCCTCGAAGTCCTTGGCGACCTGCTCGTAGTAGGCCTGGCCCTCGCCCTGGTTGGAGTTGTGCCACCAGCTGATCTCCTGGGCGTTTGCGTTCTGGCTGGTCTCCTCACCGCCCGAGCCGGAGCCGGCGCCGATGCAGCCGGACAGGATCAGGGCGACGGAGCCGCCGAGCGCGACCAGCGCCGCGCTGCGCGTTTTCCTCATCATTGTGGAATCCCTCGTGAGTCGTCATCGACAGGCGGCAGGGGGCTGCCGGTTGACGGACGACAGGTCCGTCAAGCAGGAGACTGACAGTCGGGTCATGGTTTCGTCAAACGGTTTCGATATCGATTTCGAAACGGATCGGCCCGTCGGACGGACTGCCTTGCCCGGATGTACTGTCTCTTCCGTGCACAGTGGGACAGACTCACCCGGGTCCACCGCCGGACCGGGTGGCGACACGACGGGCGCTCCGGGGTTCCCGGAACCGGCCGCCGACGAGCGCGCGACCGGCCGCGCCACCATCACCGACGTCGCGCGCGTCGCCGGAGTATCGGTCGCCACCGTGTCGAAGGTCGTCAACGGCCGGTACGGCGTGGCCGCCGCCACGGCCGAGCGCGTGCTCGGCGTCGTGGCCGACCTCGGGTACGAGTCGTCCCTGGTCGCACGCAGCCTGCGCCGCCGGCAGACCAACGTGATCGGCGTGCTCGTGGCCGAGTTCGAGCCGTTCAGCACCGAGCTCCTCAAGGGGATCTCCGCCGCGATCGCGGGCACGGGCTACGAGCTGCTCGCCTACTGCGGCGACGCCGGCCGCTCGGACCACGTGGGCTGGGAGCGGCGCTCCCTGTCGCGCCTCGCCGGCACGCTGATCGACGGCGTGGTCATCGTGACGCCGACGCTCGCCCTCCCGCAGCACGACGGCGTCCCGATCGTCGCCATCGACCCCCACACCGGGCCCACGGGTCCCGCGACCGTGGACTCCGACAACCTGGGCGGCGCCCGCACCGCCACCGAGCACCTCATCGGCCTGGGCCACACGCGCATCGGCTACCTGGGCGGACGCGCCGACCTGGAGTCGGCCCGCCTGCGCGAGCTCGGCTTCAAGGAGGCGATGGCGGCCGCCGGTCTGACGCCGGACCCCAGCCTGGTGCTGGAGGGCGGCTACCGCCCCGACCGGTCCGACCGCCCCACGCACGACCTGCTCGAACGCCCCGACCGGCCCACCGCGGTCTTCGCCGCGAACGACCTGTCCGCGATCCACGTCATCCAGGTGGCCCAGGAGCTAGGCCTGCGCGTCCCGGAGGACCTGTCCGTCATCGGGTTCGACGATGTCCCCGAGGCCGCGGGGTGCACGCCGCCCCTGACGACGGTCGCGCAGTCGCTGCACGAGATGGGCGCCGAGGCGCTCCGCATGGTCATCGCGATGCTGGAGTCCGGGCCTTCGGCCGGCCACCACACCCGCCTGCCGACGCGGCTGGTGCAACGTTCGAGCACGGCGCCGCCGCCGTCGTAACCCCCACGTGTCAGACGCACAGGTCCCCCGGGTGACCTGTGCGTCTGACACGTCGGGCGGTCAGGTGGGCAGCAGCGCCGGCAGCACCGGGGCCACCAGGCGCTCCCCCAGCCCGGGCTCGTCCACGCGTCCGTCGCCCCAGAACGTCGCCAGGAACGCCTGGTACAGGGCCGCACCCACCAGCAGGCGCGCCACGGCCTCGACGTCGGCGTCCTCGCGCACGCGGCCCTTGTCACGTTCCGCCTCCAGGTAGGCCTCCAGCAGGAGCTGCGGCTTCTGCGGTCCCGCCCCCTTGGCCGCGATCGACTCTCGGTGGCGCGCCAGGAGCGTGCTGCTGGAGAAGATCGAGGCCGAGATCGGGAAGCTGCCCACGTAGAAGTCGAGCAGGCCCGAGACGAACCGCTCGAGGTTGGCCGCCACGGTCGCGCTGCCGACGGCGTCGTCGGGCAGGACGAACCGGGGCAGGCGCTCCTGCAGCACGGCCATGAACAGGCCCTGCTTGTCGTCGAAGTGGCGGTACAGGAGCGCCTCCGAACAGCCGGCCGCGCGCGCGATCTCCTTGGTCGTCGCGTGCGCCACACCCTGCTCGCGCATGACGAGCGCCGCCGCGTCGAGGATCCGCTCCCGTGTGCTCATGACAGACATTCTCGCCCCCGCTCCCTTGACCTGCGGTCCCACCCCGTGCCACGGTGTTAGTGAGTATTCACTCACACCTTGTCGAGCACCACCCCAGACCGAGGAGATGTCATGCAGATCGCAGTCGTCGGAGCGAGCGGCCGTACCGGCCGCGAACTCGTCCGGGTTCTCGCGGCGGCGGGCCACGACGTCGTCGCCGTCGTCCGCGACCCGTCCCGGCTGGCCGGGCCGGCCGGCACGCCCGGGGAGCCCGGCGAGGTCAGGGTCGCCGAGGCCACCGACGTCGCGGCCCTCGCCGCCGCCTTCGAGGGGGTCGACGCCGTCGCGAGCTGCCTGGGCCCGGTGCCCGGCGAGTCGCCGCACGTCCTGCGGGACGGCATCACGGGGGTCATCGCCGCCATGGAACGGGCCGGCGTGCGCCGGCTGGTCGCGATCAGCGCGAGCGGCTGGCTGGTCGACGGCGACGACCCGCTCTCCCGCTACGTCGCCAAGCCGATCCTCCGACGGGCGCTCGCCGCGGTGAACGCCGACCTGGAGGCCATGGAGCAGGTGATCCGGGCCAGCCACGTGGACTGGACGATCATGCGCCCGCCGCGCCTCCAGGACCGCCCGGGCACCGGCCGCTACCAGGCCCGGCGGGACGGCAACGTGCGCTGGGGCTACACGATCGCCCGCCCGGACCTCGCCCTCGCGATGCGGGACGCCCTGGCCGACCGGTCCGCCGTCGGGCAGGCCATCTCCGTCGCCGCCTGACCGGAGCCCCGCACGCCGCGAAAATCTCTCGCCGCCCGACGGCGTGCGGGGCACCCTGGTCGTATGACCTCCCCGACGGGCTACGCGCCAGAGCCGACGACGTGGCGCATCCTCGAGGTCGCGGCAGTGCCCGCGACCGACCATCCCGACGCCTGGGCGTACCACGGCATCGCCGCCGTCGACCGCGCCGTCGAGACCGCGACCCTGGGGTACGACGACCTCGCGCGCACCGTGCAGACGCTCGTCAGCGGGATGCTGCACCAGGAGTACGCGGACAAGCGGCGGTTCGTCGCGGTCCTGGACCGGGCGGACGGCGAGGCGCCGACCGCCGACGACGTCGTCGGCTACGGGTTCCTCGCGCTGCCGCGGGACGACAACACCCACACCGCCGACGTCTACGTGGGCGTCCACCCCGACCACCGACGTCGGGGCATCGGCAGCGCCCTGGCCGAGCAGGCGGAGCGGGCGGCGGCCGACGCCGGCCGGACCACCTTCTTCGGCTGGTCGCTCTCGCCCCGCGAGGCCGCCCAGGACGAGGAGGCCCTGGTGCCGGCCACCGGCGCCGGACGACTGCCCGCCGACGCGGGCGGGGCGCGGTTCGCGCTCGGCCGCGGGTACACGCTGGAGCAGGTGGAGCGCATGTCGCGGCTCGACCTGCCGGTGGACGCCGACGCGCTGGCCACGTTCGAGGCGGAGGCCCGCGCGAAGGCCGGCGCCGACTACGTGACCCACACCTGGGAGGGCATCCCCGAGGAGTGGCACGAGGGATACGCCCGGCTCATGACGCGGATGTCGACGGACGTGCCGCAGGGCGAGCTCGACTTCGGCGAGGAGACCTGGGACGCCGCGCGCGTGCGCACGTACCTCGCGTCCCGGGCCGACAGCGGCGAGCGCCTGCTGACCACCCTGGTGGTGCACGTCCCGTCGGGCGAGGTCGCGGGCGGCACGTCGTTCCTGCTGCAGGACGGCAAGCCGGCGTACGTCTTCCAGGAGGAGACGATCGCGCTCAAGGAGCACCGCGGGCACCGCCTCGGCATGCTGGTCAAGGCCGTGAACCTGCGCGAGCTCGCCGCCCGGTACCCGCGGACGGAGCGCGTCCACACGTTCAACGCCGAGGAGAACGCGCACATGCTGGGCATCAACGTGGCCCTGGGCTTCCGCCCCTCGGGCGCGGAGGCCGCCCTCCAGAAGCGCCTCTGACCCACCCGCCCCTGCCCGCTCGTTGAGTGCTGGGTTTTCGTCCTCTCGAAGCGTTTCGAGAGGACGAAAACCCAGCACTCAACGACGCGTGTGGGGCTCGCTCAGGGGACGAGCAGGGCCGCGGGGATCACGGCGATGCCATCCCGACGGCGGTAGGCATCCGGTCCTGTGGAGATCACCGCGGCATCTACCAGGTCTTCGCCGATCTGTTCGCGAAGCCAGACGAGGTGCTTGACGTCGTCATCCGTCACGGTGGCCGCAAGCTTGACCTCAAGAGCGAGGACTGCGCCGTCACGCTCGACGATCAGGTCGACCTCGTGCCTGCCGTCCTGCGTCCGCAGGTGGCCCGTTCTCGCCCGAGCAGCCTGCGCGTAGACCTGGACCGATGACGCGACGAGATGCTCGAACAGCGCGCCGAGAAGGGTGCCGTCTCGCGGCACGTCGGGACCAGTGGCACGCCCCGCGAGCAACCCCTTCTCACTGGCACCGAGCAGCCGCGCGGCCAGCGCGGGGTCCGCCAGGTAGTGCTTCGGTGTCTGCCCCAACCTCTTCAGGTGGTTCCGGGACGGCATCCACGGTTCGAGGGGATCGAGGAGAAAGGCCCGGGTCAGCACGTCTCGGTATACGAGAGTCGTCGAACGAGCAGGCTTGTCGGGAAGGCCGGGCGTGGCCGCGTCAAGGATCGTCGTGTACGTCGACGTCGTCGCGGTGGCCGCCGCGTAGGCAGCCATCCAGGCACGCAAAGTCGCCGGGCGGCGCACGGAGACACCCTGCTCCGCGAACTCCTGGCTCACCGTGGCATCGAGGTAGGCGTCGATCTGGTCCTGTCGCAAGTCCGCGGGTATGCGCCGGATACCGGGGAATCCCGACGCGAGGATCTCTTGGGTGTAGGTACGCAGGTCCACACCGGTCGCTCCAGCGGCCGCAGGCTTCCCGCCGTCCAGGAGGTCGGCAAGGCTGACGCCGTCGACCGCCACCCCTCGTTCGTACAAGGACAACGGACGCATCCGTAGCGTCAAGATCCGACCAGCTCCGGAATGAACGGTCGCACCAGGCGGTGTGGAGCTCCCGGCGATCAGGAACGAGCCCGGAGCAGCACCACGATCAACGGCACGCTTGACCTGGTCCCACGAGCCCGGCTCTCGCTGCCACTCGTCGATCAGCGTCGCCCCGTCCAAGCCCGCCAACGGATCTTGTGCAGCGCGGAACGCCTCACGGGCGAACTGATCCGACAGATCGATCGTGCGCTGCACGCGCTGCTGCGCCGTCGCCGTCTTGCCCACGCCCTTCGGACCCTGCAGTGCGACGGCGGGCAGCCCTTCGAGGTAGCGGTCGAGCAAACGGTCCACAACGCGCGTCGAGTAGGCCACCATCCCCCTAGGCTACAGATTTCGCACTTTCTACGCTCCATTTAGTACATGATCTACGCTTCAGATCTTGCAGCCTGGACGCTACACCTCATGCACCTCGTCAGCGAGCGCAGCGCACTCGATAGCGGGAGCAGCGCTCAACGCTTGCGGGGTGGACGGAGCCGGGGCGGCAAGGTCAGTAGTCTTCCCGCCGCACGGGAGAGCGGGCCGCCCGTGCCGTTCGCGACGTCGAGCAGGCGGCGGAGCCGCCTGTGGGTCACGCCCGAGCCCGGCTGGTACGGGAGGCGCTCCAGGGGCATCGCCCTGGTCATGATCATGACGTCGTCCGACAGGCCGGTCGCCTTGAGCAGCGCCGTGACCACCGGGCCGACGACGGGGTGCGCCATCGCCTCGCCCACCGACGACTCCGGGGTGAGCGGCGCGGTGACGACGTCGCCCGCCACCTCGACCTCGGCGGTGACCCGGAGGTCGCGGCTCGACGCACCCACCTCGACCCGGTACGCGCCGCCCTCCACGTGCCAGCGACCGGCGCGGACGTCCCAGTACGCGAGGTCGTCGCGGTCCACGACCAGCTCGACCTCCCGCGACTCCCCCGGCGCCAGGTCGACGACGGCGAACGCCGCCAGCGCGCGGGGCGCCCGCGGGACGGTGGAGCCCGGCAGGGAGACGTAGCACTGCACCACCTCGCGCCCGGCGGCGCCGCCGGTGTTGGTGACGGTCACCTGCACGGCCAGCCCGCCGACGGCGCCCGGGCCCGCCCCGCCCACCCCGCGGGTCGAGCCTGTCGAGACCACCAGCCCCGAGTACCCGAACGTCGTGTACGAGAGCCCGTGCCCGAACGGGTACTGCACGTCCATGTCCCGCGCGTCGTACCAGCGGTAGCCCACGAAGATGCCCTCGCCGTAGGTGACGCGCAGCCCCGTCCCGGGAAAGCTGGTCCACGCGGGGGTGTCCTGGAGTCGCAGCGGAACGGTCTCGGCCAGCCGGCCCGACGGGTTGACCCGCCCGAAGAGCACATCGGCCATCGCCCCGCCGCCCGCCTGGCCCAGCAGCCAGCCCTCGACGATCGCGGGCACCCTGTCAGCGAAGCCGGACAGCCGTACCACCGAGCCGTTGGAGAGCACCACGACGACGCGCGGGTTGACCGCGAGCACCCGGTCCAGCAGGTCGAGCTGGTCATCCGGGAGGTCGATGTGCTCGCGGTCGCGGCCCTCGGCCTCGGCCGACTGCGGTAGGCCCGCGAAGAACAGGACGACGCCCGCGTCCCGGGCGGCGGCGACGGCCTCGTCGGCGAGCGCCCCGACGGCGCCGACCGAGCCCGTTCGGCCCACGCCTTTCCGACCCACCGCGCCCAGCACGCTCAGCACGCTCAGCGCGCTCCGCCGCCCGGTCGCGCCCGTTCGGCGCGCCGCGCCCGCCGCGTCCCGCCGCCCGCCCGACCCCAGCCCGTACCCCGCCGCGAACACCACGTCGGTCGCCGAGTCGCGGATCGCCGCCAGCGCGTCGTCGAGCCGCGTGGGCACGATCTGGGAGGAGCCCGAACCCTGGTACCGCGGCGTGCGGGCCAGCTCGCCGATCACCGCCAGCCGGGTCCGCGGGGCCAGCGGCAGCAGACCGCCGTCGTTCTTGAGCAGCACGATCGCGCGGCTCGCGACCTCGCGGGCCAGCGCGTGGTGCGCGGCGTCGTGCCAGGCCTCGGGATCGTCGCCCCGCTCCGCGAGCGAGGCCTCCGACGTCGACGGCCCCGACCCGAGCACCGCACCCGCCCCGGACGCCGACGACGACGCCCCCTCAGCCCGCCGCTCCCGCGCTGCGAGCGCCAGCGCGACCACCCGCGCGGCCGAGCGGTCGACGTCGGCCACATCCAGATCGCCGGACCGGACGGCCGCGACGATCTCCCGGACCCGGAGCTCGCTGGCCCCGGGCATCTCCAGGTCGAGCCCCGCGCGGATGCCGGCAAGCCGGTCGTGGACGGCGCCCCAGTCGGACATGACCAGGCCCTCGAACCCCCACTCGCCACGCAGCACGTGGGTGGCGAGGCGGCGGTCCTCGCCGGTGTGGGTGCCGTTGACCCGGTTGTACGAGGTCATGAGCGTGGCAGGCCGCGCCCGGGTCACGACGCGCTGGAAGGCGCGCAGGTAGATCTCGCGCAGGGTGCGCTCGTCGATGTCGGCGGAGACGCGCATGCGCTCGGTCTCCTGGTTGTTCGCGGCGAAGTGCTTGACGCTCGCCGCCACGCCCCCGCCCTGGAGTCCGGTGACGAGCGCGGCGCCGATCTCCCCGGCGAGCAGCGGGTCCTCCGCGACGTACTCGAAGTTGCGGCCGCACAGCGGGCTGCGCTTGATGTTGACGCCCGGCCCGAGCACGACGTCGACGCCGCGCTCCCGGGCCTCCGCGGCGACGGCCGCGCCGACCCGGGCCACCAGGCCGACGTCGAAGGTGCTGCCCAGCGCGACCGCGGGCGGGAAGCAGGTGGCCGGGAGGGCACCCTCGATGTCGCCGACGTCGGGGGCGAGCCGGCGCACGCCGTGCGGGCCGTCGGCGAGGTAGACCGACGGGACGCCGGGGGCCTCGGCGGTGGACCAGAACGAGGCCCCGGACAGGAGCCGGGCCTTCTGCTCCAGGGTGAGCCGCCGGACGACCGCCGCGGGATCCGCCGGCGCCGCACCGGTCGCTCCGGACCTGGCACGCGACTGCTTCGTCATGCGGTCACGCTAGCGGCAGCGACACCGCCCGCGGCGGCGAGGGACAAGACCGCCCGCGGCGCCGAAGCTCGCCCCGCCGAAAAAGCCGTGCACCCGCGGACCGCCCGGAGCACGCTGGTCCCATGAGCACATCCTCGGCAGCACCCGCCCCGGCGACGTCGGCGTGGCGGCTCGTGACCCCGCCGCACCCGGCGACGCTCGACGACCCTGAGGCCTGGGCCTACCAGGGCATCGCGGACGTGCACGCCGCGGCGGCGGTCGTGGACGTCGGCAACGCGGACGGCGCCCCGACGCCGATCGGCATCCTCGTGGGGATGAACAACCAGGCCTACCTGCGCAAGCTGCGGCAGGTCGCCGTGGTGGACACGCCCGACGGGCCGCGGGTCGTGGGCAGCGCCTTCATGTTCCTGCACGTGCGGTCCAACCCGGAGCTGGCGATCGCGTTCGTCGCGGTCCATCCGGAGCACCGGCGGCAGGGCATCGGCTCGGCCCTGGCGCGGTGGACGCAGGAGGCGGCCCGCTCGGAGGGCCGGACGACGCTCCTGGCCCCGGTCGACTTCGGCCCCCTGCGGGAGGGCCGGCACGACGTCGAGACGCTGGTCCCGGCGTCGGGCAGCGGCGAGGTGCCCGCGAACCTGCCGGGCGTCCGGCTCGCGCAGAAGCTGGGCCTGACGCTCCAGCTCGTCGAGCGCCGGTCCCGGGTCGACCTGCCCGTCCTGCCCGAGGCGGTCTCGCGCTTCGAGGCCGAGTCCCGGGCCGTCGCGGGCGACGCGTACCGCGTCCACACCTGGACGGCCCCGATGCCGGAGGAGTGGATCGAGCAGTACGCCGCCCTGGAGCAGGCGCTGTCCGACGACGAGCCCCGCGGCGGGCTCGAGGTCGAGTCGGACGTCTGGGACGTGGAGCGGATCCGCGGCGAGGAGGCCGCGACCGCCGCGAAGGGCGACCAGTACGTGGTGACGGCGGCCGAGCACGTGGCGACCGGCAAGCTCGTCGCGATGACGATGCTGCAGTGGAACGACCTCAAGCCCGAGCACACCGACCAGCAGGCGACCGTGGTGCTCAAGACGCACCGGGGCCACCGGCTGGGGATGCTCGTCAAGGCCGTGAACCTGCGCGAGCACGCCCGGCTGCGCCCCGCCGCCCAGCGCATCTACACCTGGAACAACGAGGAGAACCCGCACATGCTCGCAATCAACATCGCGCTCGGGTTCGTCCCGGCGGGCGGCAGCGCGGACTTCCAGGGTCCGCTCTAGCCGGTCCGGGCCCGGCCCCGGTTCTGGCCGGGCCCGGGGCCGGGGCCGGCGCCGGCCAGATCAGAGCAGCTCCGGCGTGAGGTCGGGCCCGTCGCCGAACGCGGCGTCGTCGTCGAACGGGTGCACCGGGCCGCCCAGGTGGGCGTGGCGCAGCCGGGGCAGGTCCAGGTCCACGCCGCCCGGGGTGAGCATGAGCATCCAGTCCTCGGCCATGTCGTGGAGCTCGGTCTCGAGGTTGCCGATCTTGACCACCACGACGTCGGTGCCGCGCGGGTCCAGGCCGATCGCCGTGAAGTCGGACTCCAGGTGGTACGGCCGACGGCGCTCGGTGAGCACCACACGGAGCCCGCCCACGGCCACGACGCAGACGATCCCGGCGAGCGGGTCGTCCGGCCGCACGTGCTCGACGACGCCCCGCAGCGTGACCGGTCCGTGCGGACCGGCGTCGACCCGGGCCCCGGCCTCGACCTCGACGGTGGCGCCCACCCCGGCGTCGGCCACGGCGCGGGCGGCCGCGGCGTCGGGCAGGGCCGCGTAGATCGCGGTGCGGCCGCCCAGGGCAGGCTCGATCGTGAAGGCGGGCTCCGCCAGGAGCCGCGCCAGGGTCCAGGTGACGTCGCCCGCGCCGCCGGCCAGGGGGTTGTCGCCCGAGTCGGACAGGACGAACGGCCGCGCGTCGCTCGCCAGCACCGCCTTCAGGCACTCCTCATAGGTCCCGGCGGGCGCGACGAACCCGAACTCGTCGCGCGCGTCCCAGTACCGGCGGGCCAGGCGCTCGGCCTCGCGCGAGATGACGGCGTCGTCGTCGCCCATGACGACGACGGCGGCCCGGCACCGGGGCTCGTCCGCCCACGCGTAGCCGACCCAGACCGAGGCGTCGAGCACGCCGTCCAGCGCCCCGACGCGGGCGACGTCCTCGTAGATGCCCTTCGCCGGCTCCTGCCGGGTGCTCGCCCGCTCCCCCGGCAGCAGCACCGGGACCTGCACCCAGGCCTTGCGGGGCCGGCCCGCCCCGTCGATCCGCCCCAGCAGGCCGGTGGCCGCGCGCTCGCGCGACAAGTCCTCGTCCTCGTGCGGGGACGTGCGGTGGCAGGCGATGAGGTCGACGGTCGCGGCGAGCTCCCGCGACACGTTGCCGTGCAGGTCCATCGACGCCGAGACCAGGCAGTCCGGGCCGACGGCGGCACGCACCGCCCGCGCGAGGTCCGCCTCCGCGTCGGTGTACCCGAGCACGGACATCGCGCCGTGGATCTCCAGCAGCACGCCGTCGAACGGGCCCTGCGCCTCCAGCGCCAGGCCGATCTCGGTGCGGACCGTCTCGTAGACGTCCGCGGGGACGGCGCCCCCGGGCAGCGCCCCGGCGCGCAGGATGCCCACCCACTCGGCCTCCCGGCGCAGCGCCGTGCCGTCCCGCAGGAACGGGTATCTCCGGACGAGCTCGTTGCCGCGCAGCAGGGTGAACGCATCCCAGCCCGAGCGGTGCGGGGAGAACGTGCTGGACTCGATGGCCATGCCACAGATCGCGATCCGCGGTCGACGGTGGGTACGGGTCACGCGCGCAGTGTAGGCGGGACGGGTTACGACTCGGCGCATGATGTCAGGACATGTCAGAACCCCAGGCCACCGGAGTGACCTGAGGTTCTCGACATGGAGCCGGGCGCGGGCCCGGCGCGGGGCCCGCGCCCGGCGCGGGCGAGGAAGGGACGACGTCAGTCGTCGTCGCCGTCGTCGTCCTTGTCGTCCGGGGTGTTGTCGTTCGGGGTGTCGTCCGCCGCGGAGTCGTAGTTGGCGTCGTCGGGCGAGTCGGCCGACTGGGCCGAGCCCGGGGTGTCGACCGCCGACTCGTTCGGCGAGTCCGCCGACTCCGGCGAGGGGTCGTAGTTCGCGTCGCCCGGCGAGTCGGCCGACTGCGCGGAGCCCGGGGTGTCGACCGCCGACTCGTTCGGCGAGTCCGCCGACTCCGGGGAGTCGTCGGTGGCCGCGGCGGTCTTCTCGCCGTCCGTCCCGGTGCCGCCGGAGAGCGCGACGGCGGCGGACGACTCGGTCCGCGGGGCGGGGTCGTTGAGCGCGGCGGCGGTGCTCGCACCGGCGATGCCGATGATCGCGGCCGTCCCGACGATGGCCCAGCGCTTCTTCATGGTCGAGGGGTTCATGCGAGTGACCTCCCGGGTCTCCCGGCACCCCGGTCGGGTGCCTGCTGGGTATGAGTCTGCTGCGCCACGATGAGGCGACGAGGAGACGGCGATGAGACGGCTCTCATGTTGCGCACGCGCCTCATCCCCGGAACCGGTAGCCCGCGCCGCGCACGGTCTCGATGCTGTCGGCGCCGAGCTTCTTGCGCAGGTAGCGCACGTAGACGTCCACCACGTTCGAGCCGGGGTCGAAGTCGTACCCCCACACGCGCGACAGGAGCTGCTCCCGGGACATGACCTGCCCCGGGTGCTGGAGGAACACCTCCGCGAGCGCGAACTCCCGCGCGGACAGCTCCACCTCGCGGCCCCCCGCGGTCGCGGTGCGGGTGCGCAGGTCCAGCCCGACGCCGCCGTGCTCCAGCCGGTCCGACGGCGCGGCCTCCCCCGTCGCGCGGCGCAGCCGCAGCTTGATCCGCGCGAGCAGCTCGTCGAACCCGAAAGGCTTGGACATGTAGTCGTCCGCGCCGCCCTCCAGGCCGGCCACGCGGTCCGAGAGGGAGTCGCGCGCGGTGAGGATCACGACGGGCAGCGTGGAGCCGACGTCGCGCAGCCGCTGGAGCACCGTGAACCCGTCCAGGACGGGCAGGCCGATGTCCAGCACCATCAGGTCGTAGCCGCCCGACATGGCGTGGCCGAGGGCCGCCGCGCCGTCGGACACGACGGTGGGCTGGAAGCCGTGCGCCTTGAGGCCCTTGCGGACGAACTGCGCGATGCGCTCCTCGTCCTCCGCGATCAGGATCTGGTTCACGCCGCCTCCTCCGCCGCGGTCGTCGCGCCCCGGGTGTCGGCGGGGCCTCCGTGCTGTCCGGCGGAGCCGGCGCCTCCGGCCGAGCCGCCGCCGACGGGCCACGTCATCACGAAGCGCGCCCCGCCGCCGTCGGACCGCTCGACCACGACGTCGCCGCCGTGGCCCTGCGCGATGGCGCGGACGATCGCGAGGCCCAGGCCGGAGCCGGGCACGCCGCCCGTCGTGCTGCCCCGGGCGAACCGGTCGAAGATGCGGTCCGCCTCCTCGGGCGGCACGCCCGGCCCGGTGTCCCGCACCCAGAGGCGGACCGTGCGGCCCGACGGGCCGTCGAACACCTGCGTGCCGATGCCCACCTGGTCGTCGGCGCCGGTGAACTTCACGGCGTTGTCCGCGAGCTGGAGCACCGCCTGGGTGAGCCGGTGCGCGTCGGCGGCCACCTCGACGTCGGCCCGCGCGTCCACCACCCAGCGGCGCGCGCCCAGCGCCCCCGCCTTGTCGTGCACGTCGTCCGTGAACCGGCCGAGGTCCACCGGGGCGAGGGTCACGAAGTCGGACCGCTCCGCCTTGGCGAGCAGCACGAGCTCCTCCACGATCTGCCCCATCCGGGAGGTCTCGTCCAGCAGCAGGTCCCGGGTCTCCCGGACGTCCGCCGGGTCGTCCGGGTCGAGCACCTCCAGGTGGCCGCGCAGCACCGTCAGGGGCGTGCGCAGCTCGTGCCCGGCGTCGTCCAGGAACCGGCGCTGCGTCTCGATGGCCGTGGACAGCCGGTCGAGCATGGTGTTGAAGGCGCCGGCGAGCTCGCCGAGGTCGTCGTCGGTCGCGACAGGCACCCGCTGGGACAGGTCGGTCTCGGTGACGCGCGTCGCGGTGGCGCTGAGCTGGCGGAGCGGGCGCAGCAGGCGGCTCACCACGAGCCAGGCGAAGAACCCGAGCAGCACCAGGGCCACGCAGCAGACGATCGCGTACGTGCGCATGACGTCGTACTCGGCCGCGAGCGACTGGTCCAGCGCGGACGCCATGACGTACGCGCCCACCTCCTGCCGGTCCGGCACGGTCACCGGCACGACGACGAACCACACCCGGCCGATCTCGGTCTCGATCTCGCGCTGGACGGTCGTGTCGGACTGCGGCGTCAGGCCGGCGACGACCTCCTGGACCACCGGGTCGTCCGCGATCACCCGGCTCAGCGCGGGCGGGTTGGACTGCTGGTGCACGCCGTCCAGGTAGCTCACGAACATCTCGTTGGTGCCCGGGACGTTGCGCTCCATGGCGACGCTCATGAGCCGCCCGGCGCCGTGGAAGTCCTCGCCGGTCTCCGGGTCCACACCGTCGATCGCGAGCCGCTGCAGCTCGCCCATCTCCTGGTCGAAGTCCTCGGAGATGTCGTCCATGATCTGCTGGGACTGGATGGCGTGCGTCAGCAGGCCCGCCCCGAGCAGCCCGATGGCGGTCACCGCCACGACGACGGTCACGACCTTGGCCCGGACCGAGGGCCGACGCAGGCTCAACGGGCGCCCGCGCCGGCGGTCGCGAGGCGCGACCCGTCGAGCCAGGCCGCCACGACGTCGAGGCGGCGCGACGTCGCCGCCTGCCAGTTGCGCTCCTGGACCCGGTGCGGGCCCGTGGCCAGGGAGAGCAGCACGCCCGCGACCCGGGCCGCGAGGTCGCGCGGGTCGACGCCGCGGCCGCCGGGCTCGGTCACGAACCCGGTCGCGTAGTCCGCCGCGAGCCGGCGCATCCGGTTCGCGCGGGCCACGTGCCCGGCGTCGGACCCGCCCACGAGGGACAGCACGTCCAGGTGCGCGACCAGGCACGCGAGGTCGTCGGCGCGGTGCCCCGGCCCCGCGGAGTCCACGTCGAGCAGACCGGTGACCCGCCCGTCGGTGAGCATGATCTGGGCCTCGTACAGGTCGCCGTGCGTCGGGTCGGTCCCGGTGCCGCGCTCCGCGAGCCGCGCGGCGACGGCCGCGGCCAGGTCGTCCGCCCGGGCGGCCTCCGCGGGCAGCGCCGCCCCGATCACGCCCGCGTAGTGCTGCGCCGACTCGCTCCAGGCCGGGCGGCGCGGCAGGTCGCGCACCTCGGCGGGCAGCCGGTCGAGCAGGTCCAGGATCTCGGGCGGGGACGGGATGCGGGCCCCGTCGCGGACGGCGGTCCGCATCTCGGTGCCGTGCAGCGGCGACAGGACCAGCAGGCCGTCGTCGGACCAGCCGAGGGGGCGCGGCACGGGCAGCCCGGCCCGGGACAGCAGCGCGTGCCGCTGGTGCAGGTCCGCGACCTTGCGCGGGCGCAGCACCTTGAGGAACACCCGGGCCGACGCCGCCGTCGCCTCCAGCACCGCACGCCGCGTGGGCCGGTAGGCGCGGACCTTCAGCTCGGGGTGCGCACGCTCGCGCGGGCCGACGCCGAGCCCCGCCAGCAGCTCCTCGACCGCGGCGGGGTCGAAGGCGCGCGGCAGGGCGGGCAGCGCCGGGTCGCCGGGGAAGCGCCACACGGCGACCGTGGCGTCGCCGTCGGACAGCGTGACCACGCCGGGCTTGCGGCCGTCGCGCGCCCGGCCGACGCTCGCGCCGAGCGTCTCGGAGCGTTCGACGCCGTTCCACCGCACCGTCGCGCGGTAGGACACCGTGGTCGTCGAGCCCGGCCGGTGGTCCACCTGGCGCACCCGCCAGTCGACGAGCTCACCACCCGCCGTCGCCACGGCGGCGTCGAGGAGCCCCGCGGCGGACTCGCCGGTCAGCAGATCGAGGTGGGTGTTCACCGTGCCATCCTCGCAGCCGGGCGGGGCAGAAGCGCCCCGATCCGGATGAGAATCCTCTAACCCGGGCGCCTCGCGGCGCCCGGGCCGAGGTCTGCGTCAGGCGCGCAGCTCGCGGTACCTCGCGATCAGCGCCGCCGTCGACGGGTCCTGCGCGGCCAGGGCGGCCTCGTCGCCCGCGACCGCGGGGGCGATCTCCAGCGCGAGCTTCTTGCCGAGCTCGACGCCCCACTGGTCGAACGAGTCGATGCCCCACACGACGCCCTGGACGAACGTGATGTGCTCGTACAGCGCCACGAGCTGCCCCAGCACGGCGGGGGTCAGCGCGGGGGCGAGGATCGACGTCGTCGGCCGGTTGCCGCTGAACACCTTGGCCGAGACCAGGTCCTCGGCGACGCCCTCGGCCCGCACCTCGTCGGCCGTCTTGCCGAACGCGAGCGCCTTGGTCTGCGCGAAGAAGTTCGCGAGGAACAGGCCGTGCACGTCGGCGCCGGCCTCGACCGCTCCGCCGTCGCCCACTGCGTCCGCCAGCGGGTAGGCGGGGTTGGCCACGGCGATGAAGTCGGCCGGGATCAGCCGCGTGCCCTGGTGGATGAGCTGGTAGAACGCGTGCTGGCCGTTGGTGCCGGGCTCGCCCCAGAAGACCTCGCCGGTCTCGGTCGTGACGGGCGTGCCGTCCCAGCGCACCGACTTGCCGTTGGACTCCATCGTGAGCTGCTGCAGGTACGCCGGGAACCGGTGGAGCTGCTGCGCGTACGGGAGCACGGCGTGCGTGTGCGCGTCGCGGAAGTTCACGTACCAGACGTTGAGCAGGCCCATCAGCGCGGGCACGTTGCGCTCGAACGGCTCGGTGCGGAAGTGCTCGTCCATCGCGTGGAAGCCGCCGAGGAAGTCGGCGAACGCGTCGGGGCCGATGGCGACGGCGAGCGAGGTGCCGATGGCCGAGTCGACGGAGTAGCGGCCGCCCACCCAGTCCCAGAACCCGAACGCGTTGGCGGGGTCGATGCCGAAGGCCTCGACCTTGTCCAGGGCGGTGGACACGGCGACGAAGTGCTTGGCGACGGCGTCGGCGCGGCCCTCCTCGGAGTCCTCGATGGCGCCGGCGGCGACCAGCGAGCGCCACAGCCAGTCGCGGGCGAGCCGCGCGTTGGTGAGGGTCTCCAGCGTGCCGAAGGTCTTGGAGGCGACGATGAACAGGGTGGTCGTCGGGTCCAGGTCGGCGGTCTTCTGCGCGACGTCGGTCGGGTCGATGTTGGAGACGAACCGGACCTCCAGGCCGTCCTGCACGTAGGGCTCCAGGGCCTCGTACGCCATGACGGGGCCCAGGTCGGAGCCGCCGATCCCGATGTTCACGATGGTTCGCACGGGCTCGTCGGTGACGCCCGTCCACTCGCCGGAGCGGACCTTCTCGGCGAACGCGTAGACCTTGGCGATCTCGTCGGCCACGTCGGCGGTGACGTCCTGGCCGTCGACGGTCAGGGGCTCGTCCGACGGGCGGCGCAGCGCGGTGTGCAGCACGGCGCGGTCCTCGGTGACGTTGATGTGCTCGCCGGCGAACATCGCGTCACGGCGCTCCGCGAGGCCCACCTCGTCGGCCAGGGCGAGGAGCGCCGCGAGCACGTCGTCCGTGACCAGGTTCTTCGACAGGTCGACGTGCAGGTCGGCGGCCTGGTGGCTGAGGCGGCCGGCGCGGGCCGGGTCCTCGGCGAACCAGCCGCGCAGGTCGGGCCGGAGGTTCTTGGAGAGCTCGGTGAGCGAGCCCCAGGCGTGGGTGGTGGTGGCGTCGACAGGCACACGTGCCGGCTCTGAGGTCATGACTCAACCGTAGTGCGGAGAGCCCTGGCCGCAGCCTCGGCCAGTGTCTGATCCGTCACCTCGTAGCCGGCGTCGCCGCCGCCCCCGGGGCCGCCCGCGTCCTTCACGGTCCGCTTGGCCGACAGGTGCACGGCGTCGACGCCCACGGCGAGCAGCGCGGGGATGTCCGCGGCGGTCACGCCGCCGCCCGCCATGATCTCGATGCCGAGCTCCGCGCTGCGCTCCACGAGGGCGCCGAGGCGGTCCAGGCCCTCGGCCGCGCGGGCCGCGCCGCCCGAGGTCAGCACGCGCGCCACGCCCAGCTCGGCCAGCGCGTCGAGCGCCGCGACCGGGTCCGCGACCACGTCGAGCGCCCGGTGGAACGTCACCTCGGCGTCGTCGGCGGCGTCGACCAGGGCGCGCGTGCGCGCGACGTCCACGGTGCCCGACGGCGTCAGTGCGCCCACGACGACGCCGTCCGCGCCGGCGTCGACCGACAGGATCACCTCGCGGAGCATCAGGTCGTGCTCGGCCGGCGAGTACACGAACCCGCCGGGCCGGGGGCGGATCAGCACGTGGACCTCGAGGATCGGCGCGCTGTCCGACGTCGGGACCACCGCCGCGGCGTCAATCACCGCCTCGATCAGCGCGGCGCTGGGCGTGATGCCGCCGGTGGCGCCGAGCGCGGAGCAGAGCTCGACGCGCCGGGCACCGACGTCGGCAGCGATCACCGCCCCGGCCGGGTCCTGGACAGCGAGCTCGAGAGCGACACGTGGGGGCACGTGCGAAGCGTAGCCGGGCGCGGCGCGGCCGTTCGCCCGCCGTGACGGGTACCGAGTCGGTAGGGTCCCATGGCATGGCCATCGATCCCAGTGCGATCCTCCAGGGTCGCGCCCCCGGGCGTGCCCCTGTCGGAGTGATCGTCGGGATCGTCTTCGCGTCCGTCTGCCTGCTGGTCATCCTCGCGTTCGACGCGGTGACGGGCGGCGCATCCTTCGTCGTCGGGCTGCTGCTGGCGCTGCTCCCCGTCGCAGTGTGGCTGCCCCTGGTGCTCGCGCTGGACCGCCTGGAGCCCGAGCCGCCGAACGCCCTGATCTTCG